>DASTSL010000123.1:0-38784 GCA_035760705.1 Meiothermus sp. | reverse complement strand
CCCCAGGCGTTCTAAGATCTCCATGGCCCGCTTCTCGGCTTTCTTGGGCTCGAGGCCGTAGAGCTGCGCGGCGTAGAGCAGGTTCTCGCGCGGCGAGAGCTTCTTGTAGAAGGCCGCGTCCACGCTCACCCGGCCCATCAGCCGCCGCAGTTTGGCTTCTTCTTGCGGCAGCCTGAGCCCAAGCAACCGGACCTCTCCCCCGTCCGTGGTGAGCAGGGTCGAGAGGATGCGGATCAGGGTGGACTTTCCCGAGCCGTTCGGCCCCAAGAGACCGTAGGTTTCCCCCTCGAGGACCTGGAAGCTCACCCCCTTGAGCGCCCATTCTTCCTTTACCGTGCCGCGAAATATCCCTTCGCGTTTACGAAATACTTTCCTCAGATCTCGCACCTCGATCGCGGTCTTGGTCTGCACAGGCGTCTGCAAAATCATGGTTCCCCCAGCAAAAAGCGTTCTCGAGTCATCCAAACAGAACCGGCGGCCCGAAGGCCGCCAGCTCTCACAGGACAATACTTCGTCCCGATAGTCGCGGAATTCGGGTCAGGCTGAGCGCTTAGAAGCGCACTCTAATCATGAGGATGCCGCTCATCATTTCACCTACCGCTCCGCAGTGTAGCCGCTGGTCGGCCCTTTTGCAAGACAGGTTGTGGTAGAGCATAGGTCAGGGGCTTGATACGAATATGATTATAACGTAATATCCTCACCCGAGTCAAACTATTTATTAATCAATAGCTCGAGCCTCGAGCGGCATAAAATCCCAGCCAGAACGGCACTTCCGCCCTTAGCCCAGGAGCCTCTCGGTCTTTAGTCAAAGCCGAAGATTAAACGATGTTTCGTTCAGCGACTCGAGCCCGGCTCGAGAACCGCTCGTAGCGCAAGGAATCTATGTTGAGGGTAGAGGCGCGGCCCTCGGTGATTTCCTCGGCCATCAGACGGCCCACCGTGGCGGCCTGTTGGACCCCGTGCCCGCTAAAGCCACAGGCGTTGACCCAACCCTCGACCCCCGGCATCCGGCCCAGGATGGGGTTGTGGTCGGGCGTGACCTCGTAGTAGCCCCACCAAGAAGCTTTGCGATCCAGGGCGGTTTTGGCGAGCCAGGGGAAGCGGGCAAGACCGGCCTCGAGCGTGGGCTCGAGCCAGGCCCAGTCCATCCCCTCAGAGAAGCCCACCTCGGCCAGGTTGCTCTTGCCGAAGATGATTCGCTCGCCCTCCGAGCGGAACCAGAAACCGCTCGAGAGGTCGATGGTGAGCGGGTAGCTATGCTTCCAGGCGGTGGGGGCGGTAGCGAACACGAGGCGGCGGGCGGGTTGCACCGGGATCTCCAGACCGGCCCGCTTCCCGACCTCGCCCGCCCAGGCCCCGGCAGCATTGAGGATGAACGGGGCTTCAAACGTACCTCGGCTGGTTTCGACGTTCCAGACCTGGCCCCGACGGGTCGCCCGGAGGAGCTCGGTCTCGAGATGTAGTTGCGCGGCGACAGCCGGGGGGTGCAACGCCCCGCCCAGGGCTCGAGCCCGGCGCAGGTACTCCATCGTGATCCCGTGAGGGTCCACCACCCCGTCCGCCGGGCCCAAGGTGGCCCCGGCGAGCCCCTCGGGGTCGAACTCGACAATATGCTGAGCATCCTCGAGACCCAGCTCCTCCACCGGAACCTCGAGCGAGCGCTGAAGCTCTACCGCTTTGCGGTGCTCGGGCCATTCGGACTCAGGCACCAAGAACAAGTAGCCGACGGGCCGGTAAGCCGCCTCGGGCATCTGGCGGTACTCTTGGATACTCCTCCAGGAGAGCAGGATGTTGGTGGGCTCGGAGAACTGCACCCGCACGCCCGCCGCACTCTTGCCGGTGGAGCCCATCGCGGGGGCGGCGGCGGCCTCGAGCACCCGCACTTTGAGCCCACGCTCGGCCAGGCGGTACGCGCACGAAACCCCAACGATCCCCGCCCCGACCACCAAAACATCGGCGATATAGGTAGCTGCCGCATCCATGCGTTTTAGCCTAACCTAGTTTTTCTCAGTCGAAACTCGAGGGCGCACAGCCGGGGCGTCGAGGTCGCGGGAGAGGGCCGCGAGCCGGGTCAGGCTCTGGTCCAGTTCGTCCAGCACGATCAGCAGATCGAGGTGGGCCAGGGTGGTGGCTTTGGACTCGACCCGCCCGCGCTCGAGGCGCAACAGGTGCGAGCGCCTCAGGTCGAGAAGGTACTGCTCCATCTCCTGCCGCTCGGCCAGCACTTGGTCAGCCAGGGCCGCGTTGCGGGTCGCCAGGGCAGCCAGGGCCAGCCGCAGCCGATGGTGGGTGCGCTCGGCGGCGGCGGCCAGCTCGGCCCGGCCCTCGCTGGAGAACTCCAGGTGCTGCTGGTACAGCTTGTTCTGCATCCGCAAGACCCGCCGCACCTGGTCGCCCATGTGCTCGATCTCGCTGGCGGCGATCATCAGCATCAACGGAGCTTCACCCGGATGGCGCGAGGAAAGCTCGCTCAGGTAGAGCACCACCGCCCGGGTCAGTTGGTCCACCTTCTCCTCGCGGCGGGCCACCTCGGCGGCGTTCCCGTGGCCGTCGGAGAGGATCCGCACGGTCTCGGCCAGCATCTGGGCGAGTTGATCGCCCACCCGGCTCACCTCGCGCAAGGCCAGGCTCGAGGCCAGTTCCCGCGAGGCCAGGGCCTCGGTGGAGAGGTACTTGGGCGAGACGGCCTGCGCGGTGTCGCGGATCAGGCGGTGCATCAGAGCCTCGAGGGGGCGCAGCAGGGGCAGAGCCAGCAGCGAGGCCAGCAGGTGGTAGAGGGTGTGGGCCTGGGCCACCGTGCCGCTGACCCCCAGCCCCAAAACCCCGGCGATGCTCTGGCTGATGGAGGCGAAGGGTCCCATCAGCAGCAAGAAGACCCCCGAGAGCAAGGTCTTCCAACCCACGTGCGCCCAGGCGATCCGGCGCCCCAGCGGAGCCCCACCCCAGCGGGTGAGCACCAGCAAGAAGCCCGAGCCTGCCCCCCCGCCCAGCACCAGCGCCAAGGCCGCCGGTAGGGTCAGGGCCTGGGCCCCGGCCAGCGCCAGGGCCAGCGCCGCTACCGCGTTGGCCGAGCCTAAGAGGGCCGCCAGGACGAAGCCCAGCACCCACAGCCCGAGGGGGTTGGCCTCAAGGCTCTGCCGCGCCAGCCGGAAGAATTCGCTGTCCATTGCCGGGAGCAGGTTTTGCACCATCAAGTTGATCCCCAGCAGCAAGAGCCCCAGCCCGCTCAGCATCTCGCCCCAGCTTTTCGCCCGGTTCCACAGGGTGAACAGATACCCCACCCCGACGATCGGCAAGGCCACCGCGCTCAAGGGGGTGGCGGCGAGTTGAAGGGCCACCGTGGCCCCGGCTTTGGCCGCCAGCCCCAGCACCAGCGCGGTAGCGAAAGAGGTGATCCCAGCTTCGGCCAGACCGATGGCGGTGAGGGAAAGGGCCGAACTGTTGAGCGAAAGCGCCCCCACCACGACCCCCGCCAGCCAGGCCCGCAGCGGGCTGGCGGTGGCGGCGGTGAGGATACGCCGGGCCGAGCCCCCCAAAAGCGCCGACAGCGCTTCGGAGAGGAGCTTGAGACCCAAAATCAAGATAGCCAGGCCACCGATGGCGATCAGCACGAATGGACCTCCGCCCGGCTCGAGCCGCAAATCATCTCGCAAGTATAGCGCGTTTGCTGGCCCCCCGACCTGGCCCATGACGCTCAGGCGATCCACCGGGAGGAATGGGGTCATGCCAAGAGTCCACCCCCACCGACACTCTTGAGTCGCGCGGGTAAGCCGTGCCCGCCCCCTTCGGTAAGCGGTATGGTGCCGAATGCTTCGCATCTAATGCTGCACATCGAATGCTTTGCATCGAGCGCTATGGCACGGAGCCCTAGTGGGATAAAGCCGCACGGACACCGCCAAACCGATGCCGGTTCGGAAGACGGGCTTTGTAGACCGAGCCGTTGGTTGACGCGCATCCGGGAGCCGCTATCCGACCCCATCCGGTCGGCATAACGGCATATAACGCCCCCCCGCTACCCTCTCCTCAACGACCTGGAGAGGAGGTGGGCCATGCCCCATAAGAAAGATCCCCCTCAACCGGCCCACCCTTCCCAAAGGTTCGACGAAAGACCGAGGAGGCTGTATGAATCGGAAACGTTTGTCCGTAACCCTCGCCCTGTTGTTAGCGGTGAGCCTGGCGGGGTGCGGGAGCCCCGCCACACCCAACCCGAACCCGACGGATCAGACCCCGCCTAAGGTGGTCGCCGCCACCTCGACCGGGAACACCACGCTCGAGGTCACCTTTAGCGAGGCGGTAGGCCCCGAGGCCGCGGTAGCCGCCAACTACTCGGTCTCACCCACCCTGGCGGTGAACACGGCGGTGCTCAGCAGCGACAAGACCAAAGCCACCCTGACCACCGGGGTGCAGAGCGCGACCACCTACACCGTGACGGTCTCGGGGGTCAAGGACCTGGCCGGCAACCCCATAGACCCTACGGCCAAGAGCAAGACCTTCACCGGAACGCCGCTCACCCCCGGCCCGGGCGATTCCGACGGAGACGGGCTCTCCGACGTCGACGAGGTCGCCGGGTGGGACGTGAAAGTCAAGAAGGGGGACGGGAGCTTTGACACCCGCCACGTGAGCAGCGATCCCGCCAAAGCCGACAGCGATGGCGACGGGCTCTCCGACAAGGAGGAGCGCCAGAGCTTCACCGATCCTACCAGCGCCGACACCGACCAGGACGGGCTCCCCGACTTAGACGAGCTGAAGAAGTGGGGCAGCTCTCCCACCGACGTAGACTCTGACAGCGATTCCAACGGCAACCCGGCCCTCTTCGACGGGAACGAGGTCAAGAACCTGGGCACCTCGCCCACCCTCAAGGACACCGACGGCGACAAGATCACCGACTACGAGGAGGTGGTAGTGCGCGGTGGGGCCTTCAACCCGCTCATCGCCAACGTGCCCCAGCTCGAGCTTTCCCTCGAGGGTAACACCGACCTGGGCGTCAACGTCAAGTACAACGACCAAACCAACACCACCAAGAGTTACACCACCAGCCTTGCGCAGAGCACCTCCACCAGCACCAGCAGCACCGATACCCAGACCCGCCGGGTGGAGGCCGGCGTGAGCGCCACCTTGGGGGCCGAACTCAGCGCCGGAACCGAAGGGGTGAGCACCAAGGTGAGCGCCTCGGTGACGGTGAGCGCGGGCTTCTCCAACGAGAACACCCGCAGCTACACCCAAGACACCGCGCGGACCTCGCAGACCACCCAGGAGCAGGCCAGCAGCGACGGGAGCGTCACCGGGCACACCATCGACGATGGGCGGCTGGGGGTCGGCTTCAAGGTCAAGAACACCGGCGATGTGAGCTTCGAGCTGCGGAACCTATCCATCACCGCCCTCCTGCGCGATCCCAACGACCCCACCCAGTTCAAGACGGTGGCCACCCTTACCCCCACCATCAACAGCATCACCCTCTCGAGCGGGAACTCCACCAAGGAGATCCGGGCCGACAACGTCTCGATCCCCGCCGACCAGGCCCTCGCCATCATGGCCAACCCGGCCAACCTCTTCTTCCAGTTCAGCACCTACGACCTTCTCGACCAGGAAGAGCGCAACTACGAGTTCCTCAAGGAGAACACCCTGGCCCAGACCGCCCTGGTGGTGATCGATTACGGCAACGGCAATGTCAAGCGGGCCCGGGTGGCCACCAACGTCGAGCGGCAAAACGGCCAGATCGTGGGCGTGAAGATGGGCAAGGTGCTCTCCGATATCCTCAAGCTGCCCTTCCAGACCCAGGCCAAAGCGGGCGGGGCCAAGGTGCTCACCAGCCTGCGCGACGCCAAAGCCGTGGTGGACGTGGCCCGTGACCCGGCCAACCACGCTATGTGGGCGGTGGTCGGTTCGAGCAATCTAAACATCCCCCCCAACACCGACTTTGAGGACATCCTGCTCGAGCCCAACACCGAAATCCACCTGCTCTACGTGCAAGACCGCGACCAAGACGGCCTCTTCGCCAGCGAGGAGTACTTCTACGGCACTGCCGATGACAAACCCGATTTCGACAACGACGGCCTGAAGGACGGGGAGGAGGTCAAGACCGGCTGGACCGTGGCGGTGGTAGGCAAACCGGCCCGCAAGGTCTACTCCAACCCCACCGTGGCCGACTTCGATGGCGACGGCCTCAACGATGCCCAGGAAAAAGCCAAGGGCACCGACCCCTACAAAGCCGATACCGACGGCGACAGCACCCCCGACGACAAAGACCCGGCCCCCCTAGACCCCAGCGTCACCGGCAACCGCCCCCCCGTGATCAACAGTTTCAACGCCAGTATCTCCGGGTTCGTGGCGACCGTGACCGCCAGCGTCAACGACCTCGACGCCAATCTCAGCAAAGTCGAGATCGACTGGGGCGACAGCTCAGCCAAGACCACCCTCACCAGCGGCTTCGCCGCGATCAACCAGACCCACAAGTATGGCGCCGCCGGGACCTACACGGTCAAGCTCACCGCCACCGACGCCTCCAACGTCAGCGTGAGCCAGCAAGGGAACGTGCAGGCCAGCATCCCCCGCGACGGTCTCTTGGGTGAGTACCTCTTCAACGGCAACGCCAGCGACTCGAGCGGCAACAGCAAGAATGGCTCGATCACCCAGGCCGGAAGCTGTGTGCAGGCCAGCCCTAACCGCAACGGTGCGGCCAACAAGGCCTACGACTTCAACAACGGCTCGGGCGCAGGCTGTGGGGACAGCAACTCGGTCTTCGGCTTGATCTCGACCGCCAACCTGGGCTTTAGCGGCCAGTTCAGCTACAGCGTCTGGATCAAGCCCAGCAACACCAACTCGGGCCGCTGGATCCTGGGGCAGACCGATAATAGCGGGGCTGGCCAATGGGCCGGGCTGTACATCGGCAAGATCAACAACCAGGGCCTCGACAACAAGGTCTCGTTCTACCTGACCGGCTCGGGCATAGCCTTCCTGCTCACCGACCCCAACAGCGTATCCACCAGCAACTGGACGCACTATGCGGTCACCGTCTCGGCTTCGGGCGGAAACACCACGGTTCGCCTATACCGCAACGGCACCCAAGTCGCCAGCGACACCAAAAGCGGCAGCTACACCACCCCCTCGACCTCGAACCCCTTCGTGATGGGCAACGCTTCCACCGGCGGTGCGAACAGCTACTTCCAAGGGAACATCGACGACGTGCGGGTCTACAATCGCCCCTTGAGCGACGGAGAGGTTCAAGCTCTCTTTAGCGTGAACGAGTAAAGCTGAATTTGCCCGAAGGGCCACCCGAAGCGGTGGCCCTTTCTTTTATCCTAAAAAAGCGATGAGGCGGGTCATCCGCCCCTACACCGAAGCCGATTACCCCGCGCTCCTGCAAATCCAGCGCGAGTGCTTCCCGGAGGGCGCTTTGTGCGCGGTGCTCGAGGGGAAGCACCCACGACGCGGAGGGCAACACGCTGTACGGGGTGGGCGTAGCGGTACGGCCTGCGATCTCACCAACCTACGGTGCCGAGGGCAATGGGGATTGTTCTCCCTCAAAACCCTTACCCACCCTTCCAGGAATCGAGCCGAGAAAGAGCTATACTCGAGACAACGCCCGATCCTGGAGGTGTCTATGGCCGTGGCCACCTGGACGCAAACCCTGGAAAAGACTTGGCTCGAGCCCAATTATCGCGCCGATCTGCGAACCAGCCCACCGGACGTGTTCGTGGACGAGACCCGGCTGGACTTCGCCAAGCTCTCCTGGAAGGAACTGGGCCGCCCCTACCGGGTGGAGAATTACTCGGTGGACCGCAAAGCCTGGGAGGCCGAGCACGGCCAGGAGATGCCGGTGTTGGTGCAGTGGCAGCACTTCAACCGGGCCTTTCACGGCCTCTTCGCCAGCGACATGCCCCACCGGCTCGAGCAGACCAGCCAGGAACTCCGCGCGGCCTTCAGCGGGTTCAACCTCTCCGAGATGGCGGAGGCCTTCGAGGACTGGCTGCAAACCCGGGTCTGGAACAGGGTCCACCGGGTCGAGGACGCGGTGTGGGACCCGCGCGGAAAGCGGGCCTTGTTCGAGGGGCTCGAGGTCAGGCACCCCAGGATCCTTTTTCTGGGGGCCGCCGAGGGCTACGAGGCCATGCAGCTTTCGGCCATGTACCCCGGCGGCGAGATCGTGCTGGTGGACTACGACGCCTTCTGCCGTGACGAGCGCTTCGGCAAGTTCCCCCAAGCCTACCCCTTTCTGGGCTACAACCCCGCCACCGGAAGTTGGAAGATCTACCACCGCGAGGACTTCCGGGTGGATTTCGTGGTGGAGGACATCCGCAACCTGAACTACGGCCCCGAGTTCGACATCGTGATCTCGGTGGGCCTCTTGGAGCACTTCCCGGATTCGCTGAAGCCGATGGCGGTGGAGTGGCACCGTAAGTTCGTGAAGCCGGGCGGTTACGTGATCCTCACCACCCCCCGCCGCCAGCTCAAGTCCAAGCTCTTTTACCGGGTGATGGGCCGGTTGATGAACTATGGCTACCGCGAGCTGATGGACGCCCGGCAGCTCGGCAAGTACGCCCACGAGAACGGGTTGGAGATCCTGCGCTGCGGCTACATCAAGGCCCACAATGGGGTGATCGCTCGAGCCCGCTAGAAGTACTTTTTGTAGGAGGGCGCCGGAAAGAGATCCCTCCCCACTAACGGGGAGGGATCAGGGTAGAATCCCTCTACCCGAGGGGATGTTCGATGTTGGGGCTCAGGTCATGCCACTCGCGCCGCACCACCTCTGCATCGGGGATGAGGTAGATCACCCCGTTGGCAGTGTCCACCCGCTCGACCCACTGTAGCGGGACCCAGTGGTGCGCCCCGTCCGGCGAGTCTCTGCGGGTCAGCTTGAGGTAGGTTCCGTCGAGATGATCCACCGTGCCCACCTGCTCACCCCCCGCGTAGACCGCCATGTGCTCGCGGATGTCGCTGCTCAGGTAAGGCTCGGAAAAAGGCTCGGCCATAACCCGCCTACATGTTCGCGTTACGGTCTAGCTCCCGGTCGGCCCCGGTGATCTGCCACTCCCGGTAGACCTTGTCCGCGTCACAGTTGAGAAAAACCGTGTTGCCTTCCACCTTTTCGACCCAGTCTATGGGGATCATGTGGTGCTGCCCGTCGGGCGAATCATTTTTGGTGAGCACGATGTGGTTGCCCTCCAGGTAATCCACCGTCCCCACATGGACCCCGGGCACGCCCTGCATAGAACCCTCGCCCCGCGCGTGGACCATCATGTGCTCTCGGATCTGGTTCGCGTAATTGACCGCCATACCTATCCCTCCTTTTCAGGGGAAGGCTCGCACGGCAAGCTAAGCCTGGATTGACCCGAGCCTGAGGCTAACCTGAACGGCCAGAGCAGGGTTGTGATCTAGCGGGTTTCGGGCAAGCCCATTACAGACCGCTCTAGCCGAGCACCGGGGCCAACCCGATCCGCATCACGTAGCGCTGCGACCCCGACTTGCTGCGGTAGCGCCGGGCCAGCTCGAGCAGTTCCCGTTGCAAGGCCTTGGCGTCGGCGAAATCCAGGTGCAGTTCGTCGAACCAGGCGCTAAAAGCGGCAGGGCTCTGCGGGGCCAGCAGCTCGAGGTCGTGCTCGGCATCCAAGGCGGCGTTGATGTTGATCTCGCCCTGCGGGTCGCGGAAGACCCGGATCCCCCAGGTGAGGTAGGCGTCGTCGCGGGCCCGGAGGATGTTGCGCCGCAGGAGCGCTTCGGCCTGGTCGTTCACCTGGGCGATGGCCTCCTCGAGCCCGGCGTGTTGGATGGCGGTGTGCGGCAGGAAGTAAGCATTGGCGCTCGAGCGGTAGACCAGCACGGTCCGGCCCTTGCGTGGGCGGGTTTCCACCACCTGTAAAAGCCCCAGCCGCACCAGCCGTCGTACCGCGTAGAGCAGGGTGTTGAGCCGCACCCCGGTTTCCTCGGCGGCCTCCTTGACGGTTTTGGCCCTCGCTACAAAGGGCTCAAGGTAACGCCGCTGGTCGGGATCGAGCAACACCCTCGCCTGGACCGGGTCGGTGACGGTGAGGGTTCTGGGTGATACAGAGAGTTCCATTTCACCCAGCTTAGCTCGGAAAATTCGGTATGACCCCCGCGAGCGTGATTTTGCTGGGGCTGGCCCGGCAGGCGAGCGCCGCCTACACCACCCATCCCCGGGCTCGAGCCGCGATGGTGAGCGGTTCGGTGGCGGACGGTCTCAGCGATTTTTACTCCGACGTGGACATGATGGTTTATTACCAGGTGCTGCCCTCGGAAGAAGAGTTTAGCCAGGCTCGAGCGCAAAACCGGGGCTCCGAGCGCAAGTGGTTCGTAGGCAACCGTGCCGAGGGCACGGTGATGGAGGCTTACTCGGTAGGCGGGGTGGAGGTGCAGATCGTTCATTACACCCTGGAAGCCTGGGAAAAGCAGATGGCGGTGGTGCTCGAGCAGCACGACGTGAGCACGCCGCTGCACAAGGCCCTCTCGGGGATGCTCAAGGGCATTCCACTCTACGGCGAGCCCATTATCCAGGGCTGGAAAGCCCGCATCCGCGATTTCCCCCAGGCCCTGGCCGAGAAGATGGTCAATCACTACTTGAACTTCTTCCCGGTCTGGGGGTATCAGCACCAGTTCGCCGCCCGAGACGCGACGCTTTTCTATTACCAGAGCCTGCTCGAGGCCGCCCAGAACCTACTGGGTGTGCTGGCGGGGCTGAACCGGGTCTATTACTCGACCTTCCAGTTCAAACGCACGAAGAAGTTCGTGGAAGGGCTGAAGATCGCCCCGCCGAACCTGGCCGAACGCATCGAAGGGTTGTTCGTGAGCCCGCTCGAGGTGGTCGCGCCGGGGCTCGAGGATCTGGTGCAGGAGACGGCCGCACTGGTGGAGACGCAGATGCCACAAGTGGATACGGCTAAGGCCAAGCAGCCGTTGGGGTGGCGGCAGGAGCCGTGGAAGCCAGAGGTCAGCGTTAGTTTATAAGGCTAGCGCCCTAGCTCAGCCAACCGACTTATCCAATAGTCAGTCCGTCACCGCTCGCGAGCTACAGCCACGATGTATAGGGCATCGGGGTCAAGGATGTAGATGATGTCATAGGGAAACCCCCGAATATGCTTACGCCAAGCTATTGTTTGAGCTATCTGCGGTGCGGCTTCAGGAAACTCCATCACGTCCGCGATTGCATCCTCGAAGGCATCTATAAATTTACGTTGTAGACGAGGTGAGATACCCCGGTAATACTCGGTGGCCTCGATAAACTCGAGCCGAGCCGCCGGGTTGAAAATCCTACTCGAGTCGGGATTTGACATCGCGCAGGACTTCTTCGTAAGGGATATTACTTTACTGCTCTTGAGTTCCTCATAGCAACGCACGGCCTCTTCAGCCCAAAGTTTTTCGTGCTCCTCGGGTGTGAGGTCTTCGTTCATCAAAAGGATTTCCCCGATCAGATCCTCACGCTCCTCCTTAGAGAGGGCACGGATTTGCTCGAGTACCTGTTCCTTGCTCGTAAGCTTATAGTAGCAGAGGGCTCGAAGCCCGCCTGGACCCGATCCGCCACGTTGTCAGCGGGGTGCCCAGGGCGAGAGGATAATGCTTTTGTGCATGCCCACCAAGGCAGGGGGTGGTGAGTTCCAACCCCGACGGCCAACCGGGCGTAGGGGTCAAATAGGGGTCAAGGCAAAACCCGCCCTTGAATGGCAAGGGCGGGTTTTTGCGTTGCTGGCGGAGGGGGAGGGATTCGAACCCTCGATACCCCGTAAGGGATATACCGGTTTTCGAGACCGGCCCATTCAACCGCTCTGGCACCCCTCCTTGGCACCGCTCGCACGGCTTTGCCGAACGCGAAAAAATAGCCTGGCGTGCGGCGTTTAGCCTTCGGCGCTTTTTTTGCGCGTACGCGCAAAAAAAGCCTTCAGGAGTTTAGCACATGGGCGTTCCAAACGTCCAGCATCCACTTCGATTTGCGGCTTCAACCCGTGGACGGTAAAGGCTCCGGCTTTGAGGTTTTCCGCTCCATAGACGATCCGCGAGACCTGCGCCTCGAGCATCGCCCCGTAGCACATCGAGCAGGGCTCGAGGGTCACGTAGAGGGTAGAGCCCGGCAGCACCTTCTCGCCCAGGGTCTCGCTGGCGGAGCGGATCGCCAGCAGTTCGGCGTGGGCGGTGGAGTCCCGGAACTCCTCGACCCGGTTCCCCGCCTTCGCGATCACCTCACCCCCCCGGACCAGCACCGCCCCGATGGGGACTTCGCCGCGTTGGCCCGCTGCTCGAGCTTCGGCTAGGGCCAGGTGCATAAAGCGCTCATCGGGAGATTCGGGGTAGAGATCTTTTACCTCGAGCACCCGCGAAGCGGTGGCCCGAATCGTCCAAACCCGCTTGAGTTCGGTGGGAAGGCCGTGCTCGGCCAGGAACTCGACCAACCGCTTGTGCCCGAAGGGCAGCTCGAGGTAATCCCCCGGCTGCGGGGTGCGCCAGCCGGGCTCGAGCCTGGGGGCTGCTGCGGTCAGAAAAAATAGCGTTCCCCCTTTCCGGCGCACGACGACCCCGCCGGGGAGGGTTCGGGGTTGACCCCCCAGCGCTGCTTCCACGTCCTCGATGAGCCGGTGTTCGGGGCGGATGCCCAGGCGCTCGAGGATCTGCCGGATGGCCCGGCGGCGCAGGCCCGGCGCCGAACGCTCGAGCGGCACCGCCCGGTAGGCCCCGACCGGCCAGCGCCGGTCGGGGAGGAGCCTCTGGGCGGCCCCCTCCTCGAGCAGCGGGTCCTCGGCCTGCCGCACCTCGGCGAAACGGGCCAACGACCCCATAGCCCCACTAAAGCGGGCCTCCAGCCGGGGCAGAATTTGATGGCGGAGATAGTTCCGGTCCAGGGCGGGATCCTGGTTGGTCGGGTCCTCGAGCCAGCCAGCCCCTTTGGTTCGCAAATACGCGCGGAGTTCGGCGCGGGCGAACCCCAAGAGGGGCCGCGCCACCCTACCCTGCCGTTTGCGGATGCCCGTGGCCCGGGCCGTTCCCCGCGCCAGTTGCAGCAGCACCGTCTCGGCCTGGTCGTCTTGGGTATGGGCGGTGAGTATGGCTCCAGCACCGTACTTTTTGGCAACCCGACTCAAGAAGGCGTAGCGGAGTTCGCGGGCGGTGGCCTCGAGGTTCCGTTTCCTTCTCTCGGCCACCGAGCGCACCTCCACCCGCTCGATCTCGCAAGGGTAGCCCAGGGATTCGGCCAAGCGCCGAACCCAAGCAGCATCCCCGGCGGACTCGGGCCGGAGAGCGTGGTCGAGGTGAGCCACGATGACCTCGAGCCCCAGCGACTTCAGCAGGTAGAGCAGCGCCACCGAGTCGCCCCCGCCGGAGACCGCCGCCACCACCGATTCCCCCACTTCGAGTTCGGCCAGGGATCGGGAGAAGCGGGTCTCGAGACGTTGTGGTGCAACCTCAATCGAGGGGTCAGGCTGGAGCATCCCCCCTATCCTGAGCCCTCAAGTGCCGATTGACAAACCCTATCGGGTACTCGAGGGCGGCAAATCGAAAGCAACCGCGGCGTGCAGAAACCACCCCAAGGGCTGGGTTAGCATGGAACGGTGATCCCCGACCTGACCTTCAACTTTGACCGCTACCCCTACCTGAGCGCCGACCTGCCCGGAACGGGGGGGCGCATCCGCGGTGAAAACCCGGACTTCCAGGTGGAAGAAGTCCCGGCCTACACGCCCTCGGGGGAAGGCGAGCACCTCTACTTGTTCGTGGAGAAGGAGGGGCTCACCACCCGGGCCGTCTTCGAATTCATCCGCGACGCCCTGGCCATCCCCGAGGCGGGGATCGGCGTGGCCGGGCTCAAGGATAAACACGCCCTGACCCGGCAGTGGATCAGCGTCCCGGCCAAGTACGGGGGGCGGGTGAACGGCCTCGAGGGGCTTCCCGGGGTGCGCATCCTCGAGCAGGGTCTCCACACCAACAAGCTGCGGGTCGGGCACCTCAGGGGAAACCGCTTTCGTATCCTGATCCGAGATGTGGCAATCCAAGACGCCAAGTCCCTGGCCGAAACGGTCCTTCGTCGGCTCGAGGCCCAAGGCGTCCCCAACTACTTCGGCCCCCAGCGCTTCGGGATCGGTGGGTTGAACCCGCAAAAGGGCTACGAACTGGTGAGCCGGGGCAAGGGCCGGGGCAACCCCTGGCTCAAGAAGTTCCTCATCGCCAGCCTGCAAAGCCTCCTCTTCAACGACTGGTTGGCGCTCCGGCTGGAGCGCGGCCTCTACAACCGGGTAGTGCGCGGCGACGTCGCCAAAAAGCACGAATCCGGCGGGGAGTTCCTGGTCGAAGACCCCGAGCCCGAGAACCCCCGGGCCGCTCGGCTCGAGATCAGCGCGATGGGGCCTTTGTACGGGAAGAAATACTTCGAGGCCGAAGCCGAGGCGCGGGTGCTGGAGGACGAAATCCTGGCCCGCTATGCCCTCCGTCGCGAGCAGTTCGCGGCCCGCAAGGGAGCCCGGCGGGTGATCCGCTTCCCGCTGACCGAGTGGGCCGTGAACGAGGCCCCCGAGGGGATTTGGGTCAGCTTTTTTCTCCCTAAGGGAGCCTACGCGACCGCGGTGCTGCGCGAGGTCATGAAAACAAACCCGGAAGCGGGCGAGGTCGAGGTGGACGAGGGCGAAGAATAATCAGCTCGCCGCCAACCAATGCTCGAGGTCTCCCCGGTTTTGGATCACCCGAAACTCGGCCCCTAGCCGGTCGGCCACGAGCTTTCCCACCCTCTCCCCCAGCCCTCGAGCCCCGATCTTTGGCCTCCCCAGGTTGAGCATCGTCACCAGCGCCACCGGGTATTCAACCAGTTCTTCCGGGGTCATCGGCGGGCCTTCGCTGCGGCCAAACCCCGGCAAGTCGGGCAGGAGGAAGCGGTAGCCTTGGGGCAGCGGGAACAATTCGGCCCAGGCTTCGGCGGTCTCGGCCACCAGGAGCACTGGCTCTCCCCTTCCGTACGCGTCGTAGACCAGGTTGAGGCCGTACAGGTTCAGATACATGTTCAGCCCAACCCGGGGTCGTCCCAGGCCGGGGCTTCCCTGCCCAAGCTGCCCGAGCCCCGGATGAAACCCTCCACCAGCGAGGCGGCCTCCGCCGGGTTCTCCCAGGGGGCCAGGTGGCCGCTGCCCTCCAGGCTCACCCGCACGGCGCCCAGACCCCGCTCATTGGTGGGAACCCAGTCCACCACTTCCTGAGCGTAGCGCGGCGGGGTGAACACGTCCTCGGCCCCCACCCCCACCAGCACCGGGCACCCCAGCAGCCGTAAAGCTTTTCGCCCATCGGGAAGCTCGAGCATTCCCCCGATCCACTGGCCCACGTCCAGGTCGGCTAGGCCCTCGGCCCAAGCGGCGATGGGTTCCTGGCCGTGCTCGAGAAAATAAGCCCCGAAAAACCAGGGCTTGGCAGCTTCCACGAACGCAGCGAAACCCGTCGCGTGAGCAGTTTTTAGCGCCCGTAACCGGGCCTCGAGCGCAGCATCCACCCGCACGATGGGGCCGAACACACTCAGGCTGTGGGCCTCGGTCTCGGCGGCGAGGCGAACCGCCGCCCAAGAGGCTTCGGCGAAAGCGACCAAGTGGGCGTGGCGCGGGACTCGAGCCCGCCACTCCCGGTAAGCCCGGGGGGCGGTAGGGTGGCGCTCGAGTTCGCTGACGTCAAACCCCGCAAGCGCCCCGGCCAGCGCGCGAAACCCCGCAGGCGGGGCCAGATAACCCGGCATCAGGACAATTTGCTCCACTCGAGCAGGATTTCATGTTTTGGCTAAGCAAACAGCGATTTAGCCTGCAGACGTTCGTTTGGCCGGCCAGCCCCGCTACAGCTGCCTATCGCCCCTGTGGCTGAACCGCCCTTGCTGCCGCAACAATCTGATCAGCCTGAGAGCCCGGCTTCGCAGGGAACGTGGGAGAAGATCGGCTTTCATGAAATCAGAGCCTCCGGTAAACTCGTCATGTGCCGCAGATGGATTTCTACAACTTTCCCAAGGCGACCCTGATCGAGACCCTGGGGATCCGCGTGACCGAAGCCAGCCCCGACCGGGTGGTAGCCGAGATGGAAGTCACCCCCAAGGTGCACCAGCCCTTTGGCTTTTTGCACGGCGGGGCCAGCGTGGCCTTGGCCGAGACCGTAGCCAGCATCGGGGCCTACCTGGCCGCCCCCGAGGGGCACACCTCGTTCGGGCTCGAGATCAATGCCAACCACCTGCGTTCGATGCAGTCCGGCAAGGTGAGGGCGGTCGCCACCCCGTTCCACAAGGGCCGCACCACCCACGTTTGGAACATCGAGATCCGCGACGAGCAGGACCGACTTGTGTGCGTTTCCCGCTGTACGTTGGCCATCGTCCCGGTTGACAGGCCAGGCAGCGGTTCATAAACTCGGACGCAATGAAGCGAACTTGATTTCGCCCCGACTGAGGTTCGCCGTGGGCATGAGCCGAGTTGACCGTCCAAACCCCCACAGCCCTATGTCTAAGCCTGATTCTGCGTTTAGCCTCCGGCGGTACCCCCATGATGAAACCGGTCTTCGCTAAAGTCGGCATCTTCGGCATCGGGCTACTGGGCGGTTCGGTGGCGCTGGGCCTGCGCGAGCGCTTCCTAGCCGAGGAGGTCCATGCCTACGATGCCGACCCCACCGCGCTCGAGGATGCGCTGGCCTTGGGTGTGGTGGACCGCACCCACACCGGCCTCGGCCCTTGGATCGGGGAACTCGACATGGGGGTTCTGGCTGCCCCGGTGCGGGCCCTGACCGAACTCGGCCAGCAGGTCGCCCGCTTCGCCCGGCCCGATAGCCTGTGGACCGATGTGGGCAGCGTTAAGGCCCCTATCGTGGCGGCGCTGGGCCCGGTCCTGCCTAACTTCGTAGGCTCTCACCCCATGGCAGGGAGCGAGAAAGCCGGGGTGGAGGCGGCTCACGCCGGGCTTTTGGAGAACGCGGTGTGGGTGCTGACCCCCACCGTCGAAACCCGACCGGAGGCCCTCGAGCGCCTGCGCGAGTTGGTGCGCAACCTGGGGGCCTACCCGATGGATCTGGCCCCCGACCTGCACGACCGGCTGGTGGCCCGGGTCTCGCACCTCCCCTACCTGTTGGCGGTGGGGCTCAACCGGATGGTGGCCCAGGACGAGCACCGCGACCTGCTGATGTTCCTGGCGGCGGGGGGCTTCCGCGACCTCACCCGGGTGGCCTCGGGCTCCCCACGTATGAGCCGGGATATGGTGGTCTCGAACCGGGCCGCGCTGCAAGGGGCCATCGAGGACTTGCGGGCCATTTTGCTCGATCTGGAAAACCAACTCGAGGCCCCCGAAGCCCTGCTCTCCACCGCCGAGGAGGCCAAACGCACCCGCGACGCCTTGCCTATCGTCAAGCGCAGCCTGCTGCCGGTGATGAACGAGCTGGTGGTGCAGGTACCTGATAAACCCGGCCAGATCGCCCGAGTCTCGACCGCCCTGGGCGAAGCCGGGATCAACATCAAGAACTTCGAGGTGTTGGCCATCCGCGACGAGGGCGGAGCCATTCGGATGGGCTTTGGCAGCCTGGAAGAGCGCGAGGCGGCCAAGGGGGTGCTGGAAGGGATCGGGTACAAGGTGCGCTGAGCCGCCTATCGCTGCGAAGACGACGTCTCTTGCCGCACCGTCCGGCCGATGTCCCAGACCATCCAACCGATCAACGCCAGCACGGCGAGGGGGAAAATCCAAACCTCAACCGGTAGGCCCGCCTGCTGGCCGGTCGCCACCCGATAGCTCGTCCACTGAAGATACCCGAAGGCCAAAACCATGAGCCCGAAGAGGAACGCTAGCTGAGCGTCCAGTCGGGCCAGTACCCGCTGCTGCTTGGATGGGGGCAGGGCGAGAAAGCCCGGCTTGTTGGGAAGGTTGAGGAGTCGGTAATCACGGAAAGCGAGGCGGGTCAATCCGAAGCCCAAGCCGACTAAAAAGCTCACGAGGACCGGCACAAACCAGAACATCTCTGGGGGGTCGTAGCGAGTCACCCGACCGTCCAGCCCGTAGTGACCGGGGATTCGGTCGGGGAGGAGGGGATACAAGGCCGCCGAAAGTACCCACAACCCGACCACTAGCAGCGCCGCTAGGACCCAAAGCCCCCTCGCCATAATTCCATTATGAAAAGCTCGATCAAGCCCTCTGGTAAGGGAGATCTCAACCTGACCTCAGCCATCCGAGCTAAGGTCTGGGTATGGTTTATGCCCAAATCCCCGACCGCCCCGACGAGAACCCGCTGCCCAAGGTTCCACCCACCCCGAACCCGGATGTCCCCGAGATCCACCCGCCGGAGGAGCAGCCGGACATCCCCACCCTGCCCCCTCGAGACCCCCCCGGCCCGGATATCCTCCCGGAAGAGCCCCCTCGAGTCCCGCCAACCCCCCAGCCGCCCGACCCTGAGCGACCATCGCCCAGGCCGCCCGAGCCTCCGATCAGCGACCCGCCCGCGCCGGGCCAGCCCCCACAGATCATTGACCCACCCCGGTCGGGCGGGCAAAGCCGGTAGCTATGAGAGAATAACCGCTCAGGGGGAAGCCGGGTCGGGTAGCACCTTGCCGGGGTTGAGCCGCCCCGCCGGGTCCAGGGCCCGTTTAATGGCCCACAGGGCCTCGAGGCTCTCCTGGTCGAGCGCCTCGGTCATGAAGTCGCGCTTCATCAGGCCGATGCCGTGCTCGCCGGACAGCACCCCGCCGTGGCGCAAGGCCACCCGTGCCACCTCGTGCAGCATCTCCCAGACCTTTTCCTCGTCGTCGGTTTCGGGGTCGAACATCACATTGGGGTGAAGGTTGCCGTCCCCGATGTGCCCAAACTGCACGAGTGGGAAGCCATAGGCCTTACCCAGCGCCTCGATCGAGCGCACCACTTCGGGCAGGGTCGAGCGGGGAACCGCGATGTCCTCGTTGAGGCGCTTAGGCCGGATACGGCCCAAGGCCGGGCTGACCGAGCGGCGGGCCTTCCACAGTTGCTCGGCTTCTTGGGAATCTCGCGCTACCCGCACCTCGCCGCCGAATTCGCGGCAGGCCTCCGCGACCCAGGAAAGCTCTTCCTCCACGATCTGTGGGTCGTCGCCGTCGGTGTCCACCAGCAACAAAGCCGCTGCCTCGACGGGGAGGCCCATGTGGAGATAATCTTCTACCGCCCGGATACAGCCCTGGTCCATGAACTCGAGCTTGCTCGGCACCGCCCCCGCTGCGATCGCCCGCGAGACGGCCTCGGCGGCCTGCCCGACTTCCCCGAACACTGCCATCAGGGTGCGGGTATGGGGGGGGATGGGCTCGAGCCGCAGGGTCGCCTCGGTGATGATCCCCAACGTTCCCTCCGAGCCGATCAACAGGCCCGGCAGGTCGTAGGCCTCGCGGCGTAAGCGGTGAACCTGGCCCTCGGCGTCCACGAACTCGAGTTCCACCACGTAGTCGCCGGTCACTCCTTTTTTGAAACACATCGGCCCCCCGGCGTTCTCGGCCAGATTGCCGCCCAGGGTGCTGGTGCGGAGCGAAGCCGGGTCGGGCGGATAGGTGAACCCGAGCGGTTTGGCCCGCTCGGAGATCCAGGCCGTGACCACGCCGGGCTGGGCGATGGCGAGGCGGCGCGAGGGGTCCAGCTCGAGCCGGGTCATGCGGGTGAAGGAGAGCACGATGGACTCCTCCGTCGGCACCGCGCCCCCGGAGAGCCCACTGGCCGCCCCCCGTGGCACCAGGGGCAGACCGGTTGCCTGGGCCAACCGCACCGCCTCCACCACGTCCTGGGTGGTCTCGGGCAGCACCACGATGGCCGGGGTCTCCCCCACCGCGATCCCGTCGTAACGGTACATCCGGCGCTGGGGAAGCTCGAGGAAGACCTTGCCCTTCCCCAACCGGGCGGCGAACTCCTGGAGCACAGGGGGGTTCAAAAAACTCACGTCCTCAGTTTATCGGACGCGAGCGGGGAGATTTGGCCTCGCTTAGGTGTCGCGGGTCGTAGGGCAGCCCGGGGCTCTGTAGGAAAACCGCGCCCCATCGGACAACTTCAGCCTAGCAGTCGAAGATGGGGATGCTGTACGAGGCTCGAGTCTGGCGGAACCCGCTCTCGAAGATGGCCTCGAGCACCAAATACGCATTTTCCGGAAGGGATTGGCTGGCTGCGGGGCCTGCCCCCTCTTTGGCCGCCAGGGTCTCGAAGGAGGGGATCTGCGCCGTCACCGACACGGTGTTGCCCTCCTTGGTGACGTTGGCGGTGAGGCTCCGCAGGTCGTAGCGGTTGCCGTCGTCGGCCTGCCAGTAGGTGCGCCAGGAGATTAGGCTTCCCTGATAGCTGAAGCGGTACGCGACGGCGCTGGGGCGGGCCATGCAGAGGTAGGTGGATTCCAGGGTGAAGTTCGACACCCGCTCGCCCGAGGGGCCAGGGCCGGTCTCACTCGAGAGTTGGCAACCCGAGAGGAGGAATAAAATCAAGCTCAGGATCAATACAGTAGTAATTCTGAGCATACTTTAATCGTACCACAGCCTCCGCTCACCGGTTTTAACTTGGCTTTAGGCTCGGGCTCGAGCGATAAGCTGGGGTCTGGGTCGCGCCATGCCGCAGGACGGCGGGGTCCCCCGTCTCCGATGGATGCGCCGCTCTTAAGGTGGAGACGTCTATGGCCTACTGGCTGCTGAAATCCGAACCCGACGCATATGGCATCCACGACCTCGAGCGCCAGAAGACCTCGGTGTGGGACGGGGTGCGTAACTACCAGGCGCGAAACTTCCTGCGTGCGATGCAGATGGGTGACCTGGCTTTTTTCTATCATTCCAGCACGGCTTTGCCGGGGATCGCCGGGCTTTGCCGGGTGATCGAGACCCAGGTGGTGGACCCTACCCAGTTTGACCCCCAATCCGACTACTATGACCCGGCCAGCTCTCCCAACGACCCCCGCTGGTGGACGGTGCGGGTGGAGTTTGTGCAGGCTTTCGCCGAGGTGTTGGGGCTCGAGGTGTTGCGACAGTACTTCTCCCCCGACGAGCTATGGACTTTGCGGCGGGGAAACCGGCTCTCGGTGATGCCGGTGGGCGAGAAGGTGGCCGGGAAAATCCTGCAGCTGGCTCGAGCAACACCCGCTAGATGAATAAGGCTCCGTAGGCATGGAAACCTACCGAACGATAAACCAAGCAAAAATTGGCAAACCTGGCTCTTGAGGTCAAAGGAGGCTGAAAATTCCATGTTCGCTTTAGCTCTCCTTAGGAAGGCTTTGCAACAACTCCCCTAGTTGCGTAGCTATTTCGCCCAAGTCGGGGTCGAAGGCAGCCAAGCCGTCAGCAGGATGTACCGCTTCTTGCATGGCCTGTTGACGTCTGTTCTCGAGAGCTTGCAAGAGGCTGCTCGTATGCAGAATCAGCCAGCGTTCTGCATCAAAGCTCCAAGGCTGGCCATGTCGCTGTTGCCAGAGGAACTGAGCATGGGCTTCCAACGACGAGATTAGCGGAGAAAACACCTTCAGGAGCTTGGCCTCATAGGTAAAGAAAAGCGTAGCCTCTAGCAGGTCAGCGCTGGCTTCAGCCGAAGGGGAAAGGCGCCGGAGCAGATTAAGGGCAGCTAGGGCCTCAGCTCGGCTACCTTGAATGTGAAACTCCAGTATCTGGCGATCGCTTTGGCACTTAGCGAGCTGGTAGCGCAGCACTGCGTTCTCCTTGATAGCCGGAGCAGCATCATGGGCAATGCGCTCGTTCTGTTTTCGGTAAAATTCCAAATCCTCCCGAAGCCGCTGTACATGTGCCTCGAGCTCAGCGTTCTTGGCCCTGAGTTGCTCGCCCTCATCCGGCAGATGCTTCTCGCGATGAAACAGGTTCATGCTATACCTCCCATTTCAAAGTCCGCATGGCTTGCAATCAACTGTCCTTTGCGTTTTCTAGAAGCTCCTTGGAAAAGCGGTAATCCTGTTTACGCCCCAGCCCGCCAAGGTGCAAACCCAGCAAATCAGCTGGCTCAGAGTTTCAGCAGCCCAAACTCCGTGGTATACATCAGTGTGCCCCCAGATTAAACCTCGCGGTCAGCCGCAGCAAAAATCCTATTGAGGCCAGCTGCAGAAGAACCGCAAACCCCACCAGCAACCCAGGAGCTATCCCATACAGCCAGCCCATGGCCAGACTACCCAGCATCCAGGC
Source organism: Meiothermus sp. (assembly GCA_035760705.1). Classification (GTDB taxonomy): domain Bacteria; phylum Deinococcota; class Deinococci; order Deinococcales; family Thermaceae; genus Allomeiothermus. The sequence continues at coordinate 16,691 of DASTSL010000123.1, read as the reverse complement.
GGTGCCGTAGGCAGTATCAAACAGGCCGTAGGCAGTACCACGCTGGTTCTCGGAGGTCAGGGTAGCTACCGCCGAGCGCATCAAGCCCTCTTGAAGCCCCATCGCCGCCCCCCACAGCAAAGCCGCCAGGATCAGCAAGGGCAGGCCGGTCCCCAGAAAAAACAGCGGAGTAGCTGGCAAGCTCAGCAGCGGTAAGGCCCATAGCATCCGCAGGCCATAGCGATCGTAGAGATGGCCTATGGTATAGGCGATCAGGGCATCAGCCCCCATACTCAGGGCAAACAGCAGCGGAATTACCGCCTCGGGCACCTGATGGGTAACCCCCAAGTGGTAAGCCACCAACTGAAAATGCGCAAATCCAGCCACGCTCAGGGCAGCAAAAACCAAGTAGGCGTAGTAAAGCCGGGGAAAACCCCTCCAACTTCCGCTGCGCCCCAGGGGCTGGGCCTGCTCTAGGCCTTGGGCCCGACGCAAAAAGGCCAGGGCCAGCAAGGCCGGAACCAGCAGCCCAGCGAAGCCCAGACGGTATCCCCCCTGAGCCACCAGCAGCGCCACCAGCAACGGCCCCAAAAACGCCCCCATCTGGTCTAAGAGCTCGTGCAAGCCGAATACTTTTCCGTGCCCTACTTCTTTGCCAGCCTGGGAAAGCAACGCGTCTCGAGCAGGGGTGCGTAGCCCTTTCCCCAGGCGCTCGGTAAACACCAACGCTGAAGCTGACCAAACACCGCCAGCCAGGGCTAGGGCCGGTACCGAAAGCAGATTGACCGTATACCCCAGATACATCAGGGTCCAGTGCTTGCCAGTGCGGTCTACATAGTTTCCAGAGAAGAGCCGGATCAAGTACCCCAAAAACTCCCCAACCCCCGCCACCGCCCCCACCAGCAGCGGGCTGGCCCCCAGCAGTCCCAAAAAAGGACCGCTGATGCTGCGCCCCCCCTCATAAGTGAAGTCAGAGCAGAGGCTAACCAAACCAATGCCAATCACGAACCGCACCGCCAGCCGCTGGGCTTCGCTCATGACACCTCCCGTAGTACGGGGTAGAGCCGCCCCTGCCAAAGCCCAAATAGTTTGCCCCACTCGGCCATGGCCAGCGCCGCTTGCACCGCTAAGGGCCCCCTGAAGAACCCTAGCGGTTCCACAAGCGAAACCGGATTTTGCTGCACGCGGGAGAGCACCCGGTTCCAGGGAAACCTATCCCACAGCATCTGCAGGTTTTGAGGAAGCTGCTGGGGATGCTCCACCCAGCCGTGGCCGGCTAGGGTGAGTTGGGCCACCGAACCTCGCAGTTCGAGCAGTCCGAACTCCTCGGCCAGCTCGAGGGTCTCCAAAGGCAGGTCCACCATAGCCCGCAGTACTTCTCCCAGCTCAACCATCCCAATCGGGCCGTGAAGCCCCAGCCAGTGGAGGGCCGCCCAAAGGTCGTTGGGGCCCATCGCCACCTTTGGCAGTTCGGGCGGCTTTGGGCTGGACTGGCTAGGCTTGTGAAACACCCCCATCACCTCCGGTAGACTGCCCCTGAAAGATCTTCCGGTATAAATCCGGGCCGTAGCTGGTTTGCAGGGGCTCGCCCTCCATCATGCGGAAGGAGCGCTGCCCGTCCTCGCTGCGTTCAGCCCGCAGGAATAAGGCGTCGGGCAGATGCTGCTGATAAAACCCGTGGCTGAAGTCATACTGATGGCTGACAAAGAACACCCGAACTCCCCGCTCCAGCAAGGCCCGCACAATTTGGCGGGCCACCTCTGAGCCCTCCCGCTCATTGGTGGCGGAAAACGACTCATTGAACAAGACCAACGCGCCGGAATGGAGATGCTCTACCAGCTCGCTCATCCGTTTGAGTTCCTCGTCAAGCTTGCCGCTGCGCATGCTGGCATCTTCCTCGCGCTTGAAATGGGTAAATAAGGCCACGCAAGGCGTGGCCACAAATTCCTCTGCTGCGACAAATAGCCCGCTTTGCATCATCAGTTGGGCTAAACCAACGCTGCGCAAAAAAGTGGACTTCCCACCCCGATTAGCTCCAGTGATGATGGCCAGATCTTTGCCATCGGCACTGAGGGTGTTGCCCACTACCGGCTTCTGCAGGGTGAGGGCCAGGGTGGGCTCATAGAGTTCCCTGAAGGCATGGCGCTTTTGCCCCGGTGGAGCAGGTTGAGGGAAGCAGCGTGGGGCCCCGATTTGTTCCAGGCGCTGGTAGAGGTTGAGGCTGCCCACGTAAAAAGCCAGCTCGTTACGCAGCAGGGTCCAGAAACTGGTGATGTGATCGGTGGACTGAGCCAACGCGCTGGCCACCGAATTGAGGCCGCGGTCCCGTAGCTCCGCCAGGGCTCGAGCCCCCCCTTCATCCCGAGGGTCAATCGAAAAGCTGTAGGAGCGGACCTTAGGAGCCCGCAAACGCTGCCACCAAGATTGTTGGGCATCGTGGGGCCTGCGCAAGATGTAGCGAATGCCCTTATTGCCCTGTCCAAGCTGCGCGCTCATGAGCTGTCCGCGCGGGAAGTGCAACTCGCGCAGGTGCCCTTCAACCACCGCGAAATAGTCATCTGAGAGCTCCTCTTGCAGCATAGCGAAAAGACGCCTGAAACCCTCGGAACTAAACTCCGCAGCATATCGATCAGCCAGTTTACGCAGCTTTTTGAGGCTCTCCACAAACATCTGCAGCACCTCGAGAGAGCGGTGCAGGATAGAAGAGGGGGAGTCACGGAACAAGAACCAGCTCTTCTTCTCTTTCAACAAAGCTTCAACCGCAAGGCCATAGATTTCCCGAATAGTTGCTGGATGACCCAGGCAGTCTTGCAAAACCGCCTGGCGGTACAGAATTTCCTGGGGCTCGAGCAGGCTGGCCAACATCACCTTCTCAGCCACTTCTAGCAGCAGGGGGTCTTCACCGGCCATAGCCCCAAACAACACACCCAAACCCAGGTCTTCCATCAACATCTGGGCTTGGGGCGGCAGGGGTTGCTGTAGATCCAAGTTGCGGTCCTGATAAAGCAGGCCAACCTTCATGGCTTCACACGCTCCTTGAGCTGGTCATAAGTCAGGCCGTATTTGCGGGCCAGAGAAAGGGCGTAGGCCAAGCCGTCGGCAGGTTTGCGAATTACCCGGTAGGTTCTGCGGTCGGGCTCATCCGGCACCACCGTGCTGACCATGCTGACGGTTTTTTCCTGGATAGCCAGCTCGTCAATAAAGGTCACCCAAACGCAAATCAGATCTTTATGAATCAGAGCTTGCAGGATTTCTTGGCTCAGGAACAGGGCGTCGCTGAAGGTAGTGGAGTTGAAGATTTCGTTCAAGATAACAATGCTGCGAGAGGTGGCTCGTTCTAGGATCTGGTGAATGCGCAGCAGGTCGTCCTCGAGTCTTCCCCGCAGGCTATGGGGGTCTTCGGCCCGCTCAAAGTGGGTCAGAAGGTGATCAAAGAGGAAAAGTTGGGCCTGCTGGCCCGGCACCGGTAGCCCCAAAGCAGCCAGGTAGTGCAGTTGGCCGAACATGCGCGCAAAGGTGGTTTTCCCCCCCTGGTTGGGACCAGTAATAACCAGGATGCGCTCCGAGTCTTGTAGGTAGAAGTCATTGGCAATCACCGGCTGCCCAGCGTGAACCAGCTTTCGAGCCAGGGCCAGATCAAACCCTCGCTCAACCCGCAGTTCCTTGCTCTGGTCGCTGACCTTAGGGTAACAAAAAGCCAAATTGGCCTGCCGCAGGGGTGCGATGTACTCGAGGTAGGCCAGATAAAACTGCGCCTGGCGGTCGAATTCACCCAGGATGGGATCGAAGTAATCCTTGCGCTCTTGGTAAAATCGTTCGAGCCAACCAAAGGTTTCCGGATATAAGAGTGCGACCAGGTCTAGCACCTGGGCCTCGACATGGTCCATCTCTGGCCAATCCGAGAACTTGACCCGATATTCCTTCACCGCTCCCTGCTTAAACTTGGCAAAGGTGTTCAGCACTTCCTGGCCATAGTCAGCCTCGTCTTGGTACTTGAACACAGTCACCGTGCTGCCCTGAATCCGCACACAATACACCACCGCATCCAGAGCAGCTTTTAGTTCCTGGGTTTCCCTTTGCAAAGCCACAAAACGATCCGATGCAATGTACTCCTGCAGAAATTCCCGAAATGCCCTCAGTCCCTTAGAGCCCAAGGTGAGGTTGGCCAACTCTTGATTAAACCTATCTGCAGCCTGGCAGTACAACCCTACCGCATCCAAAAACCAGCGAGCTTTCTGATAAGGGTAGTACAGCTTTTCGGCTAGGGCCAGGTATTCCCGCATGGTTTGCAGGGTTTGCGCAAACACCCGTATGGGCTTTTCCACCACAGGGTTATCCAGATCTTGCACAATCTCTTGCCGATATCCGATGGCCTCGATACTTGGGAGCGAACGATAGAAAAAACCCTTGATCTGATAAGATTCGCGGCCTTCCACCACCGCATCCACAATTTGGTCCAGGAATAAGTCACTAAAGCACTCCGGAGCCTCTACCGTCGGATCCAGCGGAGGTACAGGAGCTTCGTATAACAGGCTGCCAAAGCGTGTGGTGGTTTGCAGCATGACCTTTTTCCTCTAAACCCGTGCCCCCTGGTAGGACTGAATCAGCTCCTCAGTCCGGCTGGCCTCGAGGGGTAGCTTTCGCAGCGCCTTCAGCAACGGGGTTTGATCGTAAGGTACCCGCATCAGCCGAATTTGTTCATCCTCCCAAAGGGCAAACCCGGCCCGGGGATCCCTATCTAAAGGCTGCTTCACCGACCCCGGGTTAACTACGGTCAGTGGCCCCTGCGCATGTTGAAGGGCAAAGTGCGTATGCCCAAGCAGCAACACCTCCGCCCGTACCCCAGAACAAACCTCGGCAAATAGCGCTTCGCTGGCCTCGAGGCGCAGGCGGTAGTCGTACAGGGGATTGGGAGGGGTGGCGTGTACCATTTGGAAACGAACCCCTTCCCCTTCCCATAGCAGGGACAGCGGCAGGGCCCGTAGGTAGGCCAACTCTGCTTTGCTCAACCGCTCACGGGTCCAATCCCAAAGCAACTTGCCCAGGGCACTCTTAGGGGTGGGCGCTACTGTAACCCTTCCCCAGGCCACCGCCTGATCGTGGTTTCCCCGAACACCCACCGCGTTGTGCCGGTGCATCCACTCGATCACTGCCCCCGGCTCCAGTCCATAGTTGACCACATCCCCCCGAAAAGCACTTGATCTACCGGCCCAGCCGCAGCCTCTACCGCAGCCAAGGCCCAGGGGTTGGCGTGAATATCGCTTAGCAGTAACGGCCTCACGGGGTTTTTCCTTTGGGTAGGTAGCGAATCACCTCGACTTTTTCCATGGTCACCAGGCCCTCTTGGATCATCTGGTCCAGTACTGGTATAAAGGCGCGGATTTTGTCTTCGGTATCCACAATCTCGACTAGTATCGGCAAGTCCTCGGCCAGTTGGAGAATTTTGGCGCTATGGATGCGTGAATGGGCCCCAAACCCCTCAAAGCCCTTGAACACCGAAGCTCCGGCCAGCCCGAACTTACGGGCTTCTGTCACGATGGCTTCATGCATGGGCCGCCCATGCCATCGGTCGCCTTCTCCCACAAAAACCCGCAGTAGCTTGGCTTCGCCCTCGAGTTTCATTTCTCCCTCCATTCCTAGGCCACCATCCTTCCACCAATCCAGTAGCCACCGAACACGGCGAAAAAACCCAAAATCAGACTTCCTAGGGCATAGGCCAAGGCTAAGACCCACTGGCTGCCTTGGACCAGGGTCAGGGTTTCCCAGCTAAGGGTGGAAAACGTGGTGAAGCCCCCACAAAACCCTACCGCCAACAACCAGCGCCCCTCCTGAGAAAGCGAACCCTCTCCGGAAAGGCGCAGCAACACCCCGATAAATAAGCTTCCCAGAACATTGATCACGAAAGTACTCCAAGGAAACCCAGGCCCACTCAGTCGCTGAATGTACGATCCTAGGCCATAGCGCAGGGCTGAACCTACTGCACCACCGAGCATGATGTATACATAACTATTCATGTGGTTGGCTCCTGCTTCATTACCCCACAGTGGTCAACTGCCCTCGAGCCGAAAGGTTGAGCTGCTTGGCCGCCTGCACTAGCTCGCCCCGCAAGCGTGCGTACTCCGCGGCAAAAAACATGAATAAACTGGTCAGCAGCGAAACCGACGAGATCCGCAGAGCCAAGGAGAGGCTCAGTGGCTCCTCCGAATTCAACATGCGCCCGGTAGCCAAGGTCAAGGCCGTCAGGATGCCATCGGTCATCCCCAGCACCACCGAAAACTGCAGCCGACGAAACAGTGCAGGGCTCACCGCTCACCCCCCCGCCTAAGCAAAGCCCGCTCGACCATTTGCCCCACCACCAGCTGATCCAAGCTATGCACCACGCAGCCGATCTGCTCGATGGTCTTGATCAAGTCAATCTCATCCCCCTCCAAGGTGATTTCCGTGCCCATAGTCTCCAGATCTATCTCATTGACCGTGATGTTGAAGCCTTCAACCCCCTTTACCCAGGCAATAGCCTCCACTAGCTCGAGCAAGCTAGGGCGGGTTAGGGCTTTATCCACATCTAAAACCACACGTCGGATGTTCATGAACCACCGATCCGCTTTGACAATGGGGCTATTGCACCACCATCACCGGGCAGCGGGCATAACGCAGCACCCGCTCCGAGACCGAGCCCAGCATCCAGCGTTGCACCGGCGTGAGCCCCCGCCGCCCCAAGACGATCAAATCGGCGTGCTGCTCCTCGGCGAAGTGGATAAGCACCTCCGCTGGGTGTCCCGCCTTACGATGCAGGTGTAGGGGCACCCTTTGCTTGTACGCGGCTTCCCTAGCCCAGCGAAAAGCCTCAGCCAAAGGACCCTGGGCCTCCTCGAGGGCATTCTCGATCTCCCCCTTGAGTTCAGCAAACTCCGGGGGCCGCACCACCGCCACGGCACTGACCTCGCCCCCCAAAGCTCCAGCTAGCTCGAGGGCTGTAGTGAGTGCCTTGCGTGCAGCATCAGAGCCATCGTATCCAACTAGGATCTTTCTAAACATGCCCCTCACCCACCTTCGCCAACCAGACCTCGATACGCTTTATTCCCTGCTCCAGGCGGTCCAAGCCCACCTCGAGCACCTCCGCCAACTCCGCGGATACCTTTCCGTAGGCGGCCAGTCTTCGAGGACGTAGCCCTTCCAGATCCACCCACTGCAAGGCCAACCGACTGCGGAACTCACCCAGGCGATCTTGTTCGGTGGCGCTAAGACCCAACTCTATGCCCAATCGCCGAAGTTCATCCCGTAACCGCATAACTTCTTCCTGCAATGCTTCCGTATAGGGATGGCCCAAAAGCGAGTTCTCCTCCCGGTACAAATACCCCAACAACGGGGGTTCACCCAAAGCCCGCTCGAGGTGCAGCAAAAGGTTTTCCAGCTCTGCTAAAGCATTTTGTAAGACTCGCCGGTGGTTGGAAGAAATCGCCATCTGAACTTTCATGCCTGGGCCTCCACCGGACTCGGCTTAGCAAGGTGCTCGAGGTGCTGTCGCGGCAAAAAGAAGCGGTTGGCGATCCACGTCGGCACTACCGCGCTAGCGATCACCGCCGCCACTAAAAAGGAGTATTGGGCCGGAGTGATGATCCCATGGCTAAGCCCATACAGTGCGCTGATGGTACCGAAGGTTAGCCCGGTACTCATCAGCAGGGTGGTGTACATGGACTCTTCCCTTGGGTAGCGGTAGAGCCAGGTCACTGGGAATACCCCAGCGAACTTGGTGGCCATCTTGGCCGCCAACAGTGCTATGAAGACTCCAAAGCCACCCAATAGTGTCGGGATCTGCACCAACGAACCAGCCCGGATGAAGTAAAAAGGGGTGAGAAAGCCAAAAGTAAGGGTGCGCAGCCGACGGATTAGGACGTGGTCTTTGCCTACTGTCCCAGCCAGCACCATTCCGATTAAGTAGGCTGGCAACACTGCCTCCGAGCCGCTCCACACAGCCAATCCTCCTAGCGAGAACAATGCAAAAAGTAAAAACTTGGCCTCGAGTTCGCTAGTACGCCCTCCGAAACGTCGGAAGAAGGGGCCGGTGGCCTTGAGCAAAAGCACCAATCCTATAATCAAAGCCCCCACGAATAGCAGGGTTCGGATGCCGAAAGGGGCGAACAAAAGTCCCAAGGCGATGACCGTGGCCAAGTCGTTGACGAAGCATGCCGCCAGCACAAGCTTGCCGTAACCAGTTTGATTAAGGCCCAACTCGAGCATCACTGCGTACACCACCGCCACGCTAGTAGTCGAGAGCGCCACCCCAGCCAGCCAAGCTGGTTGGGCAGCCCATCCCAACAGGAAATAGGCGATAGCCGCGACCCCCAAAAAGGGAGCGAAGAACCCTGCCAAGCCCAGCACTGTGGCCTCCTTCCAGCTTTTCTTGAAAGCCTCGGGATCGAGTTCGGCCCCGGCCAAGAAAGTCAGCACAATGCTGCCTACACCAGCCAAAAAAGTAATCCAGCTTTGATCCGCTCCTAAAAACCTGGAACCAACCGCTGCTCCTATCAGGAGTTGAGCCACCACTCCTACTACGATCTCGGTGAGCGCCACCGAGAGACCTAACCAGATTGAAAGGAGCGTGGCAAAGAGGGCCAGTCCCAACCAGAGCGCGGCGCTAAACCATACGTTTTCCACGTCCGTCCTCCTCGGGCGGGGCAGGGTGCAAAACGATAGCTCCTACCCCTTTGGGTAGGAGCTATCAGCCTCAGCAGGTGTCAGCGTCCCTTCTGAAAAGCGGTTATGGCGAGCTCCATCGCCTCGTTTTGGAGTATAGCAAATCCTAGCTGAGTTTGGGCTGAGTCCGGACTAAGTCAAACTATTGTTCGCAGCATTCTTTAGGATGATAAATCCATCAGCTTCTAAATCGGCCATAGGTTAGGAAAAAAGACGTCAGGGAGGCACATTTGCTTCATGATGTAAATGAAACTCAGCGAAAGATTGCTTTTCAATAAGCGAAAAGTATACGAAGGATATACCTTAAATGCGAAAAATCGACCTTGACCTCGACACTATTGATTCCCCGAGAGCGTGCCGATGATCTGGAACAGCGGCAGGAACATCCCCGCAACGATCATGCCCACAATCGCGCCCAGGAAGATGATCATCACCGGTTCGATGGCTGCGGTGAGGCTCGAGACCGCCTCGTCTACCTCACGCTCGTAGAAATCACCGATCTTTTGCAGCATGGTGTCGAGTGCCCCGGTCTCCTCGCCGATGGCAACCATCGAACTCACCATCGGGGGGAACACCTGGGGGTAGGCCTGCAAGGTCGAGTGGACTGGCTCACCGGCCTGGATAGTGATCTTGGTCTCCTCGAGCACGTCTTCCACGATGGCGTTCCCGGCGGTTCCCTTGGTGATATCCAGCGACTCGACGATGTTCACGCCGCTGCTGATCAGGATCCCAAAGGTGCGCGAGAAGCGAGCCAGCGAACTTTTCTTGGTGAGGTTGCCAAACACCGGCATACGCAGCTTAAAGCGATCAATCACCCGCCGCCCCTGCTCGGTGCGGTAGTAGGCCCGGTAGGCGAAGTACCCAGCCACGGCTAGCGCCAACAGGAAAATCCCGCTCGATTTCAGAAAATCCGAGACCGCGATCAGGAATCGAGTGAGCGGAGGAAGCTGAGCGTTGAGCGAGGTAAGAATGTTGGCGAACTGCGGCACGATCCCGGTAAGCAGGAAGTAGGTCACGCCGATGGCGAACACGAACACGATGGTCGGGTAGGTGAGCGCCGATTTGATCTTGCCGCGCAGCTCGAGGTCTTTTTCCAAAAAGCCCGAGAGCCGGTCCAGGATCGCGTCCAGGTTGCCGGAGGTCTCCCCGGCCCGCACCAGGTTCATGTAGAGGCGGTTGAAGAGCTTGGGGTGCCGGGCCAGGGCCTCGCTGAAGGAGGCTCCGCCCTCGACCTCGGTGCGGACATCCTTGATGATGGTCTGGAAGGTCTTCTTCTCGGTCTGTTTCTCCAGGATCGCCAAGGCCTGCACGATGGGCAAGCCCGCCGAGAGCATGGTGGCGAGCTGACGGCTGAAGATGGCGAGGTCCTTGAGGCCCGGCCCCCGGTCCAGCCCGGGGATCTTGATATCGGCCTGGAGCCCCTTACCGGGCTCCTTGATCTCCGCGATGTAGAAGCCCTTTTCCCGCAGGGCCCGGGCCGCAGTCCGCACGTCGTCGGCCTCGATCACCGCCGAGATCATCCGCCCCTGCTTGTCGCGGGCCTTGTATTGGTAGTTCGGCATATTAGGTTTAGTATAGCCAAGGTTTGGGCCGCCCCAGGTTTATCTGCGGCCCTGCGCCGGTCAACCGCCATGCACGAGCTTCATCCCACCCTTTTGGCCTTGCTTTTCGCGGCGGGGAAACCCTTGACCCTCGAGGACTTCGCCAAGCTGGGCTACCCCGAGGACACCCTGTTACGGGCCCTCGAGTCCTTGGCCGCCGAACTCTCCAGCGGCGACACCGGGGTCGGCCTAGAGTACGTGGCTCGGGGCTGGCGGCTGGTGGTCCACCCCCGCCACCTCGCGGCGGTGGAGCAGGTGCTCCGCCCCAACCCTCCCAAGCTTTCCAAGGCAGCGCTCGAGGTCTTAGCCATCGTGGCCTACCACCAACCCCTGACCCGCGCCGAGATCGAAGCCTTGCGGGGAAAGAGCGCCGAAGGGGTGCTGGACGGGCTGGTCGAGCGCGAGTTGGTGCGGGTGGTGGGGGAAAAGAACGCGGTGGGCCGCCCCAAGCTCTATGCCACCACCGAGCGCTTTTTGGTGATCTTCGGCCTGCAAAGCCTGGACGACCTACCCCAGATGGAGGAGGGGCCGACCTTGCTGCTGCGGAGTTAGCGAGGGCGTACATCCTACGCAAAGCGGATAGCTCATCGCTTTTGAGGTTCGCCGTAAGACATCCGACGTACAACTTATATAATGCCGCCGTGCGTTTACGGGTAGATCTGAGCCCTAACCAAACCTACCCTGACCTGGCGGTGGTGGTGGATGTTTTCCCCGGGAGCGTGGTGAGCCTGCTCTTGGCCCGGGGAGCCCGCGAGGTCTGGGTGGCCCCCAGCCTCCGCTCGGCCCGCCTCCTGGCCGAACCCGGTGACGTGTTGCTGGGCGAGCAGGAAGGTATCCCGCCCGAGGGATTCCACCGCGGGCTGAGCTTGAAAGACCTCGAGGCCGCCGATCTAGCAGCGGTACGGTGTGTTGTCCACGCCCCTTCCCTGGCCAAAGCCTTGGCTTTCCAGGCCCCGCAAACCGTTCTGGGTCACTTCCGCAACACCAAAGCCCTCCTCGCCGCGATTCCCCGGCTGGCACGAGAAGAAGTCGCGCTCGTCTGCGCGGCGGAAATCCCCGGTGACCCCCGACCTGCCGGACGGGGCGAGCCCAGCCAGGCGAACACGCTGGCGGCAGGTTTTTTAGCCAAACGGCTCGAGCAGACCCTTCCTCTCGAGGCCATTCAGGGAGCCACGCTGGCTACCTACTTGCTCTCGGCCTTCCCCGACCCGCAAGAAGCCCTGTTCAGAAGCGGGGAGGGTCAGCGCCTACACCGCATGGGCCGCAACGAGGACATCGCCCTGGCCAGCCTGATCGGTTTCGACCCGGTGGTCCCGGTGTTGAAGGAAATCCGGGTCCTGGAAGCTTCCCGCTACGGGCTCTCCAAAGACCGCAAAGCCTACGGTTTCGCCGCACTGGAGGGCGACGATGGAGCCTGAGCGGGTCAGCCTGATGGGTCTTCCCCTGGACCTGGTCAACATGAGCGGGGCGCTCGAGGTCATCGGAGGGTTCCTGCGCGAGCCCGGCCCGACCCGGCAAGTCCTGACCCTCAACCCCGAGATTGTGGTGCGGGCACAATCGGACCCGGCGGTTCGGCGGGCCATCCTCGAGTCTGAACTCGTCACCGCGGACGGGGTGGGGATCCTCTGGGCCGCCAAGCGGCTGACCGGGAAGCAACCGGAAGACCGGGTCACCGGGGCCGACCTGACCGTCGAACTCTTCAAGCGATTTGGCCCACGCTTGAAGGTCTTCTTCCTCGGCGCGAAGCCGGGAATCGCGCAAAAAGCCGCCGAACGCTCCCGGTCCGAGTGGGGAATCCAGGTGGTGGGCATCCAGGACGGCTATTTCCAGGATGAAGCGGCGGTGCTCGAGGCCATCCGCCAGGCTCAGCCGGACCTCTTGCTGGTGGGGATGGGCGAGCGCCAAGACACCTTCATCCACCGCAACAAAGCGAGCCTCGGCGCGAAGGTCGCCATCGGGGTGGGCGGGGTGCTGGACGTGCTCTCCGGCGAGGTCAAACGGGTCCCCCAGTGGGCTCAGCGTCTCAAGATCGAGTGGCTGTTGCGGGTCGGGCTGGACCGCAAGCGCTGGGGGCGGTTCCCCCGGTTGATCCGGTTCGTGCGGTTGGTGCTGAATGCAAAGAGGGGGAGATAGGGAGAGGTGACCGTCGGTTGCTTCCCCTCTCAATCAGCGGGGATCGGCTGGTTCTTCACCAGGGCGTAGGCGTAACCGTCGGTGAGGGCCTTGAGGGAGGCCTCGAGGCTGTTGCGGCTGGCTCCCACGGTGGTCCAACGCTCCCCGCCCCGGGCCATCTCGATCATGACCCGAACGCCGCTCGAGGTTCCACTCTCCTGCCCACTCAGGATGCGCATCTTGTAGTCGGTCAGCTCGATCTCGGCGATCTCGGGGTAAAAGGGCTGAACGGCCTTGCGGAAGGCGATGTCGAGGGCCGAAACCGGGCCGAACTCGCTCTCGGCGGCGGTGTGTTGCAGGCTCTCCCCCACCCGCACCCGGGTGGTGGCCTCCGACCAGGTGGGGGTCTCGGGGTCGTTGTCTTTGGCGTGCATGAAGACGCTAAAGCCCATCACCTCGAAGGGCAGGAGACCGCCCCGCAGCTTGTGGGCCAGCAGATAGAAGCTCGCCTCCGCCCCCTCGAAGGAGTACCCGGCGTGCTCGAGCGCCTTGACCTCTTCCAAAAGCGCCCCCGCAGTCTCCTTGGGCACGTTGACCCCCGCTTCGGCCAGCTTGGCGAGCAGGTTCGAGCGCCCTGAGAGGTCCGAGACCAGCACCCGGCGGACGTTCCCCACCGCCTCGGGTTCGACGTGCTCGTAGGTGCGGGGGTTTTTGAGCACCGCCGAGACGTGGATGCCGCCCTTGTGGGCAAAAGCCGCGTCGCCCACGTAGGGGGCGCGGAGGTTGGGGGTGAGGTTGGCCCGCTCGTCTATGTAGAGCGAGAGCTCGCGCAGTTCAGCCAGCTTTTCACGCGGGATGCCCTTTAGCTCGAGCCCGTACTTGAGCACCAGGTTGGGCATCAAGCTGGTCAGGTTGAGGTTCCCGCAGCGCTCGCCGTAGCCGTTGGTGGTGCCCTGAACGTGATTAGCCCCGGCCCGCACCGCCGCCAGGGCGTTCGCCACCGCCAGCTCCCCGTCGTTGTGCGGGTGGATGCCGATCTGGACGCCGGGGAAAGCCTCGAGCACGGTCCGGGTGATCTCGTACACCTCTTCCGGCAGACTCCCCCCGTTGGTGTCGCACAGACAGAGGGTGTCGGCCCCGCCCCGCACGGCGGCCCCCAGGGTCTGCAAGGCATAGTCCCGGTTCGCCTTGTACCCGTCGAAAAAGTGCTCGGCGTCGTGGATGACCCGCTTGCCCTCGCCCACCAAATACCGGTACGTCTCCTCGATCATGTGGAGGTTTTCCTCCAGGCTGACCTCCAAGGCCTCCCGCACGTGGAAGTCCCAGGATTTGGCGACCACCGTCACCACCGGGGTTCCGGCCTCGAGCATGGCCTGTACCGAAGGGTCATCTTCGGGCTTCATCCCCTTGCGCCGGGTCGAACCGAAGGCCACCAGTTGCGCGTCGCCGAGGGTTACCCCCTTCATCCGGGCGAAGAATTCGGCGTCCTTGGGGTTCGAGCCGGGCCAGCCGCCCTCGATGAGCGGGATGCCGAAGGCCGCCAGGCGCTTGGCGACGGCTATCTTGTCGTCGCTCGAGAGGTTCACGGCCTCGCCCTGGGTGCCGTCGCGCAGTGTGGTGTCCAGAATTTCGATCACGTCTCACTCCTCTTCAAGTTGCGCCACCCGTAGGCCCACTCCAGGAGCTTCTTGCCGCTAAGCTCGATCTCCTTCTCGCCCACCTTGACCCCGCCCATACGTTGGTAAAACCGGGTGGTGGGGTTTTCGGCCAGCACCCACAGGAGCATCGAGGTGTGCCCCCGCCGGACCATCTCCTGCACAAAACGCTGGAAGAGTTGCCGCCCGATCCCCCTCCCCTGATACGCCCGGAGGAGGTAGATGGCCCACAGTTCGCAGGCAAATTCCCCATCCGGCTCCTGCGGCGGGCCACCCACGACGAAACCGACGATTCCCCCGGTTGGTTCTTCGGCGACGAGCAACGCGCCCTGCCAGTCGGGGTTCTCGAGCCCGCTCCGCCACATCTGCTCGCGCCGCTCGTAGGAGAGGCTGGCGAGGAAGTCTTCCGGGACGATCCCGAGGTAGGTTTCGCGCCAGGAGTCCACGTGGACTCGAGCCACCCCAGGGGCGTCCTCGGGGCGGGCGGGGCGGATCGTCACTCGGCTTTCCATACCTGTTGCACCAGCATCAAGGCTCCGGCTTTGGACAAAGGCTGGTCGCGTTCGTCGGCCAGGTCCCGCCCGAAACGGGGCGCGAGCTCGGCATAAGGGGCCCTGAGGGTTTGGATTCGGGGAAGCTCGAGGCCATTCAGGCGTTTTTCCATCCGCTCGCCGGTGGCCCTCAGCTCGTCCACAGAGACCATAACGTTTCCGAGCCTTGTAGGGACGCAAGGCCAAAAGCGCTCTGCGCCTGCGTCCCTACGATGCGAAATCACGAAACGACACCTTTGGTCTGCACCTCGTCCAGGCTGGGCGGGTGCTTGCTGGCCTGCCCGGCCACGAACTTGTTCACCGCGTCGAGGTAAGCCCGCGCTGAAGCCTCGATGATGTCCGGCGAGACCCCGTGCCCGGTGGTCAAGACCTCACCGAGCCGGAGCTTCACGGTTACCTCGCCCAGTGCCTCGGTGCTGCCGGTGACGGACTCCACCCGGTACAGCTCGAGTTCGGGCTGTAGCTCGATGGCCTCCGAGATGGCCTTGTATACCGCGTCTACCGGCCCGTCCCCGATGGCGGTGGTGGTGACTTCGCCCTTGGGGGTTTGCAGGCGCACCGTGGCGGTGGGGAGCATCCCGTAGCCGCTGAAGAACTGAAGCTGCTCGATGCTGAATAGCTGCGGCGTGTTCACCGACTCGGATTCCACCAAGGCCCGCAACTCGTCGGTCTCGAGCGCCCCCTTGGTGTCGGCGATCTCCTTGAAGCGGAGGAAGAGGTTTTGCACCTGCTCCTCGGGGAGGTTGAAGCCCAGCTCGGTGAGGGCCTTGCGGAAGGCGTTGCGCCCGGAGTGTTTGCCCAGCACCAGCACGGCGGCCTGGCGACCCACGATCTCGGCGTTCATGATCTCGTAGGTCTCCTTGTTCTTGATCACCCCGTCCTGGTGGATGCCCGACTCGTGGGCGAAAGCGTTGTCCCCCACGATGGCCTTGTTGGCCTGCACCACCATCCCGGTGTAGCGCTCGACCATACGGCTCATGCGGTAGAGTTCACGGGTGTTGATGTGGGTCTCGGCCTGGTAGAAGTCGCGGCGGGTGTAGAGGGCCATCACCACCTCCTCGAGACTGGTGTTCCCGGCCCGCTCCCCGATCCCGTTGATGGTGCATTCGATCTGGGTAGCCCCATTTTCCACGCCTGCCAAAGAGTTCGCCGTGGCCATGCCCAAATCGTCGTGGCAGTGGACGGAGATGTGCACGTCGCGCCCGCGCACCACCTCGTCACGAATGCGCCGGATCACCGTGCCGTACTCGTTCGGAACCCCGTAGCCGGTGGTGTCGGGGATGTTGATGGTGGTGGCCCCGGCCTCGATGGCCGTCTCGTAGAGCCGCTTGACAAAGTCGAAATCGGCGCGCATCACGTCCTGGGCGCTGAACTCCACGTCGTCGGTGAACTGACGGGCGTAGCGCACCATCTGCTCGGACAGCTCGAGCACCTCTTCGGGGGTCTTGCGCAGCATGTACTCGAGGTGCACCCGGCTGGCGCTGGTGAACACGTGGATTCGCCGCTTCTCGGCGGGCGCGATGGCCTCCGCGGCCCGCTCGATGTCGGCCTTGTTGGTTCTCGCCAGGGCGCAGATCACCGGGCCTTTGACCTCTTTGGCGATCTGATGCACACAGTCGAAGTCGCCCTGCGAGGTGATGGGGAACCCGGCCTCGATGATATCCACGCCCAGGCGGGCTAACCCGTGGGCGATCTCGAGCTTTTGCTGGACGGACAAGGCTACGCCCGGTGATTGTTCTCCGTCGCGCAAGGTCGTGTCGAAAATTCGGATGTGCTTCATGTTTCCCCCCGTAGGGGCACCCCCGGTGGGTGCCCTGTCGCCTTCGGCGACGCGCCCAAAGGGCGCAGGGCGGGCACAAGGCCCGCCCCTACAACCCAATCAATCTCCGGCTACCTCTTCTTTCGAGAACCGCGACTTCAAGAAGGGCATCATGGCCCTGAGCTGTGGCCCTACCCGCTCGATGGGGTGCTCCTTCCAGAAGTTGCGGTTGGCATTCAGGGTGGGCTGGCCCACCACGTTCTCGAGCATCCACTCCCGGGCGAACTCGCCCTGCTGGATCTGGCGCAACACCTCGCGCATCTTGGCCTTGGTCTCCTCG
>DASTSL010000122.1:0-61821 GCA_035760705.1 Meiothermus sp. | reverse complement strand
GGGCAGTATGCCCGCGACCTGGCCGCCGCGCTGGTGGGAGCTGCCCAGAGCGCCGGGGTGCCGCTGGATTTGCTGGTGGCTCAGGCTCGGAGAGAATCACATTTTCTACCCACGGTAGTAACAAACACGTATTTGAGCATCGGTTGGGAGGATGACGCCATCCGCCGGGCAGTTGCCAATAACTGGGCTATCGGGCCGCTCCAGGTCAAGCCGGTGGTATTTGTCGAGGTCGGGCTTCCCCCTCCAAGCCGCTGGCTGGGCGACCCGGTACGCTGGAGCAGTCAAGCCCGGCTCAGGGATGCGGTGCTGGCCGGAGCGCGGTATCTAAAAAAGCAGCGAGACCAATACGGGTCTTGGTGCGCCGCCCTACACGCCTATACGGTAGGGCCTACTGCCTACAGCAATGGAGCCAGAGCAGACAGCTACGTTAGCCAAATCATCAACTGGGCCAACGGGTACACCGAACTGCGCACATAAGGTGTCAATTAGGTGTCAGCAAATACAACAACCGGGTTGCTCAACCCGGTTATTTGTGTCCTGGATTGGCGGGCCTGGAGCGATTCGAACGCCCGACCTACGGCTTAGAAGGCCGCTGCTCTATCCACTGAGCTACAGGCCCACGCCGAGCCAGTATAGCGTGATAGAACGACGGCCTCAACACCAAACCGGACCCTGAGGGACGAACTCGCCTGAACCAGGGATCCCGGCCCTCAAGCCCAGGGGAAGAGCACCGCCGAGAACCGTACCAGCGTGGCGAGAATCAGCCACATCCCGGCCCAAGCCCAGACGTATTTGGGCCACAGGCCCAACAGCACCAGCAGACCCACCGCCAGGTCATTCCAGCGGACAAAAGTCACCAAGGACGTCAGATCCGATACTACGCGTCCCATGAAGCTGGTACGCATGAGGTCCATGTAGGAGCTGGCATCGTACCAGGCCCCGAGGCTGTTGCTGAGGAAAATTCCGGCCAGCCCCAGCCGCGCGAGCCAGTGGGTGAGCTTGTCGAGGGGGGTAGGGGGCATTCGGCTAAGCGGAAAAAAGGGCGTGGGGGGGTGGGATGTGGGTGAAGAAAGGAGGTTTTCCCCACCCTACAGGTTCGCGCCAAAGTCCGCGTCGTAGTCGCGCCAGACGCTATGGATGTGGGTGCCGCCGTTGCGCGAGTTGTCGAACTCGAGCAAAAAGGTCGGGCCCTGGAGGCGCCAGTACTGTGGGTGGCGGGGCTCGAGGCTCCCCGCCCAGCCAAAGCGCACTTTGTCCAGTCCGGCCTTGGTGATCCGCTCGAAGAAAGAAGCGGCCAGCGGAGCCGGCAGGGTGCCCAAGTAGGTCTGGAGGGTCTCGACCAAGAGGCGCTCCTGGGCCGGGTCGAGTTCGCTGGCCGGGAGGCCCACCGGCTCGAGCGGGCTCACCTTGACCTCGTTCCAGGTGACGTGCTGGTTGAGCGATTCGCGCTGGAAGATGGCGATGCCCTGGCGGCGCGAATCCAGCGAGCGCACCAGTTCGCGCGGGGCGTCTTCCTCGCGGGGCATGGCCCGCAGCCCGGCTCGAGTCTGAGTGGGCCAAGCGCCCAGGAAGAAGGGCGTGACCGTCACCCGCTCCCCCGAAACCGTGTAGTGGCGCGAGAGGTGATGCCCCTCGAACCGCCAGCCCCAAGGCTGGCGCGACCCCGGTGTGCCGAAAACCGAGACCCAAAATAGCTCGGGATCTTGGCCCAGCTCGGTTTGCAGGGCCATGATGTCCAGGGCTTTTTTGTAACCGCTCTCGGAGAGCCCGCTGCGCAAGAGGGCCAAGGCCGCGGTGCGCTGCGCCGGGCCCATCTCCTTGAGCGGGAGGCCGTTGCGGCGGAAGCCGCTGGGGGCGGTCCAGTGCCAGCGCAGGCGCTCGGGGCTGTCGAAGGCGAAGGTGGCCTGGGCCCGCTTGTCGCCCAGGGTGTTCAGCCACTGGTTGGCGGCTTGGGCCATGCCCCCGGCCAAGGTCACCGTTGGCTGCCCGAGGCCCTGTCCCGCCCATAGCACGGCCCCCACGCCGAAGGCGGAGGCCTCCAAAAATTCGCGCCGGGTCAGCTTTCGCATCTTTTGCTCCTCTCTCGCACCCCCGGGTAAACGGGAGCCTACTCGAGCATCAACCACAAGGCGAGCTGGGGGTCGGTTCACCAGATCGTAGGAGGCGTAAACGGGATTCTGCTTTTCATGGTAGCCGATTTTCCCCGCGCCAATGAAAGCTGGGCGCAAAACCCACCCCTTTGGCCCCGCGCTATCCGGCGCTGCTCAGCCTGGACTCAGCTTGAGCACTTATTTTGCTCAGCGTCTTGCGAGTCGTTTCCGCCGCCGACCCCCTATCCGCCTGCCGCCCCTGCTGGGGGGTCAGGTTTCATTTGGTCAGGAATTAGTCATGACGGACAGACCCCAACCGGAGGTAGAGCGACCGGTGGATTGGCTGACCGGTGGGGGTCAGATGGGCGAACTGATCCGCCGGACCGACTGGTCCAAGACCCCGGTGGGGCCGATGCGCTCGTGGCCGCAAAGCCTGCGCACGGCGGTGAGTGTCTGCGTCCACTCACGCTTCCCGATCCTGATCTGGTGGGGCCCCGAGCTGGTGATGCTCTACAACGACGCCTACCGCCCCATGCTGGGGGCCAAGCACCCGCGGGCCATGGGGCAGCGCGGGAGGGAGTGCTGGCCGGAGATCTGGCCGATCATCGGGCCGATGCTCGAGGGCGTGTTGCAGCGGGGCGAAGCCACCTGGTCCGACGACCAGTTGCTGCTGCTCGAGCGCAACGGTTACCCCGAGGAGTGCTACTTTACCTTCTCCTATAGCCCCATCCTCGACGAGTCGGGCGGAGTTGGCGGGGTCTTCACCGCCGTGACCGAGACCACCGAACGGGTGGTGGGCGAGCGCCGGATGCGGACCTTGCGCGACCTGGCGGCGCGCAGCCTGGGGGCCCGGCGGGTCGAGGAGGCCTGCCGCTTCGCCGGGGAGACCCTAGCGGCGAACCCCCACGACATCCCCTTCGCCCTGCTTTACCTGATCGAGGGAGGCGGCCAGACCGCGCGGTTGGCCTACGCGGCGGGACTCGAGCCGGGAACTCCGGCCAGCCCGCTCACGGTGGACCTGCGGGAGCCCGGGACGGCCTCGAGCGCCTGGCCGCTGGCGCAGGTGGCCCGCAGCGGCAAAGCCCAACCGGTCGAGGGGTTGGCGGAGAAGTTCGGCTCGCTCTCGGAGGGGAGGCCCTTGCTGCTGGAACCCTGGGGGGCCCTTCCCCAAACCGCGTTGGTCCTGCCGGTGGCCCTACCCGGGCACGAAGCTCCGACCCTATTGCTGGTTCTGGGGGTGAGCCCCCGGCGGGCCTTCGACGAGGGCTATCAGAACTTCTTCCACCTGGTCGCGGGGCAGACCGCCTCGACCCTGGCCGACGCCATGGCCTACGAGGAGGAGCGCAAACGCGCGGAGGCCCTGGCCGAGCTGGACCGGGCCAAGACCGCATTTTTCTCGAACGTCTCGCACGAGTTTCGCACCCCGCTCACCCTGATGCTGGGGCCGCTCGAGGACGTGCTCGCCCGCGACCCGGCAGGGCGGGAAGAGCTGGAGGTGCTCCGGCGCAACGGGCTGCGGCTCCTCAAGCTGGTCAACACCCTTTTAGACTTCGCCCGCATCGAGGCCGGGCGCATCCAGGCGCTCTATCAGCCGACCGATCTGGCCGCCCTCACCGCGGAGCTGGCCAGCGTGTTCCGTTCGGCCATCGAGCGGGCCGGTTTGCGGCTCGAGGTGGACTGCCCCGCGCTGCCCCAGCCGGTCTACGTGGATCGCGAGATGTGGGAGAAGGTGGTGCTGAACCTGCTCTCCAACGCGCTCAAGTTCACCTTCGAGGGGGTCATCCGGGTCAGCCTGCGCTCGCGGGAGGGGCAGGTCGAACTCCAGGTGAGCGATACCGGGACCGGGATCCCCCAGGACGAACTGCCGCAGATTTTCGAGCGCTTCCACCGGGTGCGCGGGGCTAAGGCCCGCACCCACGAGGGTACGGGCATCGGATTGGCGCTGGTACAGGAGCTGGTGCGGCTCCACGGGGGGAGCATCGGGGTAAAGAGCGAGGTGGGCGGGGGCAGCACCTTCACGGTCAGGATACCTACCGGGACCGCCCACCTCCCACCTGACCGGATCGGGATGGAGCGGACCCTCGCGTCCACCGCGTCGGGGGCCGACCCTTACCTCGAGGAGGCCCTGCGCTGGCTTCCGGGAGACGAAAACCCCTGGGTGGCCGAGGGGGTGGGGCAGGCCGGGGAGTCGCCCGCCAGGCCCCCGGCTCGGATCCTGCTAGCCGACGACAACGCCGACATGCGCGAATACCTGAAGCGCATCCTGGGCCAGCAGTGGGCGGTGGAGGCCGTGCCGGATGGCCGGGCCGCGCTCGAGGCCGCACGCCAGCACCCCCCGGACCTGCTGCTGAGCGACGTGATGATGCCCGGACTGGACGGCTTCGAACTCCTGCGCGAGCTGCGCAGCGACCCGCGCACCCGGGCCATCCCGGTGATCCTGCTCTCGGCCCGGGCCGGGGAGGAGTCGCGTATCGAGGGGCTCCAGGCTGGGGCGGACGATTACCTGGTCAAGCCCTTCAGCGCCCGCGAGCTGCTGGCGCGGGTCTCGGCCCGCCTCGAGCTTTCCCGCCTCCGCGCCCACTTAGACCGGGAACGGGCGGCTTTGGTGGACCTCTTCCTCCAGTCGCCGGTCCCGGTCGCGGTGCTGCGCGGCCCGGAGTTGGTCTACGAACTGGCCAACCCCGCCTACCTCCAGGTGGTGGGGCGGGACATCCTGGGGAAGCCGCTCTTGGAGGCGCTGCCGGAACTTGAGGGGCAGGGCTTCGACGAGCTGTTGCGGGGGGTCATGCGCAGCGGGGCTTCCTACGTGGGGCACGAGGCCCTCCTGCGTATCGAGCGCCGCCCCGGGGTTCTTGAGGATACCTACTGGACCTTCGTCTACGCCCCGCTCCACAACGAGCACGGCGAGATCGAGGGGGTCATCGCCATCTGCAACGAGGTCACCGAGCAGGTGCTGGCCCGGCAAAAGCTCGAGGCCGTCTCGGCCCAACTGCGCACCTTCCTGGACGCGAGCCCCGCCGGGGTGGCCCTCCTCGATACCGAGCTGCGCTGTCTCCACGTTAACCGCAAGCTGGTCGAACTCGACCGGCTTCCCCCCCAGGCTTATCTGGGCCGCGGGGTGCGCGAGCTGTTGCCGGAGGTGGGGGAGGAGATCGAGCCCTTGCTGCGACGGGTGCTCGAGACCGGGGAACCGGTGCTGGAACAGGAGTTCAGCGGGAGGGGTCGCTACGCCGGGCGCACTTGGCTGGGCAGCTACTACCCGGTCCCGGGGGCCGACGGGCAAGTCGCCGGGGTAGGTATCCTGGTGCAGGAGATCACCGAACGCAAGCAGGCCGAGGAGCGACTTCGGGCCTCCGAGGTCAAGTTCGCCACGGCCTTCAACACCTCGCCGGTGGTCCTGAGCCTGACCCGGCTCTCCGACGGGCGTTTCGTGGAGGTCAACGAGAGCTTCGTGCGGATGAGCGGCTACACCCGCCAAGAGGTGCTGGGCCGCACCCCCGAGGAGCTGGGGCTGTGGGCCCACCCCGAGCAGCGGCAGGCCGGGCTCGAGCGCCTGCGCTCGGGAGAGCGAGTGCGCGACGTGGAGGCCGAGTTCATCGCCAAGGATGGCACGCTGTGCACCTGTCTGCTGGCCGCCGACCTGATCCCCCTGGAAGGGGAACCCCACATCATGACCGTCCTCATCGACATCACCGAGCGCAAGCGGGCCGAGGAGGCTTCGGCGCGGCTGGCCGCGATCGTCACCTCCTCCACCGACGCCATCGTGAGCAAGACCCTGGAGGGCATCGTCACCAGTTGGAACGCTAGCGCCGAGCGGATCTTCGGCTATACCGCCGAGGAGATGATCGGGCAGCCCATCCTCAGGATCATCCCGCCGGAGCGGCACCACGAGGAGCAGATGATCCTATCCCGCATCAAGGCGGGCGAGCGCATCGAACACTACGAGACCGTGCGCCGGACCAAGGACGGGCGCTACCTGGACATCTCGCTCAGCGTCTCGCCGGTCAGGGACCGCACCGGGCGGATCATCGGGGCCTCCAAGATCGCCCGCGACATCACCGACCGCAAACGGGCCGAAGCCGCGCTGCGCGAGTCGGAGGAGCGTTACCGCGAACTCTCCGAAGCCCAGAAGCGCTTCGTCAACGACGCCGCGCACGAACTGAGGGCTCCCCTCACCAGCATCCAGGGCAACCTCGAGGTACTGCGGCGCTTCAAGAACATGAAGAAGCGCGACCGCGACGAGGCGCTGGCCGAAGTCACCAAAGAAGCCGCCCGGCTTTCGCGGCTGGTCAACGACATGCTGGCGTTGGCCCGGGGCGACGCCGGGGCGCAGCTTCGGCTCGAGCCGGTGCGGCTCGACCGGGTGCTCGAGGCCGCCTTCGCCACCGCCCGGGCCCTGGGGGAAGGCCGCCACCTCGAGCGGGGCGATTTGCCCGAGGTGAGCCTCAAGGGGGACGCTGACCGCCTCAAGCAACTGGCCTTGATCCTCCTGGAGAACGCGCTGAGCTACACCCCCCAGGGGGGCCGGGTGCGGCTGGACCTGAAAGTCGAGCAAGGGTGGGCCGTTTTTCGCGTCTCGGATACGGGAATCGGCATCGCCAAGGAGGACCTCGAGCGGGTCTTCGAGCGCTTCTACCGCACCGACAAGGCCCGGAGCCGCTCAGCTGGAGGAAGCGGCTTGGGCCTCAGCATCGCCAAGTGGATCGTCGAGCAGCACGGCGGGCAGATCAAGCTCGAGAGCGAACTCGGCCAGGGCACCATCGCTTTCGTGCGGCTCCCGGTGCAGGAATAATCCCCGACGAGGGGGAGAAAACTGACCGCGGGGAAACGGGCCTTTAGTGTTTGGTAGCTGGGGTTCAGCCTCCCCTGGGGGCCAGCCGCGCTTTCTGGTAGGCTTCGGGTCATGAGATCCGTCGTTCTTAATCTCAGCGAGGTCAACCGGCTGGACCACGAGGCCTTCGTCGAGCGGCTGGGCTGGGTGTTCGAGCACTCCCCCTGGGTGGCCGAGCGGGCCTGGGCTACCCGCCCCTGGACCAGCGTGGAGATGCTGCACCAGGCCATGTGCCAGATGGTCGAGGCAGCCCCCATCGCCCTCAAGCTGGCCCTGATCCGGGCCCACCCCGACCTGGGCAGCCGGGCCCGGATGGCCGCGGCCTCGGTCCAGGAACAACAAGGGGCCGGGCTGGACACCCTGACCCCCGAGGAGTTCGACCGGCTCCAGTCGCTCAACCGGGCCTACACCGAAAAGTTTGGCTTTCCCTTCATCCTGGCGGTGCGCGGCCTGACCAAGCGCGACATCCTGCAAGCGCTGGAAGAACGGCTCGAGCGCGACCAGGAGACCGAGTTCGAGGCCGCCCTCGAGCAGATCTACCGCATCGCCGGGTTCCGGCTGAGCGAGGCGGTGACTTAGGGCAGATCGCTTATCGCGAAAAACCCCGGTGATCTACTCCGGCGTCTTTGGCTACGGTAAACTTACCCCAGCTTCAAAACCCGTCCCGGAGGCCCACTTGTGATTGACCCCATCCACCAAGATCGCCTGAGAGTCGTCCGCTGGCCCTGGGTGGTGGCCCTGCTGGTGATCTTCGGCATCGGCCTGGCCCTGACCCTACTCAACGGCTGGCAGGCCCACGCCAGGGAGTTCTTGAACCTGATTGTGCGCTGGATGCACATCATCTATGGCATCGCCTGGATCGGGGCCAGCTTCTATTTTATCTTCCTGGAGAATGCCCTCGAGCGCCAGAACGTGCGCCCCGAGCTTTCCGGGAACATCTGGACCATCCACGGCGGGGGGGTGTATTACCTCGAGAAGTACAAGACCGCGCCCCCCAAGCTCCCGCCCTACCTGCACTGGTTCAAGTGGGACGCCTACCTGACCTGGGTGACGGGTTTTTTGCTGTTGGTGATCGTCTACTACTCCGACCCCCGGGCCAACCTGTTGGCGCCCGGAAGCCCGCTTTCGAGCGCCGCCGCCATCCTCATCGCGGTGGGGAGCCTGGTGGGGGCCTGGCTCTTCTACGTGGGGCTCTCGCGCACGGCGTTGCTTTACCGGCCCGCACTTTTCCTGTTGGTGGGGGGCATTTTGGTGGCCGGGGTGGCCTGGGCGCTCTCGCAGGTCTATAGCGGGCGCGGGGCCTTCATGCACGTGGGGGCCATGCTCGGCACGATCATGGCGGCGAACGTCTTCTTCGTGATCATCCCCTCGCAAAAAGCCCTGATCCGCGCCGCCCAGAAAGGGGAAGCCCTAGACCCGGCCTTCGTCAACTGGGTGCAACTTAGGTCGCGCCACAACAACTACCTGACCCTGCCGGTGCTCTTCACCATGATCGCCCACCACTTCCCCTTCACCTACACCCACGGGGCCAACTGGCTGATTTTGGTGCTGCTTTTCGCGGCGGGGGTGGCGGTGCGACACTTCGTCAACGTGACTGAGAAAGAGCACCACACCACCCTCGAGACCGGCGGGGCCATGCCCTATTTGCTGGTGGTCGCAGCAGCGCTGGCGTTGGGGGTCTTTTACCTCACCGCGCCCAGGGATACGATGGTCGCGGCGGGCGCAGAACCGGTGGCGTTCGGCCAGGTTCAGGCCATCCTCAATACCCACTGCCACGGCTGCCACGCGGCCCGCCCCACCCAGCCCGGTTTTGCTTCGGCCCCGGCGGGGGTGATGTTCGACACCCCCGAGCAGATCGTGGCCCAGGCGGCCCGGATCAAACAGGTGGCGGTGGACTCGGAGTACATGCCGCTGGGAAACATCACCCACATGACCAAAGAAGAACGGGCCAAGCTCGGGGCTTGGATCAGCCAGGGAGCCAAAGGGCCTTAGAGTAGCAATATGCGTATCGCGATATTTTCGGACGTACACGGCAACCGGTTCGCGCTCGAGGCGGTGCTCGAGGACCTCCATTCCACCCGCCCCGACGTGCTGGTCAACCTGGGCGACCAGGTCTGGGGCGCTGCCGACCCGCTGGGAGCCTGGCGGCTTCAGCAGAGCTTGGGGGCGGTCACCGTGCGGGGCAACACCGACGAGTTTTTGAGCAAGAGCCCCGCTGAGTTGGGTCAGGCCGCTAGCTTGGCGGATTGGCTGAAGGCGCAGCTCGAGCCCCACACGCCCCAGCGGCTCATGAGCCTCCCCGTCACCGCCGAGGTGGCCGATGGGGAGGTGGTGGTGGCCCACGGATCGCTGCAAAGCCCCTCGGAGGCGTTATTCCTGGTGGGGCCACCGAGTCAGAGCCGACCTGCCCCCGACGAGATGCTGGCCCAGGCCAGGGCTTTTCCGAGGGCCCGGGTGGTCGTGGTGGGGCACACCCACCGGGAGATGCTGCTCTCGATGAGCGGGGTCACCTTTGTCAACGCTGGGCCGGTCTCCCGGCAGTTCGACGGCCTCCCGTTGGCCCGCTGGGTGCTCTTGGAAAAACGCGGCTCGGGCTGGACGGTCAGCTTCCGCCGGGTCGAGTACGATGTGGAGGCCGCCGCCCGCTGGGCGCTCGAGCACGCCCCCATCGGCGAGACCGAGGCCGCTCACTTGCGCAGCGGAATCTTTCCGAGGTGAACCCCGTGCCCAGTCTTTCCACTCACGCTCTCGACACCTACCACGGCTCTCCCGCCGCTGGGATGACTTACGCCCTCTACAAACTGCCCACCCCCGGCCTCACCGCCGAACCCTATCTGGCCGCCAGCGGGGTCACCGACGCCGACGGGCGGGCCCTCTTGGGAGAGAACCTCGAGCCCGGGGTCTACGAGCTGGTCTTTTGGGTGGGGGAGTACTTCGCCAAGCGGGGAGTCGCCACCCCCCAACCGCCCTTTCTCGACACGGTGCCGGTGCGGTTTGGCATGACGGATGGGAAATACCACGTCCCGCTGTTGTGCTCACCCTGGAGCTATAGCACCTACCGGGGGTCCTGATTGGCAGGCGTGCCCCTACGAATGCAGGAGAAGCTATGCTCGACCGCCTGGCCCAAACCCTTCTCGAGCGCTGCGACCAGCTCGCAGCCTACACCGAGGTGCCTGGGCAGATCACCCGCACCTTTCTCTCTGCGCCGATGCGCGAGGTGCACCGGCAGGTGCGGGGCTGGATGGAACACGCCGGGATGCAGGTGCGGCTGGACGCGGTGGGGAACCTCATCGGGACCTACCCGGCGGCCACCCCGGACGCCCCCAAGCTGCTGATCGGCTCGCACCTCGACAGCGTGCCCGATGCCGGTCGCTACGACGGGGTGCTGGGGGTGCTGCTGGGGATCGCGCTGGTGGCAGCATTGGGGAGAAGGCGGCTGGGGTTCGCCCTCGAGGTGGTGGGCTTCTCCGAGGAAGAGGGGGTACGGTTCAAAGTTCCCTTTTTGGGCAGTCGCGCCTTCGCCAAGAGCTTCGATCCTGGGTTGCTCGAGCTGACCGATGCCCACGGGGTCAGCGTGGCCCAGGCGATCCGCGCTTATGGCCTCGAGCCCGCCGAGATCCCGGCTGCTGCACAGGGGGATTACCTCGGCTACCTCGAGTTCCACATCGAGCAGGGCCCGGTGCTCGAGGCCGAGCACTTGCCGCTAGGGATCGTGGAGGCGATCGTGGGGCAGAACCGGCTCGAACTCGAGTTCGGCGGCAAGGCCGCCCACGCCGGGACCACCCCCATGCACCTCCGCCGCGATGCCCTGGCCGGGGCCGCCCAGTTCATCACCGACGTGGAGTACCTGGCCCGGCAGACCCCCGGACTGGTCGCCACCGTGGGGCAGATGGCAGTAAAGCCGGGGGCGGCGAACGTGATCCCCGGGCGGGTGCGGCTCAGCCTGGACCTGCGGCACGCCCGCGACGAGGTGCGGCTGGACGTGCTCGAGCGCCTCCGCCACATCGCGGGGCGGATCGCCCAGGAGCGGGGCCTGGCGGTGACCTTCACCCCCAAGCTCGATCAGCCCGCCGTGCCGATGGACGGGCATCTGCAATCCCTCCTGGCGGCGGCGATGCGCGACCTGGGCTATTCCCCCTATAAGCTGCAAAGCGGGGCCGGGCACGACGCCATGATCCTGGCCCAGCGGATGAGGGCGGCGATGCTCTTCCTGCGCAGCCCCGGCGGGATCAGCCACAACCCCGCGGAGGCGGTCTTTCCCGAGGACGTCGAGGCTGCTCTCAAGGTCGGGTTGCGCTTCCTCGAGCGCCTCGATTCCTCGTTGCGAGGTTAGCTCAGACCTCCGATCTTGGGTTTCTCGTGGGGAAATCCATCCTTGGCCGTGCCTGATCTGGTATATTCGCAGCCGAAGCATCTCCTTCGGCAGAGGAGCTGATCCCATGCGTCTCGATTTGCTCATCCAAGGGGCCCATCTGGTTCGCCCGGAAGGGGTCGTGCGGTCCGATATCGGGCTGCTGGACGGCAAGATCGTAGTGCTCGAGCCCGAGATCGCTGACCCTGCCCGTGAGGTCATCGAAGCCGAGGGGCTCTACGGTTTTCCCGGCCTCGTGGACGTTCACGTCCACTTCAATGAGCCGGGCCGAACCGAGTGGGAGGGCCTCGCCAGCGGCTCGGCGGCCCTGGCGGCGGGGGGCGGAACCCTCTTCTGCGACATGCCGCTCAACTCCGACCCGCCTTTGCTCACCCGGCGGGAATTCGACTGCAAGCTCGAGGCCGCCCGTGCTCGGTCCCACACCGATTTTGCTTTGTGGGGCGGGCTCACCCCGGACAACCTCGAGTACCTCAGCGAACTCGCCGAGGCCGGGGTGATGGGGTTCAAAGCCTTCATGGCGAATTCGGGCATCCCCGAGTTCCGCGCAGCGGATGACGCCACGCTTTACGAAGGGATGAAGATCGCCGCCCGGCTGGGTCTTCCGGTGGCCGTCCACGCCGAGAGCAACGCGCTCACCGCCCACCTCACCCGGCAAATTCGGAGCAAAGGAGGCAAATCGGCTGGCGATTACCTGGCCTCCAGGCCCCTTTTCACCGAACTCGAGGCCATCGCTCGGGCCCTGCTCTTGGCCCAGGAGACCGGCTGCAAGCTGCATCTCGTCCACATCTCGAGCGGGAGCGGGGTGGCGCTGGCCTACGCGGCCAAGGCGCGAGGGGTGGACGTGAGCCTCGAGACCTGCCCGCACTACCTGGCCTTTAGCGAAGAAGACCTCGAGCGCTTGGGGGCGGTGCTTAAGTGTGCGCCCCCGGTGCGTTCGCGGGATGAGCAGGAATCCTTGTGGGGCCACGTGCTGGCCGGAAAGGTAGACCTCATCGGCTCGGACCACTCGCCCAGCTCCCCGCAGCTCAAAGAGGGGGACGATTTCTTCACGATCTGGGGCGGGGTCTCGGGGGTCCAATCCACCTTGCCGGTGCTGCTCACCGAGGGATACCAAGCTCGAGGGCTCCCGCTCGAGGCGATCAGCCACATGGTCTCACAGAACCCGGCGCGGCGGTTCGGCTTCGCCCACAAGGGCCGGATCGAGGTCGGGGCTGACGCCGATCTGACCCTAGTGGACCTGGGGGCCAAGTCCACCCTGAGGGCCGAAACGCTCTTCTACCGCCACCCGCAAAGCCCTTACCTGGGCCGGACCTTCCAGGGTAAGGTGGTGCGAACCCTGGTGCGGGGCCAGACGGCTTTCGCGGAGGGTAAGATCAACCCAGAAGTTCACGGTCAATTGGTCCGACCCGAGAAGGGGTAAGTTGGTGAACCGTATAGGCTGGCTTTCGAGACGGGCGGCGATCCCTCTGAGGGGCCAGCCTTAAAGCCTTAGGGAGGTCCTATGCAACAGCTCGGCGTAACCCGCAGTTCCTATCAGCGCGACCACGCGCTCATCACCCCGGATACCTTTATCCGCACCTATCTGCCGGGTTGGCAGGACTCGGCCTGCATCGTCCACGTGGCCCCCCAGATGGGGGCTGTCTTCACCATGTACCAGGTGGAGATGCAGGCTTCGGGGAAGGGGGGCGCCGCCCCGGAGGGGATCGAGCGGTTCGTGTACGTGCTTGAGGGCGAGGTGTTGGCCCACGTGGGGGGGAAGATCCACTCCCTGTCCGATGGCGGCTACGCCTTCTTTCCTGCCGGAACCTCGCACGTGCTCGAGGCGGTGGGAAAGACCCGGCTGGCGGTGTACGAGAAGCCCTTCGAGCCTTTGGACGGGGTATTGGCTCCCAGCGTGATCGTGGGGAACGAGGCGGACGTGGAGGGCAAACCGCTGGGCGATGACCCCGACCTGATCGTGCGGATGCTCCTCCCCGACCAGCTCTCCTACGACATGGCGGTCAACACCATGACCTTCAAACCCGGGGCTTCGCTCTCGTTGGTCGAGGTCCATGTCATGGAGCACGGCCTTTTGATGCTGCAGGGCGGCGGCATCTACCGCCTCAGCGATCATTGGTATGCGGTGACGGCAGGGGACGTGATCTACATGGCCCCCTACTGCCCGCAGTGGTTCGGGGCCATTGGGAAGCAGCCTGCGCGTTATTTGCTCTACAAAGACGCGAA
The DNA here is from genome assembly GCA_035760705.1 of Meiothermus sp. Lineage (GTDB taxonomy): Bacteria > Deinococcota > Deinococci > Deinococcales > Thermaceae > Allomeiothermus. The sequence continues at coordinate 48,305 of DASTSL010000122.1, read as the reverse complement.
CCGGCATCCGCTCGAGTAGGGGAGAGAGGAGAAAAGGCCAAGGCAAGAGCGACGACGCTCTGTTGTCCCCCTCTTCCCTCCCCGGCACTTAGAATGCGGGATAATGAACGTCAATATTCAACGCCTGATGGGAGAGCTCGAGCGCCTCGCCACTTTCTCCGACGCGCCCGCTCCCGCCGTGACCCGCGTCCTCTACACCCCCACCGATCTGGCCGCCCGCGCCTATCTGAAGTCACTCTGTGCCGAGGCCGCCCTCGAGGTGCGCGAGGATGCCCTGGGCAACCTCTTTGCCCGCTGGGTCGGCTTGGAGCCGGGGTTGCCCGCGGTGGGCACGGGTTCGCACACCGACGCCATCCCCTTCGCCGGGGCCTACGACGGGGTGGTGGGGGTCTTGGGCGGGCTCGAGGCTATCCGCGCCCTCCAAGCCGCTGGCTTGCGGCCCCGCCGCTCTATCGAACTGCTGATGTTCACCTCGGAGGAGCCCACCCGGTTCGGCATCGGCTGCTTGGGGAGCCGCGCCCTGAGCGGAGCCTGGACGGCAGAGAGGCTCGCTCGGCTCGAGGACTCCGAGGGTAAAAGTCTGGACGAGGCTCGAGCCGAGGCGGGTTTTGCGGGGGGGCTCGAGACGGTTCGCCTGCCGGAGAACTACTACGCGGCCTTCGTCGAACTCCACATCGAACAGGGGCCACTGCTCGAGCGGGAAAACCTCCCCCTCGGCATCGTCACCGCGATCGCCGCGCCCGCCTCGCTGATGGTGCGGCTCAGCGGGCAGGGCGGGCACGCCGGGGCGGTGCTGATGCCGGATCGCCGGGATGCCCTCCTGGCCGGGGCCGAAATCGCCCTCGAGGTAGACCGGGCGGCCAGGGCATCCGGCGCGATGGATACGGTGGGCACCACCGGCATCTTCAACGTCCATCCCGGAGCCATCAACAGCATCCCCAGCCGGGTCGAGTTGGGAATCGACATCCGCGATATTGACGGAGCCCGGCGGGACGCGGTGGTCGATCGTGTGATTGCTGCGGTCAAGGAGATCTGCGAACGCCGGGGCATCGGCTACGAGATCGAGATGCTGAACGCTGACCCGCCCGCCCAGAGCGGGGATGAGGTGGTGGGGGCGCTCGAGGCCAGCGCCCAGGAACTCGGTTTACCCTACAGGAAAATGGTCAGCCGGGCCTACCACGACTCGCTCTTCATGGCCCGCATCTGCCCCACCGCCATGCTCTTCATCCCCTGCAAGAGCGGCTGGAGCCACCGCCCGGACGAGTACGCCTCGCCCGAGCACATCGAACAAGGGGTGCGGGTGCTGGCCCGGACGCTGGCGCGGTTGGCGGAATAGCCATACGACGAACGTCATACGCCAGGACAGTTTTGTGACGTACAGCCTTCCTCTCGTATACTCATCCAATAACGGCCTATCGTGAAGGCTCCGGGCTAGGGTCTGAGGTCTGAGGTCTATGCAACCCATACGCTTTACCCTCAACGGCAAGGAAGTGACGGTGCAGGGGATAGACCCCCACACCAACCTGCTCACCTGGCTGCGCCAGAACGGGCTCACCGGCAGCAAGGAAGGCTGCGCGGAAGGGGAGTGCGGGGCCTGCGCGGTGGCCTTCGTACGGCAGGACGCCGAGGGCCGCACCCGCTACGAGGCGGTGAATAGCTGCCTGGTGCTGATGCCCTCGGTGCACGCTCAGGAAGTGGTGACCGTCGAGCACATCGGGAGCCCGGAGAACCTCCACCCGGTACAGGCCGCCATGACCCAGGGCGGTTCGCAGTGCGGCTACTGCACGCCGGGGTTTGTGGTGAGCCTGTTCGCCGAGTATTACCGGCCAGACCGGGAAGCCTTCGACCTCGAGGCCCTGGGCGGGAACCTCTGCCGCTGCACCGGCTATCGCCCGATCAAGGACGCGGCGCTCAGCCTGGGAACCCCCCACGCGGAAGACCCCTTCCGAAAGCGGTTGGAGGAGCCCACCCCGGTGCAGGGGCCGCTCGAGTACACCCTGGGCGCCCGCCGCTTCTACCGCCCTACCACCCTGCAAGGGCTTTTCGACGTGCTCCAGATGCACCCCCAGGCTAAGCTGATCGCCGGGGGCACCGACTTGGTGGCCGAGTCGAACCTGCGCTTTTCCCGCTGGGATACGCTGGTGAGCGTCGAAGCCGTCCCCGAGATGGGGCAGATCGACTGGGACGCCGACAACCTGGAGATCGGCGCGGCGGTCCCGCTCAGCCGGATCGAGGAAGAGGTGCGGGGGAAACTCCCCCTGTTGGAGGAACTGCTGCCCCTCTTCGCCTCGCGGCTCCTACGCAACCGAGCCACCCTGGGCGGCAACCTCGGCACAGCCTCGCCCATTGGGGACTCGCCGCCGGTGCTGCTGGCCCTGCGAGCCTTCGTGCGGTTGGCCTCGGCCAGGGGCCAGCGGCTGATCCCCATCGACGAATTCTTCACCGGCTACCGCAAGACCGCCCTCGAGCCCGGCGAGGTCATCCTCTCGGTGCAGATCCCCCGCCCCTTCCCCGAGATCGGGCGCTTTTACAAGGTCGCCAAGCGCCACCGGGACGATATCAGCACCGTGGCGGGGGCCTTCGCGCTCGAGCTGGCCGATAACGGCACGGTCTCGCGGATTCGCATCGCCTATGGCGGGGTAGCCGCTACCCCCATCCGGGCTCAGCTCACCGAGTCGGCCCTGGTCGGCAAGCCCTGGAACCTGGCCTCGGTTCAGGCCGCCTCGAGGGTGCTGGCGACGGAGTTCCGCCCGATCAGCGACCACCGGGGCAGCGCCGAGTACCGCACGGCGATGGTGGTCAAGCTGCTCGAGAAGTTTTTCCACGAGTCCTCGCTGACGGCGGAGGTTACAGCATGACCAAAACCCCTGTTCATAGGGGCGAACCTCGTGTTCGCCCTCCCACCCTGATCAGCGGACTAACCATGAGGGCATCCCGAATCCGCCTACATGTGACGACGGGCAACCACCGGGGGTTGCCCCTGCGGGGGTGCATGACGTGAAAATCGTCGGCAAGCCCATCCCCCACGAAAGCGCCCGCGAGCACGTCACCGGCAGGGCGCTCTACTCCGACGACCTCATCGGGCGGTTTACCAATGTGCTCCACGCCTGGCCGGTGCAGGCCCCCCACGCCCACGCCAAGATCCTGAGCCTCAAGACCGAGGGGGCGCTGGAGGTTCCCGGTGTCCTCCAGGTCCTCACCGCCGCCGACGTGCCCGGACACAACAACATAGGCCCGGTGCGCCCCGACGAGCCCCTCTTCCCCGACGAGGTGATGTACCACGCGCAGGCGGTGGCCTGGGTGATCGCCGAGACCGAGGAAGCGGCCCGATTGGGGGCCGAGCGGGTCGAGGCCCTATACAAACCGCTCCCGGCGGTGCTGACGCTCGAGGAAGCGATCAACAAACAGAGTTTCCTCAACGAACCGCTCAAGGTGCGTAAGGGTGAGCCTGAACAAGCCCTCCTGGAGGCCCCGCACAAGCTCAAGGGGAAGCTCGAGATCGGCCCTCAGGAGCACTTCTACCTCGAGACCCAGGCCACCCTGGCCTACCTCGACGAGTACGGCCAGGTGATGCTCCAGTGTTCCACCCAGCACCCCACCGAGACCCAGACTTTAGTGGCCGAGGTGCTGGGCCTCCCGCGCAATCAGGTCACGGTACAGTGTCTACGGATGGGGGGCGGCTTTGGCGGCAAGGAGACCCAGGCGAACGCTTGGGCGGCGGTCGCGGCATTGGCTGCCTGGAAGACCGGGCGACCGGTGCGGGCGCGGCTCAACCGCACCCAGGACATGACCCTCACCGGCAAGCGTCACCCTTTCTTGAGCAAGTTCTCGGTGGGCTTCGACGACGAGGGGAGGATTCTGGGGCTCAAGCTCGAGCTTTACTCCGACGGCGGCTGGAGCTTAGACCTTTCCGAGGCGGTATTGCTCCGCGCCCTCTTGCACGCCGATAACGCCTACCACATCCCCCACATGGAGGTGATCGGGCGGGTCTGTAAAACCAACAAGACCTCCCAGACCGCTTTCCGGGGCTTCGGCGGGCCGCAGGGGATGGTGGTGATCGAGGAGGTCCTGGACCGGGTGGCCCGGACGCTGGGTCTGGCCCCCGAGGTGGTACGCGAGCGCAACTTCTACCGCGAGGGCGACACCACCCATTACCTCCAGCCGGTCAAGGATGCCGAGCGGATCGAGCGCATCTGGTACGAGCTGAAGACCTCGAGCGACTTCACCGCTCGCCGCCAGCACATCGCCGAGTTCAACGCGGCGCACCCCCACAAGAAACGCGGCATTGCTCTCACCCCGGTCAAGTTCGGCATCTCCTTCAACGCCATCCAGTACAACCAGGCCGGAGCCTTGGTGCTGGTCTACCAAGACGGCAGCGTGCTGGTCAACCACGGCGGCACCGAGATGGGGCAGGGGGTGCACACCAAGATTCTTCAGGTCGCAGCGCAGAGCCTGGGGGTTCCGCTCGAGTCTGTCCGTCTGGCCCCCACCCGCACCGACAAAATCCCCAACACCTCCGCCACCGCCGCCTCCACCGGCTCGGACCTCAACGGGGCGGCGGTCAAGAACGCCTGCGAGACCATCAAGGCCCGGCTGGCCGAGGTCGCGGCCCAGCGGTTCGGGGTGAACCCCCAGGACGTCGCCTTCGAGGAGGGTCAGGTCTACCCGTTGGGGGTTCCTGAAAAGGCCCTGCCCTTCGCGGAGATCGCCAAGGCCGCCTTCATGCAGCGCGTCCAGCTCTGGTCGGACGGCTTCTATCGCACCCCCGGCCTGCACTACGACCGTTCAAAAGGCCAGGGCAGTCCCTTCCACTACTTCGCCTACGGTGCGGCGGTGAGCGAGGTCGAGGTGGACGGCTTCACCGGCGAGTACCGATTGCGCCGGGTGGACATCCTGCACGACGTGGGCGACTCGCTCTCGCCCGTGGTGGACTTGGGTCAGGTGGAGGGCGGGTTCTTCCAGGGGATGGGCTGGCTGACGCTCGAGGAACTCCTCTGGGACGCCGAGGGCCGCCTCGCCACCAAGGGAGCCAGCACCTACAAACTCCCCAGCCTGACCGAACTGCCCGAGACCTTCAACGTGCGGCTGCTCGAGCGGGCCGCCGAACCCGGCGTGGTTTACGGCTCCAAAGCCGTGGGGGAACCCCCGCTGATGCTTGCCATCTCGGTGCGGGAAGCCCTCAAGGATGCGGTGGCCGCTTTCGGGACTGGCGGCGTGGTCGAGCTGGCTTCCCCGGCCACGATGGAGGCGGTGTACTGGGCCATCGAGAAGGTCAAGAACCGGCATCAGGTAGCGGCGGATTGACATGAGAGTCAAGTTTGACCACTGCGTCATCCATGTCTCGGACTGGGTGCGCTCGAATGCGTTTTACCGGGATGTGATGGGAGCCGAGGTCGTTCCGCGCGGCGCAGGCTGGATGTACCGCTTCGGGGAGGTTCAGCTCAACCTGCACGGCCCCGGTTTGAACCCGCTTCCGGTGGCGCGGATTCCCGTCCAGCCCGGCAACAGCGACCTCTGCTTCGAGTGGCCGGGGCCGATCTCGGAAGCCGAAGCGCACCTGAGAGAACATGGGGTCGAAGTCGAACTGGGGCCGGTGCAACGCTTCGGGGCAAAGGGTGAAGGGGCGAGTGTCTATTTCCGCGACCCGGACGGGACGCTGCTCGAGTTCATCTCCTATCCGCGAACGGGGACGTAGGGACGGGCCTATCGTTCTTACAGAGATCGAAGATGCGCTGGTTCGAACACCTCGCCCGCCTTACCCAGGCCAAAACGCCGCTGGTGGTGGTCACGGTGCTGTCGGTGCGGGGTCACGCCCCGCGCGAGCCGGGAGCCAAGATGCTGGTCACGGCGGAGGCGGTGTACGGCACGATCGGTGGGGGGAACCTCGAGCAGACCGCCCTCGCCAAGGCCCGTGAGATTCTGGGGGCGAACCCACCATCTAGCCCTATGATTCTGACCACGCGGCTCACCGAGAAGAACTCGGGTGAGTTCGGGGTGCAGTGTTGCGGGGGGGAGGTGGAGGTCTTGCTCGAGCCCGTCTATCCGGCCCGCCCGGCGGTCGCCATCTTCGGCGTGGGGCACGTGGGGCTGGCCCTGGCCCGGATCCTTTCCTTGATGCCAATAGAACTGCACCTGGTGGATTCCCGCGAGGAGATGCTGACCCCGGAGCGCTTGCACCCGCTCATGCTGGGTGAGGCCGAGGTCAAAGTCCACCAGGCTCCGATCCTCGACAGCACCGTGGGCGACTTGCCCGCCGGAACCCACCTGGTGATCATGACCCACGACCACGCCGAGGACCTGTACGTCCTCGAGATGGCCCTGCGCCGCGCTGACCTGGGGTATATCGGGGTGATTGGGAGCCGGGTGAAGTGGGCCCGCTTCCGGCAGAAGCTGACCGAGCAGGGTTTTTCCCAGGCCGACCTGACTCGCGTGACGAGCCCCATCGGGCTGCCGGGGGTTCCCGGCAAGTCGCCGGAAGCTATCGCCATCGCCACCGCCGCCCAACTCGTGGCCCACCTGGGCCTGGAAGCCGACTGGAGTGACCCACCTCTGCCCAAACCATCCCGGCGGGCTGAGAGATAAACTTTGCCTCGAATCCGCCAGATACGTCTCTCGGCACGGCATAACCCCCTCCGACAAAAGAGGGGAACGTTGTGCGTCTACCCCCGTCTGGCGCAGAGCGCTCGCGGGGAGGGGGGAGGGGTTCACCCCCTGCCCAAAAACCCTTCGAGAAGGCTATGATGGGCGCGTTGCGATGAGCCAACCCCTCCTCGAGCTTCGCCACATCACCAAGCGCTTCCCCGGCGTGGTGGCCAACGACCGGGTGAGCCTCGAGGTCTACCCCGGCGAGGTGCTGGCCCTTTTGGGCGAGAACGGGGCCGGGAAGAGTACCCTCATCAGCATCTTGTACGGGCTGTATCGCCCCGACGAGGGCGAGATCCTGCTCGAGGGCAAGCCGGTCCGCATCGCCTCCCCGGTCCACGCCCTCAGGCTAGGGATCGGCCTGGTTCCCCAACACCCCCTGCTGGTGAACCGCCACACCGTCGCGGAAAACCTGGCCCTGGGCATCGGAAGCCCATTCTTTCCCGCCCAGCGCATCGTCCCCCTCATCGAAAGGCTGGCCCACACCTACGGGCTCGAGGTAGACCCCAAGGTCCCGGTCTACCAATTGTCCCCCGGCGAGAAACAGCGCGTCGAGATCGTGCGGGCTTTGCTGCGCGGGGCCAAGGTGCTGATCCTCGACGAGCCGACCAGCGTGCTCACCCCCCAAGAGGCCGAATCCTTGTTCAAGGTGATGCGCGAGCTGCGGGCGGCGGGGAAATCCCTCATTTTCATCTCCCACAAGCTCGAGGAGGTGCTGGCCATCTCCAACCGCTGCACGGTGCTCCGCCGGGGCAAGGTGGTGGGAAGCCTCTACACCGCCGAGGCCACCAAGCCTAAGCTGGCCGAGATGATGGTGGGACGCAGCGTGAGCTTCGAGCGCAAACGGGCCGAGCCGAAGCTGGGGGAGGTGCTGCTCGAGGTCGAGAACCTCCAGGCGAGGTCGAGCCGGGGTCTGGAAGCGTTGCGCGGGGTCAGCTTTCAGCTCCGAAAGGGCGAGGTAATGGGGGTCGCGGGTGTTGCTGGGAACGGCCAGAGCGAACTCGTCGAGGTGTTGGCGGGCCTGCGCAAGATCGAGGGGGGGACGGTGCGGCTCGAGGGGAAACCCATCGCCGCCAACCCGGCCCAACTCTTCGAGGTTGGGGTGGCCCATATCCCCGAAGACCGCATCCACATGGGCACGGTGCCCACTATGACCGTGGCGGAAAACCTGGCCCTGCGGGAGTTCGAAAAACCTCCCCTGGCGCGGGGCTTCCTCCGCGACCTGGCGGCCTATGACCGCAACGCCCAGGCCAAGGTGCAAGAGTACGCTGTGGCCACCCCCAGCATCCACACCCCCTCCAGGCTCCTTTCCGGCGGGAACATCCAGAAGGTGATCCTGGCCCGCGAGCTTTCCCAGCAGGCCAAGCTGATCCTGGCCGTCCACCCCACCTACGGCCTCGACATCGGGGCGACCGAGCAGGTGCACAAGGTGCTGCTCGGCAAGACTTACGAAGGAGCGGGGGTGCTTTTGGTTTCCGAAGACCTAGAAGAACTCCTCTCGCTTTCGGATCGGATCGCGGTGCTCTATCACGGCGAACTCAAAGGCCCTTTCGAGGTCTTTGAGATCAGCCGCGAGGAGATCGGTTTGCTGATGACGGGGGGAGAGGCGGAACGCCCAACGCTGAACGCCAAACGCTGAATGCTATGAATCTGCCTCCTTATTCGCCGAACCCCAAGCCCGGAGCCCGGGGCCTGGAGGCCTGTTTGTGATCCGCTTGGTTCCCGAGCCCAACCCCTCCCGCTACCGTGCCCTCTGGGTGACGCTGGGGGCGATTGGGGTGGCTTTCGTCATCGCCGGGGTGGTCTTCTCGGCCTACGGGGTGAGCCCCCTGGGGGCTTACCGGGCTATGCTCGAGGGCACCCTCTTCGACCCCAAGGGCTTGCAGGAGGTTTTCCGCCGCACCATCCCGCTCTTGCTGATCGGGGTAGGCCTGACCTTGGCCTTTCGCACCCAGTTCTTCAACATCGGGGCCGAGGGGCAGGTGCTCGTAGGGGCGGTCTTCGCGGCGGGAATCGCCCTGTTTGTTCCGCTCCCGCCTCTGCTGACCTTGCCGGTGATGTTCGTCGCGGGGGCCGTGGGCGGGGCCTTGTGGTGTCTGATCGCGGCCTGGCTCAAGAGCCGGTTGGGGGTCAACGAGATCCTCACCACGTTGATGCTCAACTACGTGGCCCAGTACGTGGTCATCTACCTCATCAACGGCCCCTGGAAGGGCAAGGACGCCCGCGGATACATCTACTCCGACCAGTTTGCCGCCCAGGCCCGGATCCCGGTGATCCCCGGGACCGATGTCCACTGGCCCACGCTGCTCTTGGGTATCTTGCTCGCCCTCGCTTTGCAGTTCCTGCTTGCCCGCACCACGCTCGGCTACGCCATGCGGGTGGTGGGGGAGAACCCCGGCGCGGCCCGCTATGCGGGGATCTCGGTTTCCCGGATCGTGCTGCTCATCGCCCTCATCACCGGAGGGGCGGCAGGGCTAGCCGGGGTGGGCGAGATCGCCGGAATCCACCACCGCCTCATCGAGCCGCTCCAGCTTTCGTCGGGGTATGGCTTTACTGCGGTGATCGTGGCCTGGCTGGCCCGGGGCAACCCCGCCTTGGTGCTCCTCACCGCCCCGCTGATGGGCACCATCCTGGCCGGGGGCGACCTGCTCAAGGTGAGCCTCAACATGCCTTTTCGGGTGGTGGACGTCTTTAGCGGAGTGATGCTGATGTGCTTGATCGCCTCGGAGGTGTTCGTGCGGAACCGGGTGAGGTGGGGGAGATGATGAAAAGATGCTTATCGCGTATTGCGTATTGCTTATCGTCAAAACTCTTTTGCGATCCGCGATATTCGAGGTGCGATACGCGCAGAGGCTCATATGGATGAAATCCTGAACGCCTTGGCTCGAGCCCTCTCCTTCGGCACGCCGCTCCTCTTGGCGAGCTTGGGGGCCATCGTGGGCGAGCGAGCCGGGGTGGTGAACCTGGGGGTCGAGGGCATGATGGCCCTGGGAGCCCTGGCCGGGTTCGCCGTCGCCTATGGGAGCGGAACCGGGGACGGAAACCTCTTCCTGGCCGTGCTTGCCGCGATGGGAGCCGGAGCGCTTGCTTCGATGCTCCATGCCTTGGTGACCATCACCTTGCGGGCCAACCAGTTCGTCTCGGGGCTAGCCCTGACCATGCTCGGGCTGGGGGTGGCGGGGCTCTTGGGCAAGCGGTTCGAGGGGCTGCCGCTCTTCAACCAGCCCCCCGAACTGCCGTTTACGGTTGGGGCTATCCTGCTGGCCCTGGTGCTGGCTTTCGTCTTCTACGCCACCCGCTTAGGCCTCGCGCTGCGCTCGGTGGGGGAGAACCCCGCCGCCGCCGACGCGCTGGGGATCAACGTGCTTTGGGTGCGCTACCTCGCGGTGGGGTTCGGCGGGGCCTTGGCGGGATTAGCCGGGGCTTTCCTCTCGCTGGTGTATCGCCCCTCCTGGACCGACGGCATGACCGCTGGGTTGGGCTGGATCGCGGTGGCGCTGGTGATCTTCGTGGGCTGGAGCCCCTTTCGGGCTATCTTCGGCTCGATCTTCTTCGGGCTGCTCTACTACCTCCAGTTCCGCTTGCAAGGCCAGAGTGGACTCCCCACCGAGGTGTTTGCGAGCCTGCCGTACCTCTTGGTTATACTGGTGCTGGCTTTGTCCGGGCTGCGCCAGCAGCAGGGCAACGCGCCGGAATCCTTGGGAAAACCCTATCAACGTGGGGAACGTTAGCTGGGAGCCGACCTTTACGCTCGAGGGAGGAAATCATGAAGATGCGTTGGCTGGTGGTTCTATTGGCCCTGGTGCTGGGCTTTGGCATGGCCCAGGACAAGAAGCTCAAAGCCTGTTTTATCTACGTGGGTCCTATCGGGGATATCGGCTGGACCTTCGCCCATAACGAAGCCCGGCTGGCTGCCGAGAAAGCCATCCCGGGGCTCGAGACCAAGTATGTCGAATCGGTCAAGCCCTCCGACACCGGGGCGGTGGTGGACCGGCTGGTGAGCGAAGGCTGCAACGTGATCTTCACCACCTCCTTCGACTTCATGGACCAGACCGTGGAGGCCGCCAAGAAGTACCCCGACGTGATCTTCGCCCACGCCTCGGGCTTCAAACGGGCCCCCAACCTGATGACCTACATGGCCGACTTCTACCAGGTCTACTACCTCAACGGCCTGATGGCGGGAGCCCTCTCCAAGAGCGGCAAGATCGGCTACGTGGGGGCTTACCCGATCCCCGAACTGAAGCGCCACATCTCGGCCTTCGCGTTGGGCGTGCGGGCGGTGAACCCCAAGGCCACCGTGAACGTGAAGTGGATCAACGCCTTCTTCGACCCCACCAAAGCCCGCGAAGCCGCCGAGGCTTTGATGGCCGAAGGCAGCGACGTGCTGGCCTTCACCGAGGACACCGCCACGGTGATCCAGACCGCGGCCAAGAAGAAAGTGCTCTCCTTCAGCCACTACAACTCGATGTACAAATTCGCCCCCGACTACGTGGTCTCGGGGCAACTGGTGCACTGGGACAAGATCTACATCGACTTTCTCAAGAAGGTCAAGGACGGCACCTACACCAACAAGAACCTGCAAAACGTGGACTACTGGTACTTGATGCGCGAGGGGGCCGCCGAGCTGGGCGCCCAGAGCGGGATGCCCATCAACCCCAAGTACATCGACGCGCTCAAAAAGGCCACCATGACCGTGAACGGCAAGAAGGTGAGCGTCTACGACCGGGTGATGGAACTCGCCAAGGACATGTCCAGCTCCAACCCCAAGTTTGATCCCTTCACCGGCCCCATCAAGGATCGCAACGGGGTGCTGCGGGTCCCGGCGGGCAAGAAGGCCAGCGTGGCCGAACTCAACAGCATGCAGTGGGTGGCCCCCGGCGTGGTGGGCCAGGTGGCCGACGAGCCCAAATAAGGCGCTTCGCGCCGCTGAACGTCGAACGCAATCGGCTCAGAAGCTCTCATCGTGGCCCCTCTTCGTACAGGGAGAGGGGCTATCTTTTGCGTGCGGCGTTCGACCCTCTTTTATGATTGGGGCGATGACCCGGATTCTTCGTGGCGTGTTGGCGCATACCCCCTCGAGCCCCTTCCGCGGCCCGGGCTTCGAGGCTTTTTCCGATGGCGGGCTCGTCATCCGGGAGGGGCGGATCGTGGCCTTGGGACCCTTCGCGGAAGTTCGAAGCCAGTACCCCGACGCCGAAGTTTCCGACCTACGGGAAGGGGTGATCTTGCCGGGGTTCGTAGACCTCCACGTGCACTACCCCCAGGTACGGATCATCGGGGCGCTGGGCTATCGGCTTTTGGACTGGCTCGAGTCGAATACGCTCCCCGAGGAGGCCAAGTTGGCCGATGCGGTTTATGCTCGAGCCCTGGCCCGAGACTTCCTGCGCGGCTTGCTCAGGAACGGCACGACGACGGCTCTGGTGTTCGGTTCGCACTTTGCCGCTGCGATGGAGGTGTTTTTCGAGGAGGCCTTGGCCTCCCGGCTCCGCATCCTGGCTGGGTTGGTGCTCTCCGACCGGAACCTGCGCCCGGAACTGCACACGACCCCCCAGCGGGCTTACCAAGAAAGCTTGTCCCTCGCTCGGAAATGGCATGAGCGGGGCAAGCTGCGTTACGCGGTCACCCCGCGCTTTTCGCTCTCGTGCTCGGAGGCGATTCTCGAGGTCTGCCAGCAGATCCAACACGAGGTCTCGGGGGCTTTCTTCACCAGCCACCTCAACGAGATGCCCGAGGAGATCGCCACCGTCAAAGGGCTATTCCCCTGGGCCGATTCCTACTGCCAGACCTATGACAAGTTCGGGCTGGTGAGCGATCATGCGGTGTTTGCCCACAACGTCTACCCGCAGGACGCCGAGCTCGAGTGCCTGGCCTCCTACCGGGCGGCAGTGGCCCACTGTCCCTGCTCCAACGCCTTCATCGGGAGCGGGATCTTCCCGCTCAAGGCCCACCTCGAGGCCGGGGTGAAGTTCGGGCTGGGCACCGATGTAGCGGGGGGGACGGGTTTCGGAATCCTCAAAGAGGGCCTGATGGCCTACCTGGCCCAGCGCTTGTTGCCCGAGGGCTACCTGCTGACAGCCCCTCAACTCCTATATTTGGCGACTAGGGCCGGGGCCGAGGCGCTGAACTTGCAGGATGAGATCGGGGATTTCGGGATCGGCAAGGCCGCCGACCTGGTATATGTCAAGCCGCCCAAGGGGAGCAGCCTCGAGGCCGTCCTCCATCACGCCGAAACCCCCGAGCAGATGCTGGGGGCCTTGTTCACGATGGCCTCCGAGGCCGATATCGCCCAGGTGTTCGTGGACGGGGAGGGGATGCTCGATCCCCCCAAGCGCTCTGCGCCCCAGGGCTAGATGCGAAGCATTCGATGCAAAGCATTCGGCACCCTAGGGCTCTGCACCCTACCCCCCTTGATGCCCTGCCGGATAAGAGGGGCTTTGTACTCAGTGCGCCCGCGATAGAAGGGTGGGGTTGTTTCAGCGGTGCGGCCTCCTCAGCCACCCCTGCTCCACCCGCTACGGTTCTACCCTGGGGATACTTATCCCACAGCATCGCTTTGTAGCGACGACCGTTCCTCCCTTGGCGCGTAGCCGCGAGTGCTTTGCACCGAGGGGGGATCATGCCCCGACTTCGCCCAGCACCTCGCCCAGCACGCCCAGCGCAATATCTGCCTCTTCGAGGCTCAGGATCAGCGGGGGAGCCAGCCGCACCGTGCTCGGCCCCGCCGATAGGACCAGCAGGCCTTTCTCGAAGGCTTTCTGCTGGACCCGGTCGCGCAGACCGGCATCCTCCTCCCGGGTCTCCCGGTCCTTCACGAAGTCCAGCCCGATCATCAGCCCCCGTCCACGCACGTCGCCCAGGTGGGGATGTTTTTTCTGAAGCTCGAGCAGTCCCCGCATCAGATGCTCGCCCACCCTGCGGGCGTTATCCATTAAGCCTTCTTCAACCAGCTCGAGCGTGGCCAACGCCGCCGCCACCGAGACCGCGTTCCCGCCGAAGGTGGTGCCGTGTGCCCCGGGCATCCAGGTGGAGAGTTCCTCGCGGAAGAGCACCGCGCTGATGGGGTAGCCGGAGGCCAGCCCCTTGGCCAGCACCACGATGTCGGCCTGCACCCCCTCCTGCTCCATGGCCAAAAAGGTGCCGGTGCGCCCCACCCCGCTTTGCACCTCGTCAGCCACCAGCAGGATGCCGTGCCGCTGGGTCAGCTCGCGCAAGCCCGGTACGAAGCCCTTAGGCGGCACCACGTACCCTCCCTCGCCCTGGATGGGCTCGAGGAAGATCGCGGCCACCTCGTCCGGGGGCAGGCTGGTGCGGAAGAGGTGCTCGAGGTGATCCAGCACGGCCTGCCCGACGTTCTCCGGGCTGGCTCCCAGCGGCGGGCGGTAGGGGTGGGGGTAGGGGACGTGGACCACGTGGGGCAAGAAGGGTCCGAAGCCCCGGCGGTACTTGGCGTTCGAGGCAGTGAGCGACAAAGAGCCCAGGGTACGCCCGTGAAAGCTCCCGGCAAAGGAGATCAAATAGGGGCGGCGGGTGTGGTAGCGGGCCAGCTTGATAGCCGCCTCGATGCCCTCGGTGCCGGAGTTCCCGAAAAAGACCCGGTAGCCCCCGCCCAGCTTGACGGCGAGGCGCTCGGCCAGGGTGATGGCGGAATCGTGGGTGAAGTCCGAGAAGCAGACGTGGGCGAACTTCTGGGCCTGCTCGGTCACGGCCTTGACCACGCGCGGGTGGGCGTAGCCGGTGGTGTTGACGGCGATCCCCGCCATCAGGTCCAGGAAACTGTTCCCGTCCACGTCGTAGAGCCAACTGCCCTCGCCGCGCTCGGGCACCAGCGCGTAGGGGCGGATGTACGAGGTGGACATCTGCCGGCGGTCGCGCTCGAGGATGGCTTTGGCTTTGGGGCCGGGTAAGGCAGTTTGGATCAATGGACGTGTCAACATGTCCTCAGTATACGGCTATACAAACTGCAATTCATGCTTGAATGCAACGCTAAGATTGGGGTAAAAAAGGCTATGGAGATCGTTCATGCTCTCAACCTGGGGGCTCGTTTTTTGCTTGAGCTATGCGCTTTGGCCGCGCTCGGCTATTGGGGCTTGCGGACGGGTCAAAACGGGCTCACGAAAGCCTTGCTGGGGCTCGGGGCTCCCCTTTTAGCGGCGGTTGTCTGGGGGACTTTCGTCGCGCCTAAAGCTTCGGTTTCGCTACCGGGGGCGCTGCGGCTAGGGCTCGAGCTTTTGGTTTTTGCCGCCGCTGCAGCCGCTTTGCTTGCAGTCGGCAAGCCTGCACTTGCCTGGGCTTTCGCTACGGTGGTGGTGATCAATCGAATTTTGATGTTCTTGTGGAAACAATAAAACTAAGACGGTCGAACCACCAGCCAAGCTCCTAACATCAGTAGACCCAGGCCGATGATCTTGCCAAGATCTAGGGGACGCACGCCACTACCCATCCAGCCGAACTGATCAATCAGCGTGCCAATTAAAAGCTGGCCCACCACCAAAAGCACCGTAGTCGGCGCGACACCGATGCGCGGGACGGCAAAACCGATGGCCGCTACCACGATCACACCAAAGCCGCCGGCTAAAAGAAAGAGCCAAGGCACCGCACGAAAGTTGCCTAAGTTGCCGCCTGCCATCCACAGCAAAGGGATCCCCGAGAGGATGGCTCCGCCAAGATGAACGATAAAGATGCCCTCGAGCGGCCCTAGTCGTTGGGCGAGCGCCCCCACCATCGGTGACTGCAACCCTACTGCGATCCCGGCGGTGAGCACCAGGGTAGCCACTAGCAAAACCGATTCCATTCTTCAAGCATACCGGGCTCCTTTCGCTCTAGAAGCCCTAGCAGTTGATAAGTTCGGGTGGGGCAGGTCTACCCCACCCATATATTTCATGGAATACCACCAATATACTGGTTGGGTGGCAGGCTCTAGACGCTGGCTGCGCTCTGGTATAAACTTTGACTCGGTATAAAAACTGGCAGTGCAAGACCGCAAATAACGAAGCCACGAATCGTCCCTTGGTGGGGAAAAACGGAGGGCCAATGCGAATCAAAAAAGTGGGCGTTGTCGGTGCTGGAACCATGGGTGGGGCCATCGCGGCCCTGTCGGCCTCGGCGGGGGTTCCGGTGGTGCTTTTGGATGTTCCGGGGAAAGAAGACAAGCTCGAGCTGGTCAAGAAGGGCCTCGAGCGACAACTGAAAAGCAAGCCCGCGGCCTTCATGGACAAAAGCCGGGCCAGCCTGATCGAACTCGGCACCACCGAGGAGCTCGCCAAGCTCAAGGACTGCGACTGGATCGTCGAGGTCATCATCGAGAAGGTCGAGCCAAAACAAGAACTCTTCGCCAAGCTCGAGACCATCGCCCCCAAAGCGATCATCTCCTCCAACACCTCGGGGATCCCCATGCGGACCCTGCTCGAGGGCCGCTCGGAAGGCTTCCGCAAGCGCTTTCTGGGCACCCACTTTTTCGCCCCGGTGCGCTACTTGCACCTCTTGGAGCTGATCCCCACCCCGGACACCGACCCCCAGGTGGTCGAGACGATGCGTCACTTCGGCGAGCGCATCCTGGGCAAGGGTACGGTGATCTGCAAGGATGCTCCGGGTTTCATCGCCAACCGGCTGGGTGTCTACGGCATGAGCCAGGCCATGCGGCTCATGATGCAGGAGGGCCTGACCATTGACGAGGTGGACGGGCTCACCGGCCCGCTGCTGGGCCGCCCCAAGTCGGCCACTTTCCGCACCGGGGACATCTCCGGGCTGGATGTGCTCAAGCTGGTCTCCACCGAGCTTTCCCACACCACCGGCGAGGACTTCCGGATGCCCGACTGGGTGGAGAACCTGATCCAGCAGGGCAACCTGGGTGACAAGACCGGGGCGGGCTTTTACAAGAAGGTCGGCAAGGACATCCTCACCTACGACTACCACACCGGCGAGTACAAGCCGCAGGAGAAGCTGCGCACCCCCGAGACCGGGGCCATCAAGGATTTGCCGCTGGGCGAGCGCTTGAAAAAGGTGGGCGAACTCCCCGGTAAGTACGGCGCCTTCGCCCGTAAGCTCTTCCTGACCACCGCGCATTACGCGCTCGAGAAGACCCCCGAGATCGCCTACGACATCGTGGCAGTGGACCAGGCGCTCGAGTGGGGCTTCGCCTGGGAGCAAGGCCCCTTCAAGAACATGGACGCGGTGGGCCTCGACTACCTCCGCCAGGGCTTCGCCGAGCTGGGGCTAAGCGAGCCCGAACTCCTGAAAAAAGCCCAGGGCAGTTTCTACAAGGACGGCACCTACTTGGGCTTCGACGGGCAGTACCACCCTATCCCCAAGAACCCCGCTCACATCACCGCGAGCGGGCTGCGCAAGGCCGGAAAGGTGCTCCTGGAAGGCAAGGACACCGCCCTCCTCGACCTGGGGGACGGGGTGGCCCTCTTCGAGAACCGGGCCAAGATGGGCACCCTCGGCGAGGGCGTGCTCCGTGAACTGCACAAGGCCCTCGATTGGGTGGAGCACAGTGGCTACAACGGCCTCGTCCTGAGCCATGACGACCCCCGCACCTACTCGGCGGGGGCCAATCTCGCCATCGTCCTGATGGGTGTGCAGGAAGGCGACTGGGACGAGATGGCCCGCGGCGTCCACGGCTTTCAGCAGACCGCCATGCGGCTGCGCCGCTCGCCCTTCCCGGTGGTCTCGGCCCCCTTCGGCCTCACGCTGGGCGGCGGGGCCGAGTTCAGCCTGCACTCTGACCGCATCCAGGCCCACGCCGAGCTGTACATGGGGTTGGTCGAGGTGGGGGTCGGTCTGATCCCGGCGGGCGGCGGCACCAAGGAGATGCTCTTCCGCTTCACCCAGGAGCTATCCGCCTACGGCCCCGACATCGACCTCTTCGAGGGAGTTCGGCGGGCCTTCCAGATGATCGCCCTGGCTCAGACCAGCACCAGCGCGCTCGAGGCCCGCAACATGGGCTTTTTGCGCCACGGTGACCGCATTAGCATGAACCGCGATACCCTCATCTCCGACGCCAAGGCCCAGGTGCTGGCCCTGGCCCCTGACTACGTGCCCCAACCCCCCATGAAGATTCGTGCCCTAGGTGCCGACGGCATCGGTAACCTGCGCTACGCGCTATGGCAGTTCCGCGAGGCCGGACAGGCTTCCGAGCACGATGTCCGCATCGGCGAGGAACTAGCTTACGTGCTCTGCGGCGGGGACGGCCCGGCCAGGGAGGTCAGCGAGCAGGACATCCTGGACCTCGAGCGCGAAGCCTTCCTCAAGCTCTTAGGTACGAAGAAGACCCAAGAGCGCATCGCGCACATGCTGAAGACTGGGAAGCCGCTGCGGAACTAGGGGAACTTTATGCATGCCGATGTGCTTTTGTCTGAGGGCTTCTTGCTACACTCAATCCATGAACTACCGTGACTACATTACGCTCGAGCCCGGCAAGCGCAGCGGGAAACCCTGCATTCGCGGGATGCGGATCACAGTGTACGACGTGCTGGAATACCTGGCGAGCGGAATGAGTGTGGAGGAAATCTTAGATGACTTTCCCTATCTAACCCGTGAAGACATCCAGGCGTGTCTGGCCTACGCGGCTGACCGCGAGAAGACCCAGATGGTGGTAGCGGCTTGAAACTGCTGTTGGATCACAACCTCTCTCCCAAGCTGGTCTCGAGGCTGGCCGATCTTTACCCCGGTTCGAGTCATGTGTATTTGCTGGGTCTTGAGACCGCCGATGACCGAGCGGTATGGGAATATGCCCGGCAGGGAGGCTACACAGTGGTAAGCAAAGACTCCGATTACAACGATCTGTCTGTACTGCTGGGTTTCCCACCCAAGCTAGTCTGGATACGACGGGGGAACTGCTCCGTGCGCGAGATTGAGGCCATACTACGGGTTCATCATGCCGAAGTCGCAAGCTTTCTCGAGGACCCTGAAAGCGGGATGCTGATCTTGTTGTAGGCGGGGTGAGGCTTGAGATGATTCATCACTTCGTGGCCCTCGGCGACAGCTTTACCGAAGGGGTGGGCGACCCGCTGGAGTGCGTTCCTTTGCGCTCCGCCCACGACTGGCTGGCCGAATGGATGATGGCCGCGAACCCCCGGATGCGCTACACCAACCTGGCCACCCGTGGCCTCCGCGCCGCCGAGGTTCGCAGCCAGCAGATGCAGCGCGGCTTGAACCTTCAGCCCGACCTGGTAAGCATCGTCGCCGGAGCCAACGACTGCTTACGCGGCCCCTTCAGCGCCGACGGGCTCAAAGCTGAGCTAAGCCTGATGTTCGGGGCCTTCGAGGGGATGGGGGCGCGGATCTTCACCGCCTCGCTGCCAAACTTCACCCTGCGCCTCGAGCTCCCGGACGGCGTGCGCGAGCGCGTGAAGCGCAACCTCGAGGTCACCAACCATATCATTCATGACCTCGCCCGGCGCTACGAGACGATCTTCTTCGACTTCTGGGAGAGCGACCTGGACAAAAACCCGGCCCTGTGGAGCCAGGACGGGGTACACCCCAACGCTCTGGGTTATCTCGAGATCGCCAAGGCGGTGGCTCCGGTGCTCGAGGCCTACGGCATCAAGGTCGGAGCGCCCTCTCACCCCCCGACCTTCTCTCTCGAATTCGAGAGAGAAGAGGCATAGCCCTACCAGGGTGAGAGCAAACTGCTCAGCAAGTGCAGGAGGGTCAAGTGGCGCAGCTAGCACAAAAAAGGGGGGGCGAAAGCTGGCGGACTCGAGCCTGGCGCTGGGGGTTCAACTTCTTCCCGGCCTACCGGGGCACCGGCGGGCGCGTGACCTATATCGCCGCCGACTGGAAGGAAGTCCACGTGGCCCTGCCCCTCTCCTGGCGCACCCGCAATTATGTGGGCACGATTTTCGGCGGGAGCTTGTACGGGGCGATTGACCCCATCTACATGCTGATGCTGATCCACACCCTGGGCCCGGAGTACATCGTCTGGGACAAGGCCGCCACGATCCACTTCCGAAAGCCGGGGAAGAGCACCCTATGCGCTCGCTTCGTGCTCACCGATGAGGAACTCGAGGCCATCCGCACCCTCGCTGCGCAAAACCCCTCAGTGGACCGGGTGTATCCGGTCGAACTCGTAGATAAAAACGGTGTGATTCACGCCAGCTTCGAAAAAACCCTGTACATCCGTAAGAAACCTGAAACCCAGTCGGAAAAGCTTATACCGAGTATAAAGGAGTCGAGATGAAAGAAGCTGTCATCGTGAGTGCAGTGCGTAGCGCCGTTGGGCGCGGGAAAAGCGACGGGTCGCTGGCTAGCGTCCACCCCATTGACCTCTCCGCTACCGTGATGAAAGCGGCCCTCCGCGAAGCCGGAGTGCAGCCCGAGGTGGTCGAGGACGTGCAGTGGGGCTGCGCCATGCCCGAGGGCAGCCAGGGCTTGAACGTGGCCCGGCTCTCGCTCTTGCGGGCGGGGTTCCCGGTCGAGGTGACCGGCGCGACCATCAACCGCTTCTGCTCCTCCGGGCTCCAGAGCATCGCCTACGGGGCCCAGGCCATCCTCTCGGGCATGAACGACGTGGTGCTGGCGGGGGGCGTGGAGATGATGAGCCAGGTGCCGATGTCCGGCTTCCACACCCAGCTCCACCCCGAGATGGCCGAGGCCTATATCGGCATGGGCTACACCGCCGAGCGAGTGGCGGAGCGCTGGGGGGTGAGCCGCGAGGACCAGGACGCCTGGGCTTACGGTTCGCACCAGAAGGCCCTCAAGGCCCAGGCCGAGGGCAAGTTCGACGGGCAGATCGAGCCGGTGGCGGTCAAGCGGGTGAGCTGGAAGGGGGCAAAAAAGCAAGTTGAGGAGATTCCCTTTGCCAAGGACGAGATCCCCCGCGCGGACACCTCCCCGGAGCGCCTGGCCAAGCTCAAGCCTGCCTTCAAGGAAGGCGGAACCGTGACCGCCGGGAACGCCTCGCCTTACTCGGACGGGGCCGCCGCCGTGCTGATGATGAGCCGCGAAAAGGCCGACGAACTGGGCCTCAAACCCCTGGCCCGCTTCGTGAGCTTCGCCACCGGCGGCGTGGACCCCGACATCATGGGGGTGGGGCCGATCAAGGCCGTGCCCAAGGCGCTCGCCAAGGCCGGGATCACGCTCGAGGACATCAAGCTCATCGAGTTCAACGAGGCCTTCGCCGCCCAGGTGCTGGCGGTGATGCGGGAGCTCGATTTCAACCCCCAGATCGTCAACGTGAACGGCGGGGCCATCGCCCTCGGCCACCCGCTCGGCGCGACCGGGGCCAAGCTCACCACCCAACTCGTCCACGAACTCGGGAAGCGCGGCGGTGGGTTGGGTCTGGTGACGATGTGCATCGGCGGCGGGATGGGGGCTGCGGGGGTTTTTGAGGTCTACCCCCAAAGCTGACCGCCGCTGGCTGATAGCGGATAGCCAAAAACTTTCTTGGCTATCCGCTATTTGCTGTCCGTTATCGCTTGCTCACCCCTTGCTTACCCAGATTGGCTACCCTGGATTCGGAAGCCGAATAGGCTTGACCCCGGACGAGACGCGCCGTACCCGGAATGGCCCGGTTGCGAGGAAAACCCCCGCAAGCCGCGCTCGCAAGACGACGCACCCCGGAAGGAGTGTGCCCTATGGCTTGGATTTTGCTGGTCATCGCTGGTCTTTTGGAAACCGGTTGGGCGATCGGGCTCAAATACACCGAAGGCTTTACCCGGCTCTGGCCGAGCGTGTTCACCGCGGTGGCCATCGTGGGGAGCATGTTCTTGTTGTCGGTAGCCGTCCGGACCCTCCCCATCGGGACCGCCTACGCGGTGTGGGTGGGGATCGGGGCCTTTGGTGCGGCGGTGTTGGGGGTCGTGCTCTTCAAAGAGCCGCTCTCGCTGGCTCGAGCCTTTTTTCTGGCCCTGCTGTTGGCCTCGATCATCGGGCTCAAGCTGACCTCGAGCGAGTAGGATGAGAGGATGTGCTTGCTGGTGGTGCTCTTCCTTGTGGCGGGCCTTTCCTGGGCCCAGAGCCCGACCATGACCGATTTACGCTTGATCGAGGCGGCGGCTCGGGGAGACCTGGCCGAGGTACAGCGCTGGCTCCGCCAGGGGACCAACGTCAACGCCCGGAACGCGAATGGGCGCACCGCGCTCACCGCGGCGGCCCTGGGCAACCACCTGGAGGTGGCTCGAGCCCTCATCGCCGCCGGGGCCGATCCCGACAGCCAAGATGACCAGCGCAACAATGCCCTGCTGGTGACGGGCGAGACCGGCAACGTGGCCATGCTCCGTGTGGTGCTGAAGGCCAACCCTAATCTGACCCGCACCAATCGCTTCGGCGGCACTGCCCTGATCCCGGCAGCCGACCGGGGCCACCTGGAGTACGTGCGCGAAATTCTCAAAACCAAAATCAACCTCAACCACGTCAACAACCTGGGCTGGACGGCTTTGCTCGAGGCCATCATCCTGGGGGACGGCGGGCCGCGCCACACCGAGATCGTGCGCCTCCTGATCGGAGCCGGGGCCGAGGTGAACCTGGCCGACCGGGAGGGGGTGACCCCGCTCCAGCACGCCAGGCGGCGGGGCTATACGGCGATGGTGAAGCTCTTGGAGCGGGCCGGGGGGCGCTAGGTTGCGCCGCTGTTTGCATTTGCCCTTTGGAGAGGCTTGGATGGAGGTGCAGATCTTCGGGCTAAAGGGTTCTTCGGCCACCCGCGCCGCCGAGCGCTTCTTCAAGGAGCGGCGGATCAAGGTCCACTTCGTGGACCTGTCGCAACGCCCGATGAGCCGAGGAGAGATCGGGCGGTTCATGCAGAAGTTCGGGCTGAAAAACCTGATCGATACCCAGACCAAAGCCTACCGCGACAGCCACCTCGAGTACCTGCGGGTCAGCGAAGAAGGGTTGCTGGAGAAGATCGCTGCCGAGCCGCGCCTGCTCAAGCTTCCACTGGTGCGGAGTGTAAACCAGCTTAGCATCGGGCTTGCCGAGGCTGAGTGGAAATCCTGGCTGACTCAGACTTGAATTGAGTGTGGGTTGGCGAACCTCGAGGGCCCGCCGCTGGCGAATACTAAGGCCATGAGATGGTTGCTGCTGATCGGGGTGACGCTGAGTGGGTTGAGCGCGTGCGTTCCCGCGCCCCAGGGCAGTGTGTCCACCCTTCCATTTCAACTCAACCACGGCCGGGTGCTGTCGGTGACGCCAGGAACGCGCTGGTACGCCCAGGGCCTCTACGACCAGGCCCGCTACCGAGCCCGCGCCCTGCTCTTACCAAACGGCGACCTGGTGGAGCGCTCAATTTCTCCGGTCACGGGGTCGGAAACCTCGGTGTTTGGCGCAGACCCCGCGGATGAGCTCGAGTCCCTCAACCCCTTCCGTAGCTGCAATTCCTCCCCGCGCGGCGAACAGGCCGGAAGGTTCTCGGTGCGGGTGACGGAGGCCCCTCCCGGCTGGTCGCCCGGCCTTTTCTCGGCGGCGTTCCTCTTGCGCTGTGGCGAAAAAACCGAGCGTCCCCTGCTCGGCCCCCGCACCAACGACCCCAACCAGCCCATCGCGGTCGTCACCTTAGAGTTCACCCTGGCCCTCCGGCTTTTGTACGTGGTGGACATCCCCTCGAGCGCCCAGCCGGGGAGTTATCGGGTGAGGCTCGAGGTCACCTATTACCCTTCGGGCCGCACCGTTACCGAAAACCTCCTCTTCCAAGTCCAACCCTCCCGTTAGCCGTCGAGCACGTTATCAACTCGGAAATTGTCATCCCCAGCGCAGCATAGTGATGTTTGGGGATCTCTCCTGCGAACACCATTACAGCGGCCAGCGAAATCAGGTGATTTTTGCGGCCACGACACCCCGGCTAACCCATCCCTCGGCTAAATCTTTTCCTAGAACGCTATAAGTGCTCGGGTAGGCTGACCGGTCGGTTTCCCGACCTGCCTGTGGCAGTATAGGCAGCAAGCTGGATGCAGCAAGCTGGAGGCAGCAAGCTGTCGGTGTGGCGAAATCTCCTTGGCGCTCGGCGCCAAATCTCCCGACCGAAGGGGGATTACCCCTCACAGTTTGAGGGTCGCAGGACGGGGACGGAGGGGTGAGCAAGACGACGCATCCATTTGACCAAGCGGGGGTTTACGGATAAAATTTGACCGAGTACAAGATTGTGTCCGGTCAACCGAGGTGAGGCATGATTGCAGATCGTAAGTTGGCGAAAAAGGGCGGCGGCTGGTTGCTGGAAAAACCCGAGGGCATCTTCACCCCCGAGGATTTTGACGACACCACCCGCATGATCCAAGACACGGTGCGGCAGTTCGTGGAGAAGGAATACCGCCCGGTGGCCCAGGCGATGGAACACGGCGAACTCGAGCACAACATCCCCCTGCTCAAGAAAGCGGGCGAGCTGGGTCTTTTGGGGGTGGAGGTCTCGGAGGAGTATGGCGGCCTCGACCTGCCCAAGACGGTCTCGACCGTGATCGCCGAGGGGCTTTCCCCAACCGGCGGTTTTAGCGTCAGCTACGGGGTGCAGACCAGCATCGGCTTGTTGCCGCTGGTCTACTGGGGCACCAAGGAGCAAAAGGACAAGTACCTCGCCAAGCTGGTCTCCGGCGAGTTGATCGCTGCCTACTGCCTCACCGAGCCACAGTCCGGCTCCGACGCGATGGGCGCCAAGACCCGCGCCGAACTCAGCGAGGATGGCAAGCACTACCTCATCAACGGCACCAAGATGTGGATCTCTAACGCCGGGTTTGCCCACCTCTTCACCGTCTTCGCCAAGACCAAGGAGGGTCTCACCGCCTTCTTAGTCGAGCGGGACACGCCGGGGCTGCGGTTGGGCGGGGAAGAGAAGAAGATGGGGATCAAGGCCTCGAGCACCCGCCAGGTCTTCTTCGAGGACGTGAAGGTTCCCGTCGAGAACGTGCTGGGCGAGCTGGGCAAGGGCCACAAGATCGCCTTCAACGTGCTCAACGTGGGCCGCTACAAGCTGGGGGCGGGGGCCATCGGCGGGGCTAAGGAAGCGCTCGAGCTTTCCGCCAAATACGCCAAGGAGCGCGTCGCCTTCGGCCAGCCCATCGCCAACTTCGGCCTGATTCAGCAGAAGCTCGCCGAGATGGCCTCGCGTATCTTCGCGGGGGAGAGCGCGGTCTACCGCACGATGGGCATGATTGATGATGCGCTTTCTAACCTCGACAAGGCAAACGCCGCCGAAGCCGTGCTGGCGGGCATCGAGGAGTACGCCATCGAGGCCAGTATCATCAAGGTGCTGGGTTCGGAGATCCTCGACTACGCCGTGGACGAAGGCGTACAGATCCACGGCGGCTACGGCTACTCGGGCGAGTACGCTATCGAGCAGGCTTACCGCGACAGCCGGATCAACCGCATCTTCGAGGGGACCAACGAGATCAACCGCCTGTTGATCCCGGGAATGCTCCTGCGCCGGGCCATGAAGGGCGAGCTGCCGCTGGTGGACGCGGCCATGCGCCTTCAGAAGGAGCTGCTCGAGCCCTCCTTCGACGAGCCCGAGGACAAAGAAGTGGCCCAGCTCGAGAACCTCAAAAAGCTGGTGCTGATGGTGGCCGGGATGGCCGCCATGAAGTGGGCCACCGAGGTCGAGAAAGAGCAGGAGGTGCTGGCGGTGGCCGCCGACATCCTCATCGATATCTACGCTGCCGAGTCGGCCCTGCTGCGCTCGCGTCGCTTGGGGGGCGGGGTCTACGCCGACATGGCTCAGCTCTACCAGTACCAGGCCATTGACCGCGCCCAGGCCGGAGCCCTCTCGGTGCTGCCCCGCCTGGCCGACGGCGACGAGCTACGGGTGATGGCCTCCGCCGTGCGCCGCCTGACCAAGCACGAGCCGGTGGATTTGGTGGAGATGCGCCGCCGGATCGCTAAGGTAGTCCTCGAGCGCGACGGCTACCCACAGCCTAAGGCTTGAGTTCGTGGCCACCTGTAGGGGCGGACTGCGGTCCGCCCCTTAACATTTGAATTCTCCCTTGACCTGGACAGGGTGAATCTGCTTGCTGTGACGTAGAGACTGTGACGTAGAGACGTCTTCGCAGGTAGCTATACGCCCCTTTGACACTCCCACGCCCCGTCACGCTGTGGCGGGAAGCGCGTGGGATTCTTGGGCTCACCACTTGGCGGTCACTAAAGCGAGCCTTTGCGCCCGGTACGGGCGTCTTACACGGTGATGCACGGTATTTCGACCGTCTCCACAGAGTGTTTGCTTCGCAAAGCAACAAGCGTGACTTCCCGTGTGCCCCACGGTACGGAGTTTGGTCAAGAGTGCGGCTTAGCGGTCGCTAGCGCTAGCGCCAGAGCGAGCCTTTTGGTGGTCGCTAAAGCGAGCCTTTCGGTTTTCGTCGCACCAGAGCGAGATTCAGACGCTACAGGTTTTACCCGTCCAGCGCTTTGTAGACGGAACCCCCTACCCGCCCCGCCTTGGCGGGGCGGCAAGGACCCTGGAGACTGCTGTCTCCAAGGGCGATTCTTGCACATCAGCCGCCCGCCAGCGAAGACACGAATGCGTCCGGGCCCGGACGCATGTCTGCTGCTTGCGCAGGGACTTCGTCAACGGGTCGCTGCCATGTCCGCCAGAGGCGGACGTGGGGGAGTCCTCGCCACGGCGAGGCGACCACCCCTGAAGAGGATGGGTTTTATAGCTCCCCCGCACCCCCGCTTCTATAAGCAAGATGGTTGATCCGGTTAGTGATGCGGTTGTGCCGGGTAGTTCCTTCCGCCATTGCAAACATGAAACCGTCCACGCACTCGCGGCGCACCTCGGAGGTCTCCTCGGGCTTCAAATATTCCGCGAAAGTGGCTTGCCGGACGGGGTTGGGGCGGGGCATGGAATCACTGTAAAGGCATGGGCTGGCGAGGTGGCGTGAGCGCCTAGGCGGGGCTCGAGCTGACCTCGATCCGGTTCTTCCCGGTGCTCTTGGCCCGGTACAAGGCCCTGTCCGCCTTGGCCAGCAGCTCGTCGAGGGTCTGGTGATCCACCTCGAGCGTCACCACCCCCATGCTGACCGTAGCGACGATGGGCTTCCCGGCGTGCATGACCGGGTTGTCGCGGATCTCCTGGTGGATGCGGGCAGCCACCTCGAGGGCCTCGGCGGCTTGGGTCTGCGGCAGCAACACCGCGAACTCCTCGCCGCCGTAGCGGGCCACCAGATCCCCTTTGCGGACATGGGCCCGGGTCACCTCGGCGATGCGAGCTAGCACCCGGTCTCCCACCAGATGCCCGTGGGTATCGTTGATCTTCTTGAAATCATCGGCGTCGAAGAGCAGCACCGAGACGGGCTTGAGGTCGCGTCGGGCCAGATCGAACACCTGCTGGGCCTGCTGGATGAAATAGCGCCGGTTGTGGGTGTTGGTCAGATAGTCGGTGATGGAAAGCCGGTGTAGCTCGTCGTGGGCCTGGTCGAGCTGCGAGACCAGGCTGAGCTGGAAGTAGCTGAAAATCGGGGCGATGATCAGCGGGACCACGAACCCCACGAACAGACCGCTGCCGGAGACGTGCCCATCCTGGAGGTAGCTCACCGCGTAGGTGAGGACGAGCGAGAGCCCCACCGAGGCCAGGGTCAGGAGTCCGACCACCCGCCCGATGCCGTACCGCTTGAGGAGTCTGCGCAGCATAATCCGGTTATCTCTCGGCGCGTACTACATTGTTTGGTCCTATTCTGACACGTTGGCGAAGCTTTTAGCGGTCATGGGGCCCTTCTTGGCGTTTCTCGGGGCAGCCGGGGCATTCGGTCGTGCTTAAGCCTATATCGATCTGCGTTATGCCAGCGTTACAGGATATAGGGAGTTCGCAGATCGCGGGTGAGGAAACCTGGGGCCACAGTGTAAACTCAGGGACATATGCGGTTGGCGATCGTGGGCGTGGGCAAGATGGGCCGGAGCATCCTCGAGGGCATCCTCAAAGCAGAGTTCCTGGCCCCGCAAGAGGTGGGCGTGGTGGACGTCAAGGAGTACGCCCAGGCGGTGGCGGCTCAGTACGGGGTGAAAGCCCTCACCCATCCCGAGCTGCGGATGGCCGAGCGGGTGCTGATCAGCGTACAGCCCAAAGACCTGCCCACCGTGGCGCCCCAGGTTACCCACCCCAACACCGGTTATATCTCGATCATGGCCGGGGTCTCGACCCGCGTCCTGACCGAGCGGCTGGGGACCCGACGGGTGGTGCGGGCCATGCCTAATTTGGCCGCTACCATCGGCAAAAGCTCGACCGCGGTGATCGGCCCGCGCGAGGCCGAAGAAGCGGGGGACCTCGAGTTCGCCCGGCAACTCTTCGCCACCGTGGGGGATGTCTACGACCTCCCCGAGCGCCTCTTCGACGCCTTTACCGGGATGTCCGCTTCGGCCCCGGCTTACGTGGCGATGGTCGCTGAGGCTCTGGCCGATGGCGGGGTCAAGATGGGGATTCCCCGCGCCCAGGCCCTCAAGCTGGCCGCTGACGTGCTGATCGCCACCGGGGAACTGTTGCGGCACAAGCACCCAGCGACCGTCAAGGACGAGGTGAGTAGCCCCGGCGGGACCACCATCCACGGGGTAGCGGCGCTCGAGGCCCGCGGCATCCGCGCGGCCCTCATCGAAGCCGTCCAGGCCGCGACCCTTCGCGGTCACGAGTTAGGTCAAGACGAATAACCCAGCGAACCGGAAAACGCTCGGTAAAATCCAAAGGATGCGCCCTGTCACGATCATGCTCGCCCTGATCCTGGGTCTGGTGCTGGCCCAGTCCAATAACTACTTCCCTAGCGGGGTCGGCTTTAGCTGGGTCTACTCTTCGGGAGAGGAGCAGACCTTCGCCCGCGAGAGCAACGGCCTCTTGGTGCTCGAGCACCGCTACAACGGGCGCTCCCGCTACGCCGACCTGCTGCGTTATGACCCCACCGGGGTATATCTCGAGGGCGTGTACATCGGCGGGGCTACCCAGAAGTACGACCCCCCGCTCCAGCTTTACCCCTCCGGGCCGCTCATCATCGGGCAGGAGTGGGGGATGAAGAGCAGCATCCAGGGCCAAACCGTGGCCTTCGTGGCCAAGGTGACCCGGCTCGAGGGCATCCAGGTCCCGGCGGGAAAATTCAACGCCTACGTGATCCGCACCTCCTTCGTCACCCAGTCCGGCGGCAGCAGCGTGGTGGAGAGCTACTTCGTGCCGGGGGTGGGGGTGGTGCGCTTCGTGGGGGCGGATGGCAGCGCGGTGGACCTGGTGCGGATGAAAAGACCTTAACGGCTAGAGGAAAGGTAAAAGAGGAAAGAGGTAACCGCCATTCCTTTGCTCTTTCCTCCCTCCGCTTTTCTCCATGTCTTAAGCTGTGGGCATGGAACTGCAAACCGTAAAGCTCGAGAAACCCGATAACCTCAACGTCATCCTGGGCCAGTCGCACTTCATCAAGACCGTCGAAGACCTACACGAGGCGATGGTCACAGCGGTTCCCGGGATCAAGTTCGGGCTGGCTTTCTGCGAAGCCTCCGGGAAGCGGCTGATCCGCAAGACCGGCACGGCCCCCGAACTTGTAGAGCTGGCGGTCAAAAATGCCGAGGCCATCGGGGCCGGGCACAGCTTTATCGTCGTGCTGGGCGAGGGGTTCTTTCCGATCAACGTGCTCCACGCGATCAAAGCCTGCCCGGAGGTAGTGCGGATCTTCGCCGCCACCGCTAACCCGCTCTCGGTGATCGTGGCCGAGCAGGACGACCAGCGGGGGATTTTGGGGGTGCTCGACGGGCACAAGCCGCTGGGGGTGGAGGCTGAGGAGGACATCGCCTGGCGCAAGGACCTTCTGCGGAAGTTCGGGTATAAGCTCGGCTGAGTTCCCCTGAGGCTGCCGACTTGGCCGGATTACCAGGAATCCTGCTACACAACTCCTTATCCCCGACAGGGTAAGCTATACCCGCTATGGTACACACCGGCGAAAAAGCTCCCACGTTCGCTCTTCCCGACCAAGAGGGCAAGATTCATCGCCTCACCGACTACCGGGGCAAATGGGTGGTGCTCTACTTCTATCCCAAGGACGATACCCCCGGCTGCACCAAGGAAGCCTGCAACTTCCGCGACGAGAAGGGGAGGCTCGAGGAGATGGGCGCGGTGGTGCTGGGGGTCTCCGCCGACGACCTCGAGAGCCACGGAAAGTTCCACTCCAAATACGGCCTCAACTTCCCGCTGCTCTCCGACCCCAGTACCGAGATGATCAAAGCTTATGGGGCCTGGGGCCTGAAGAACGCCTACGGCAAGGAGTACGAGGGCATCCTGCGCCAGACTTTCCTGATTGACCCCGAGGGCAAGATCGCCAAGGTCTGGGAGAAGGTCAAGCCCGACGAGCACGCGCTCGAGGTGGCCGAAGCGCTGGGCGAGTTGCAGAAGGCCTAAACCGGGTATCGTGTAGGGGCAGGCCCCCGTACCTGCCCCCAATCCCCGTAGGCCGCTGGGGATGATAGCACTATGAACGATCTCGAGACCTACAAACACCAAGCCGCCCTCGAGGCGGTCAGACACGTCCAATCCGGGATGATCGTCGGGCTGGGGACCGGCTCGACGGCCAAGTACGCGGTGCTCGAGCTGGGCCGCCGGATCCAAGCCGGCGAGGTCAAGGACATCCGGGCCGTGCCGACCTCCGAGGCGACCGCCCTACTGGCCCGCGACGTGGGGATCGAACTGATCGAGCTAGGCCCCGAAGGGGTGGACCTGGCGATTGACGGGGCCGACGAGGTCGCCCCCGACCTGACGCTCATCAAGGGGTTGGGCGGGGCCTTACTCCGAGAGAAGATCGTCGAGGCGAGCGCCCGACAGTTCATCGTGATCGCCGATTACACCAAGCGGGTCGAGCAACTGGGGCGGGGGGTGCTCCCGATCGAGATCGTGCGATTCGGCTACCGGGTGACCTTGGCCAAGTTGGCTGAGCTGGGCGAGCCCCAGCTACGGATGGACGGGGAGGAATTGTTCTACAGCGACGGGGGCAACCTGATCGCTGATGTCCGCTTCGGGCCGATCCCCGAGCCCCTTGGGCTTGAGGCCCGCCTAAAGTGCATCCCCGGCGTGGTCGAGACCGGGTTGTTCGTGGGGATCGCCACCCAGGCCATCCTGGCGGGGCCCGACGGCCTGGAGATGCTGGTTACGCCGCGCAGCGGGGAAGTGATCGAGGGTTAGGTGGCCTACCTGGGCTGGGGCATCTTCGGGGCCGGGATCCTGCTGTTGATCTACGGCATATCGGCTTCGGCTTACCAGTGGTCGGCGCTGGGGTGTTTGCTGGTGGCGGGCTCGAGGGCATCTGGCCTGGTGCGCTTTGGCGAGCGCTGGTCGGCCCTGACCTGGTTGGGGCTGGCCGTGCTGTTTTGGGGGGTTTATACCCAGATCACTTCGGTCCAGTCCGCCGGGATGATCCTGGCGATTGCCGGGTTGGTAGCAGCAATCGGGGCGACCATCATCCGCAATGCGCCCAAGCGCTAGGGCAGCTTCAGGAAATACCCTTGGGGTAAGGCAGGCGGTAAATGGGGGCGGCGGTTTGCCATCCTCTGGACCGCTGGTTTAAACCGCCAACTGCCCCAAACCCCTCTTTTCGTTGGTACGGACGCAGGCGCGGAGCGCTTTGAGCCTTGCGCCTCTACCGGCCATCGTTAAAACAGCCCCCTCTCTGCTTTGAGGAAGGGTTCGGTGCAAAGCCCTGGAGGAGCGGAGCTTGCTCAACCCTTGACGGTGGCTCTTCCTAAAGCCTCAGCCAAGCGCATCCCGGCCTCGAGCGCCTTCAGGTTCACTGCAACCAAAGCGGGTTTGACCCGGGCGCGGATGGCTTTTTCCAGGCTCTCCTGGCTCACCGCCTGCGAGAGCGCCACCAGCGCTCCCAGCGCCACCAGGTTGGCACTGATCGGGCTTCCCAACTCCTGGGCGGTGCGCAAAATAGGGAGCAGCAGGGCATCCTTGACCTCGAGTTCGTCCTGCACCCGCTCTTCCACCACCCGGATGCCCCCCAGGGCCAGCTTGGCCCCGTGTTGTTTATACGAATCGGTGGAGAGACAGAGAAGGAGGTCGGGGAGCACCACCTCGGGGAAGGCGATGGGGTGTTGCGAGAGGATCACCTCGGATTTGCTGGCCCCCAACCGGGCTTCGGGGCCGTAGCTCTGGGTGTGGACGACCTGCAAACCGTCGTACATCCCGGCCTCGGCCAGCACCACCCCGGCCAGGATCACGCCCTGCCCGCCCCGCCCGGAGAGCCGCACCTGCAAGGGATCGCGAAGCATACCTTTAGGCATCGCCCCCGCCCCCTTGCCCCACTCGGCGGGTGTATTCGGCATACTCGGCGGTGAACTCGGGCCGCACCTCTTGGCGGAAGACCCCGATGGGCAGCTTGCCCAGCATGTCGGCGCGGGAGAGCTGGGGGATCGGGGCGGTGTGGTCTTTTTCGTAGTCCAGCATGGCCGGGGCATCGCCCAACTGGTTGAGCCGCCCGTAGTAGGTGGGGCACTGGGTCAGAATCTCCACCACCGCGAAACCGGGGTGCTGGATGGCCTCGGCGATCATCCGGGGCATGTCGTCGAAGTCGAAGGTGGTCGTGCGGGCGACATATGTAGCCCCGGCGGCCAGGACCAGTTCCACCAGATCGAAGGGGTGCTCGATGGAACCGATCGGGTTGGTGGTGGAGCGGAAACCCTCGGGGGTGGTGGGGGCCTGCTGCCCGCCGGTCATGCCATAGGTGCCGTTGTTGAAGAGGATCACCGTGAGGTCGAGGTTGCGTCGCGCGGCGTGCAGGAAGTGGTTCCCCCCGATCGCCAGACCGTCGCCGTCGCCGGTGGTGACGATCACCTTGAGTCTGGGGTTGGCCATCTTGATCCCGGTGGCGAAGGCCAGGGCCCGCCCGTGGGTGGTGTGCATCCCGTTCAGGTTGAGGTAGAAGGGGGTGCGACTCGAGCAGCCGATCCCCCCCACCATCACCACCTGGTCGAGGTCGAGCCGCAGGCGCTCGAGCGCGGTGGCGATGGCCTGCACCACGCTGCCATTGCCACAGCCCGGGCACCACACGGTGGGCAGGGCGCTGGTGCGCAAGTATTCGCTCAAGTCGTGGCCGACTTTAGGCATGACCGACCTCCCGCATCTCCCCACGTTTGAATTCGGTGGCGATTTCCTCCGGGGTGAAGAGCATCCCGTCGGCCCGGCCAAGGGAGCGCACCGGGGTAGCGTCCGCCGCGGCCCGTATCCGCCAAGCCAGTTGGCCCAGGTTGAGTTCGGGCACCAGGATCTCGTCTACTTTGTGGGCCAGCGGGCGGATCAGGTGATCGGGGAAGGGCCACAGGGTCAGCAGTTCCAAGAAGCTCACCGGGTAGCCCTCGGCCCGCAGGTGCTCTACGGTGGCCAGGGCCGCTCGAGCGGTGATCCCGTAGGCCAGGATCAGCGTCCGGGCGTTCTCCAGGTAGCGGGCGCGATAGTGGGTGATCTTTTCCCGGTCCTGCTCGAGCCGGGCCAGCTTGTTTTTGAGCAGGCGCTCGAGAGCCGCTCCGTCGGTGGCCCGGACCTTGCCGGTTTCGTCGTGGGCCAGCCCGGTGACCACGAAGCGGCCCCCCTCGCCCAGGGGCAGGAACTCCGGGCCTCCGAAGGGTTGGAAGCCCTCGAGGCTGGTGGGTTGGCTTCGCGGGACGACCTCGAGGTCTTCCGGCAGCTCTACGTTCTCGCGCATGTGCGAGGTCACCGCGTCCAGCAAGAGCACCACCGGCAGGCGGTAGCGCTCGCTCAGGTTGAAGGCTTCCACGGTCATCCGGTAGGCATCGAGCACCCCCGAGGCGGTGAGCACGATGCGCGGCTGGTCGCCATGCGAGCCCCACATGGCCTGCATCACGTCGCCCTGCGAGGGCAGTGTGGGCAGACCGGTGCTCGGCCCGGCCCGCTGCGAGTCCACCACCACCAAAGGGGTCTCGGTCATGGCGGCGTAGCCCAGGTTTTCCTGCATCAGGCTGAAGCCGGGGCCGCTGGTGGCGGTCATGGCTTTGGCCCCGCCCCAGGCCGCCCCGATGCTGGCGGCTATCGCGGCGATTTCATCCTCCATCTGCAAGAAGACCCCGCCCCGCTTGGGCAGCAGCCGGGCCATCCACTCCATGATCTCCGAGGCCGGGGTGATGGGGTATCCGGCGTAAAAGGTGCAACCCGCCTTGACCGCCGCGAGGGCCACCGCTTCGTTGCCCTGGAGGAGCCTCATAGCTTCACCACCCCGCTTTGCGGAAGCGTGTTCGGTCTTTCCAGCACGAAGACGAAGTCCGGGCAGCGCACCGCGCAGAGCCCGCAGAAGATGCACTGCCCGATGTCGGTGACGTAGACCTTCTCGTGGGCGTCCAGGGCCAGGATGTGCTGTGGGCAGGCTTCCACGCAGATGTTGCAGCCCTTGCACCAGGGCCGCCGCACCAAGAGGGCGTACTCGCCCTGCTGGTAGCGCTGACGCTCGAGGCCCTGCTTGGCAGCGGTCATACTCGGCTCCCGGCCAGCTCGGGGCGCTCGGCAAAGAAGTAAGCGTCGGCTCGAGCCCGTTCGCGCAGGGCTTCCCAGTCGTGCTCGACCAGCGCCTGGAGTTCGTGGAGGTGGCCGCGGTTCTCCGTCTTGAAGAGGTGTTTGAAGCGGGCCTGGCGGGAGAGCCACTCCTCGAGCGCCACCGGTTTCTTGGGCTCGTAGTTGAGCCGGTAGTGCCCGTCCAGCACCTCGTAAAGCGGCCAGTACAGGCTGTCCACCGCCAGCCGCACGACCTCGATGGTGTCGCCAGTAGCGTGACCCCAGCCCAGCGGGCAGCCCGAGAGCACGTTGAGGAAGGAGGGGCCCTCCTGCTGGCTGGCCCGCAGCGCCTTATCGGAGAGGTCTTGCCAGTGCGAGATGGCCGCCTGGGCCACGTAGGGGATGTGGTGGGCCACGGCGATGGCGCTCAGGTCTTTGCGGGTCTGGTGTTTGCCGAAGCCCTTGCGCCCGGTGGGGGAGGTGGTGGTGTTGGCGGCGAAGGGGGTGGCCCCGGAGCGCTGGATGCCGGTGTTCATGTAGGCTTCGTTGTCGTAGCAGACGTAGATGAAGCGGTGACCGCGCTCGAGCGCCCCCGACAAAGCCTGCAAACCGATATCGTAGGTGCCGCCGTCCCCGCCGAAGGTCACGAAGGTGATCGGCTCGTCGGGGATGGCTTTGCGTTTCCTGAGCGCCCGGTAGGCAGTCTCGATCCCGCTGGTGGCCGCCGCCGCGTTTTCGAAGGCCAGGTGTATCCAGGGCACCTTCCAGGCGGTGGTGGGGTAGCGGGTGGTGGCGACCTCGAGACAGCCGGTGGCGTTTACCACCACTACCGGGGTGGGGATGCTGTTGAGCACGGTGCGAACCACGGTGGGCGCGCCGCAGCCCCGGCACAGCGAGTGCCCGCCCACGAAGCGCTCTTCCTGAGCCTGGTTTTGCGCGAGCTTCTTGATGCTGGGCATCGGCTACCTCCTGAGCCCGACGTAACGGGTGGGGCCGGGCGGTTCGTTAAGTTCATCGAAGACGCGCTCGAGGTCTTCCCCGTAAATCTCCCGCCCCCCGAGCCCGTACACGTAGCTCTGAAGCCCGACGGGCGAGCCGTAAAGCGCTGCCGAAACCTCCGCGAACAGCGGGGGGAAGCCGCCCAGCGACATGGCCCGGTCGAGTACGGCGACCTTGGGGACGTGAATCAGGGCTTCTCGGATGGCCTGGGCCGGGAAGGGGCGGAACAGCCGGAGCTTGAGGAGCCCAACTTTTTCGCCTTTCTCCCGCAATCGGTCAATGGTGTCTTTGGTCGTCCCGGCGGTCGAACCCATCACCACGATGGCCCGCTCGGCGTCCTCGAGCCGGTAGGCCTCATAGGCCGCGTACTGCCGCCCCGAGAGCCGGGCGTACTCGCCCGCCACCGCGTCCAGTACCCCCGGAACTCGGCCCAGCGCCCGCTCGATCTCGTAGCGCAGCTCGTAGTAGCTGTCGGGCATGGCAAAGGGGCCGTAGGTGACCGGCTGGGCCACGTCCAGGAGCGGGTAGGGGATACGGTACTGGCCAACGAAGCGCTGGACTTGGGCGTCCTCGAGCAAGGCTACCGGCTCGGCGGAGTGGGTGATGGTGAAGCCGTCCATGCCCACCATCACCGGGAGCAAGACCTCGGGGTGTTCGGCGACGCGCGGGCTCATCACCATCAGGTCGTAGGCCTCCTGAGCGTTCTCGGCGAAGAGCTGCACCCAGCCGGTGTCGCGGGCCAGCATGGCGTCGGAGTGGTCGGCGTGGATGTTGATAGGGCCGCTGAGGGCGCGGTTCCCCACCGCCATCACCAGCGGAGCCCTGAGCGAGGCCGCGATGTAGACGATCTCCACCATCAACGCCAGCCCCTGCGAACTGGTGGCGGTCATGGTGCGGGCTCCGGCCAGCGCCGAGGCCACCGCCGCGCTCATGGCGGAGTGCTCGGATTCCACGTTGATGATCTCGGTGTCGGCCTTGCCGTCGGCGACCATCTGGGCGAAGGTCTGGATGATGGGGGTCTGAGGGGTGATGGGGTAGACCGGGAACACATCCGGGTTGATCTGCCGGGTGGCCTCGGCGGTGGCTTCGGCCCCGGTCAGCAAGGTGAGTTCCGGTGCCTTAAGCATATTTCCCTCCGATGTGCCCGAAGGCAGTGATGGGGACGTTCTCGGGGATCATGGCGATGGCCTGGGTGGGGCAGGCCCCCACGCAGAGTTCACAGCCTTTGCAATGCTGGTAGTCGAAGCCCCCGAAAGCCTGGCCGTCGGTGCGGATGGCGTCGTCGGGGCAGTAGACCCAGCACAAGAGGCAGTTGATGCAAGCCTCGAGGTTCACCGCCGGTTTGAGCCCGGTGCGCCAGCTCCCGGTGCGGGGGTGGGGCGCCGTCTCGGCCAGCACCACCCCGCCGGGGAGCCCGGTAGAGATCGGTGCTGATGTCGTCGGAGCCTGGACTTTGGGAGTGCCTCGAGCTTCCTGCGGTTCGTAGTCGTACCCGGCCCGCACCGAGCGCACGTTGGCCTCGAGGGCCTCCGGCGGGAGCTTGACCTTGTTCTCGCGGACGACCGCCTCGAGGGCTTCCAGCGGGGGTTCTCCCAGCGTCCTTGCAACCGCTCCCAGCATCACCACGTTGGCGAACCGGCCCCCGACTTCCCTAGCGAGCCGATCCCCCGGAATGGTGAGCACCCTCTGTCCGATCCCGAGTCGGTTGGCTAGCTCGTCGGCGGATTCCTCGGTGTTGACTAGCAGTACCCCTTCGGGTTTGAGCCCGGCGGTGAGGGGAACCTCGCCCAAAAGTGAGGGGTCAATCACCACCGCCACGTCGGGGGTGCGGATGGCGTGGTGGATGCGGATGGGCCGGGTGTCGGCGCGGGTATAGGCTGTGACAGGTGCCCCCGAGCGCTCGGGGCCGTACTCGGGGAAGGCCTGCACGTACTCGCCTCCCTTGAGCCAGGCCTCGGCCAGCACCTGGCTCATGCTCTTGGCCCCCTGGCCCCCACGCCCGTGCCAGCGAATCTCCATCATGTCACCACCTCCGCGCGGGCGGCCAGATAGTGCTCGATCCCCCTCGCGACCCGTTTAGCCCCCTGCACGGCCTCGACCACGGTAGCCCCGCCCACCGCGTCCCCGGCGGCGAAATACTGCTCGTTGCCGGTCTGTCCGGTCTTGGGGTTGACCTGGATCTTCCCCTCCTGCACCTCGAGCCCCTCGATCCAGCGCAAAAACTCGATCCGGGGGCGCTGCCCGATGGCCTTGATGACCGTCTCGGCGGGAACCTTGAACTCGGTGCCGGGCACTGCTACGGGCTTCCTGCGGCCCGACTCGTCGGGGTCGCCCAGCTTCATGTACTGGCACTCGATGGCCTCGAGCCGGTGTCGGCCCAAAAAGCGCAAGGGCAGGGTGAGCCACTGGAAGTGCACGCCTTCCTCGCGGGCTTCCTGCACCTCGTGGGGGAAGGCCGGCATCTCAGCCTCGGTGCGGCGGTAGAGCACCGTCACCTCGAGCGCGCCCAGCCGCAGGGCCTCTCGCGCCACGTCCATGGCGGTGTTGCCGCCGCCGATCACCGCCACCCGCTCGCCCACCTTTACCGGTTTTCCGGTTTTGAGCGCTTCGATAAAGGGCAGCGAGTCCCAGACGCCCTCGAGCTGGTCCCCCTCGTACTTGACCTCCACGTCCTTGCCCAGCCCTACCCCCAGTACGATGGCCGCGTAGTGGGCCTCGATCTCCTTGAGCTTCTCCGGGGTATCGATCGGGTGGCTGAACCGGAACTCGACCCCCAGCTTCTCGAGCGCCCCGACCTCCTCGGGGATCGGCTCGATGTTCTGCCGGTAGGGGGCGATGGCGAAACGCACCAACCCGCCCGGCTCCGGGCGCATCTCGAAGACTGTGACCCTAAAACCCCTGGAGGCCAACTCGCCCGCCGCCGCCAAACCCGCCGGCCCTGCGCCGATCACTGCGACCGGGGGCTTGGTGAGAGCCACCGGGTGGCGGAGGGGAATCCCTTCGTGCAGCCCATAGTCGGTGGCGTAGCGCTGAAGCCGCCCGATGTCCACCGGTCTGCGCCCCTCGTGCATCAGCACGCAATGCCCCTCGCACAAGATTTCGGTGGGGCAGACCCGTGCGCAGGTCCCACCCAGCAGGTTTTCCTGCCAGATGATCTGGGCGGCCCGGCCCGGCTGCCCCAGGGCAATGGCCCCCACGAAGCCCGGTACGTTCACGTCCGCCGGACAGGCCCGCAGACAGGGAGCGGGCATGTGCGGGCTGCCGCACTCCAAGCAGCGCTCGGCCTCGAGCACGGCTTCCCGATCCGAAAGGGGCGGTTTGACTTCCTCGAACACGCCGGGTAATCTTCGGATCACGCCGGATTCCATCTGTGGCATAGCTTCCTCCTCGGCGGTGAACGACACCGCGCCCCGCATAGGGTGTAAACCAAGTCTCGGCGCTATCGGCAGCCCTTTGCAGAGCCAAATGTCCTCAAGTTTTGGAGTACTGATGGGAAAAAATTCACATTTCCGGGCTCGAGGCTGGATGGCTAGAAAAACAATCTCCTGGGTCTGCTTGCGCTCACCCCCAACCTCTCTCTCGGTATGCGAGAGAGGGGAGATGGAACCGAGCAGTATCGGGGTGAGGGTCAATGAGGGCTTGCGAGAAGGGCCTCGAGCGGCTACCATGACCCCTATGAAGGTCTACTTTACCCACGAGTACCGGCTCCAGCCGGGCCGCCATGCGGCTTCACTACGAATGATGGAGGTTCCCCGACGGTAGCGAAAATTTGAGGCTATCGGCGGGGCGCGTGTATGATGCGCCCCGGTTCTTTTTGGCGAGAGGAGAGAGCAGTGAACAAAGTTTTCTACGTCACCACCGCGATCGATTATGCCAACGCGGCCCCCCACATCGGCCACGTGTACGAGAAAATCCTGGCTGATTTTCTGGCCCGCTGGCACCGGCTGGACGGCTACCAGACCTACTTCCTGACCGGAACCGACGAACACGGCGAGAAGATCTCCAAGGCGGCGGCCAAGGCCGGGAAGAGCCCTAGGGAGTTCGTGGACGAGCTATCCGAGGGGAGTTTCCGGGCGCTCTATGACCGCTTGCAGATCAGCTACGACGACTTCATCCGCACCACCCAGGAGCGGCACAAGAAGTACGTGCAACAAATCCTCCAGCGGGTTTACGAGGCGGGCGATATCTACTACGCCGAGTACGAAGGGCTCTACTCGGTGGGCTCGGAGCGCTTCGTGACCGAGAAGGAACTGGTGAACGGGGTGCTCCCCGGCGACTCTGAGCCGCCGGTGTTGCGCAAGGAGGCCAACTACTTCTTCCGCATGGAGAAATACCGCCCCTGGCTCCTCGAGCACCTGCGGCAAAACCCCGAGTTCATCCAGCCCGCCGGTTACCGCAACGAAGTGCTCGAGATGCTCAAAGAACCCATCGGCGACCTCTCCATCTCGAGGCCCAAGGAGCGCGTGCCCTGGGGCATCCCCATCCCCTGGGACGAGAACCACGTGACCTACGTGTGGTTCGACGCGCTGCTCAACTATGTCTCGGCCCTGGTCAGCAACGATATCTTCGAGCCCTACTGGCGGCACTGTTGGCACGTGATCGGCAAGGATATCCTCAAGCCGCACGCGGTCTTCTGGCCCACCATGCTCAAAGCGGCGGGTCTTCCGCTCTACGAAAAGCTCGTCGTCCACGGGCACATCCTGGCTTTAGATGGTCGCAAGATGGGCAAGAGCCTGGGGAACGCCATTGACCCGGCAGAGATGCTCGAGAAGTACGGGGTGGACACCCTGCACTACGCCTTGCTGCGCGACACCACGCTTGCCGCCGACAGCCCCTTCGGGGAACCGGTGATCGTCTCACGGCTCAACTCCGACCTGGCGAACGATCTGGGCAATTTGCTCTCTCGGCTTCGCACCATGCTGCTCAAGTATTGCGGCGGGGTGCTGCCCGAGCCCTCCCCGCCGGACTCCGAGATTGCCCGCGAGGGGGTGAGCCTGGCTGCCAAGGTGCGTCCCCTGATCCGCGAACTGCGCTTCAACTTAGCGCTCGAGGAGGTTCTCCAGTACGTGCGGAGCCTCAACAAGTACGTCAACGACCAGAAGCCCTGGGAGCTGGCCCGAGACGATTCGCGCAAGAAGGAACTCGAGGACGTGCTCTACACCGTGGTCGAGGGGTTGCGGATCGCCAGCGTCTTGCTCGAGGCTGCCCTGCCCAACAAGGCCAAGGAACTGCGAGCCGCGCTGGGGCTGGGAGATTTTACCGTCGCCCAGACCGAGACCTGGGGCCTCTCGCCCGCCGGGACTCGAATCCCCCAAGAAGCGCCCATTTTGTTCCCCAAGCTCGAGGCTGCGTCGCAGAACGCTGAGCGCCCAACGCCCAACGAAGATAAACCCGCCGCGAAGCCCGAAACTGCGATTCGGCCACGAGCCACGAGCCACGAGCCGCAGGCCGCTAATAGCCCTATCACCATCGACGACTTCGCCAAGGTCGAACTGCGGGTAGCCGAAGTCATCAAGGCCGAGAAACACCCCAAGGCCGACAAACTGCTGGTGCTCACGCTGAACGTGGGTGACCACACCCGGCAGGTGGTCTCGGGGATCGCCCAGTTCTACACGCCTGAGAGCCTGGTGGGGAAGAAGCTGGTGCTTGTGGCCAACCTCAAACCGGCGACTTTGCGCGGGGTGGAGTCCCAGGGGATGATTCTGGCCGGTGAAGATGCCGAAGGCCGCATCGTGGTGGTTACCCCCGAGTCGGACCTGCCGCCGGGCGCCAAGGTTCGCTAAGGTTCGTACCCGATGCATGAGCCTCAGCTCGAGGCTCATGCATTCTTAATGCATCTGCCCCAAGGTTGACAGCCGTTTGGCCGAGCGGGTTAGACTTCTGGTGTTGCCTAACAACCCAACCCCCTCGGTGAGTAGATCAGCATCCAGACGAGCATCCGTAACCTCTGCGGGTAGATCTGCTTGGGCGCGACTCAAACCAACCTTCAAGGAGGACGTATGCAGCGGAAGTTCTGGTGGATCGGCTTGGCGGCGGCTTTAGCGGCGTGTGGGGCTCCCCAGTCTTCGACCAACCTGGCCCCGCTTTTGGGCCTGGACGGCGAAAAGGTGATCGCCGGGCAGTACATCGTGGTGTACAAGGATTCGGCTAACGTCCTACCGACCCTGCAAGCCCTCCAGGCGGCGCTCGAGTCCGGGGTCAGCCTGCAAAGCCAGACCGCCGAGTTGCAAGCCCTGGGCCTGGCCGGGGTGCAGCTTCAGCAGATCTACACCGCGGCCCTGCAAGGCCTGGCCGCTTCGCTCTCCGAGGCCCAGGTCAGCGCTCTCCGGGCCGACCCCAGGGTGGCCTACCTCGAGGCCGACCAGGTGATGGAAGCCAGCACTACCCAGAGCAACGCCACCTGGGGCCTGGACCGCATCGACCAGCGCAACCTCCCGTTGAACGGGACGTATACCTATACCGCCACCGGCGCGGGCGTGAACGCTTACATCATCGATACCGGCATCCGCACCTCGCACAACGATTTCGGCGGGCGGGCCCGGGTCGGCTACGACGCGCTGGGCGGAAATGGCCAGGACTGCAACGGGCACGGCACCCACGTGGCCGGTACGGTTGGTGGCAGCACCTACGGGGTGGCCAAAGGCGTGACCCTCTACGCGGTACGGGTCCTCGACTGTGGCGGCTCCGGCTCGACCTCGGGGGTGATCGCCGGGGTGGACTGGGTGACCCGCAACCACGTCAAGCCCGCCGTAGCGAACATGAGCCTGGGCGGTGGAGCCTCCACCTCACTGGATAGCGCGGTCAACAACTCGATCAACGCCGGGGTTACCTATGCGATCGCCGCCGGGAACTCCAACCGCAACGCCTGTAACTACTCCCCGGCCCGGGTCGGCGCGGCGATCACGGTAGGGGCTACCACCTCGAGCGATGCGCGGGCTTCGTACTCCAACTACGGGAGCTGTCTGGACCTCTTCGCCCCGGGCTCCTCCATCACCTCCGACTGGTACACCAGCAACACCGCCACCAACACCATCAGCGGCACCTCGATGGCGACCCCTCACGTGGCGGGTGTGGCGGCGCTTTACCTCCAGGGCAACCCCGGGGCTAGCCCGGCCACGGTGCGGAACGCGCTGGTGAACAACGCCACCGCAGGGGTGCTCTCG
Organism: Meiothermus sp.; assembly: GCA_035760705.1. Taxonomy (GTDB): domain Bacteria; phylum Deinococcota; class Deinococci; order Deinococcales; family Thermaceae; genus Allomeiothermus. The sequence continues at coordinate 6,128 of DASTSL010000122.1, read as the reverse complement.
AGCATCGGCAGGAACTCGCCGAACCTATTGTTGTTCACCAACTACTAAGTGCGCCCAGGGTAGAAGGGTCGGGTTGTTCGGGGGAAGGGTGAATAACGGGGTTTGCAGCGGCGCGGCCTCATCAGCCACCCCTTCTCCATCCGCTACGTTTCTATCCTGGAGATACTTAGGAAATACGAAAAGCAGGGGCCGGGTCGTGGGCTTAGCGCCATAGACCCGGCCCTCATCCCGGTTAGATAAGAGAGTAGGGAGGCCGACCCTTGGAATCGGCCCTACGAGGTCTGGTCTTTTATGCCGCCTCTTGTCGGTGCGCTCCGTCGTAGCTGAGCCGCATCGGCTTGTCGTCCAGCACGGTTTCCAGGTGCACCGGACGGCCCCACAGCCGGTAGAGGTTTTCGATCACCGCGCGGGCTTTGCGCAAATCGAGTTCGGCGCCTTCAAAGGCTTGCTCGAGGTAGAGTTCCCCCCGGTTCTTGTAGTTGGCGTCGGTGAGGTAGACGATGGGGTTCCCGGCGTTGGTGAGCATGAACAAGAGGCGCTGTTTGGCCTGGTGGAAGTGCTCGAGCTCCTCCGGCAGGATGATCCGCTGCTCGAGCGCGAACTCCGGAGTGAAGAACTCCTCCAAAAAGCTGATGTCGCTGTAGACCCGGCGCACCTGGAAGAGCTTGGCCCTCGCGTCGCCGGGCTCGCTTTCCCACTCGAGCTTATCCACCAGCTCGGCGGCTTCGTACTCGGGGCCAAAGCGCCCCTTGCGCCAGCGGTCTTCGATGTGGTTCATCAGCGTGTAGCCGATCTTGTAGGGGTTGAAGCCGCGCCCCCCCAGCACCCCGGCCTGGAGTTCGGCAAAGTCCAGCACCTCGCCGGGCTCGAGCAGGCCGCCATTCATCAGGGTGGTGTGCCAGTAGGTGGCCCAGCCTTCATTCATCACCTTGGTCTGGCCCTGGGGGGCGAAGTAATACGATTCCTCGCGGATGATCTCGAGGATCGCCTTCTGCCAGGAGGCGAGCGGGGCGTATTTGATCAGGAAGGCCAGCACGTCGCGCTCGGGCTGTGGGGGGATCGGTTCGTTGACCGCGGCCTCTTCGGCGTCCTTGGGTGGTTCGGCGGGCGGGTTGACGTAGGGCTCGAGGTAAGCGCGCACCGGCATCCGCAGCGGGGTGCCGTCGGGCTCCTTGACCCCTTTGGCCCGCTGCACGAAAAGGCTGTGGGGGTCAATGAGGTTCTCGAGGGAGAGCGCCAAATCTAAGAACTCCTCCACGGGCCGAACCCCGTGCCGCTCCATGAACTTCTCGACCAGAGCGGCGTGGTTCGCCAGCTCATCGTGCATGGACTTGGGCGCCGGGGCGAAGTAGAGGTTTTCCTTGAAAAAGTCGGCGTGTCCGTAGACGTGGGCGATCACCAGCTTGTGGGCTAGGGGCGGGTTCGAATCGAGCAAGTAGGCGTAGACCGGCTTGGTATTGACCACCAACTCGTAAATCTTCGAGAGCCCGTAGCGGTAGGTCTCCTTGAACCGCAGGTATTCGCTGCCCCAGCGCCAGTGCGGGTAGCGGCGGGGAAAGCCCATGTAAGAGGCCAGCATCGCCATCTGCTCCCAGCCCACCACCTCGAAGATCACCGGGTCGAAGGAGAGGCCCTGGGCCTTGGCACGGGCTTCGATGTCTATGGCCAGGGTTTGGAGGTCGGATTTGGTCATGCGAGCCTCCAGATATTGACGTGCTTCGCCTTTGGCTTCCAGTCAGGGGCCGTAGGGAGTTCGCCCCCCTTCCTTCTGTCGAACCCCCTCACCCCCCATGAGCAAACGCACAGTCTGCCGGTGCTGAAGTCCATCGAGTCCTCAGCCTGACCAGGGTTATTCATTGCCGCCTCCCAAAAGGCGCTTGAGGGCGTTGGGCAAGCCTTCGCGTCCGCCGAGTTCGGCGGTGGTGAGGGCCGGGTCGGCTTGGAAGTTGCCGCGCAAGTCGTCGATGAAGCGGCCCTGGCCGTAGCGGCTACGCACCTGGGCGTAGCCATAGAGGGAGAGGGTGGGCAGCAAGGACTTGAGGGTCTCGAGGGCCTCGGCGGTGTCGTCCTGCCAGTTGTCCCCGTCGGTGAAATGGTAGACGTAGCGGTTGTAGACCTGGGCCGGGTAGCGCTCTAAGACCTGCTGGGCTAGCTTGATCCCGCTCGAGAGCCGGGTTCCGCCGCCCTCGCGCAGCCGGAAAAACTCTTCCTCCGAGACCTCCCAGGCCTCGGCGTCGTGGAGGAGGTAGTGCCGCGAGAGCCGGGGGAAGTGCTTCTTGACCCAGGCGGTGATCCAGTAGGAGAGGATCCGCACCAAGCGGAGCTGTTCGCCTTCCATCGAACCCGAGACGTCGAGGGCGAACACCAGCACCGCCTGAGCCTGGGGGCGGGGCTTGAACTCGGGGGCGCGGTAGCGGTAGTCGTCGCGCTCGGGGACCAGGCGGGGGTCTTGGGGCTGGTAGGTTCCGCTCTGGATGGCCCGCTTGAGAGCCTGGCGCATGGTCTTGCGGGCGTGGCGCAAAGATTCCGGGCCGCGCCGAGAGAGCGTGGTGTACTTAGGCGAGGATTCCTCCACGGCCCCGCCCTGTTTAGGCTCGAGCCGGGGCAGTTTGAGGGTCTCCCCGATCAGCTCGAGGAACTCCTCGATGTCCATCTCGGCTACCGGGACGTGCCCGCCGGGGCCCAAGCCGCCCCGCCCGGCGGTTCCGCCCATCCCCTGGCCTTGGCCTTCCCCGTCGCCTTCGCCCTGCCCCATCTCGTTCTGGCCGTATTGGAGGCGGGGCAGCTCGAGCTGCGGCAGCGGGATGCTCACCACCTGCCCGTCCAGGCTCCCCAGGTATTCCTCGCGGGTCAAAAACTCCCTCGCCCGTTTCTTGACCTCACCCCGGACGATTTCCTTGAAGCGTTGCAGGTCGCGTTCGATGGGGCGCATAGGTCACCGTCGTACGCCGTACGCGGTACGTCGAACGTCAAAAGCGGGCCAGCGGCTCGTGGCTCGTGGTTTGTGGTTTTCCACCTGCCACAGGCTACAAGCCACCAGCCTTCCTTTGCGTGGGACGTATGACGTGCGACGTAAAGCGCTCATGCTTTGGTATCCCCCCGCGCGAAGATCGAGGCCACGAACTCCAAGACCCCCGCCGCGCAGTGTTCGCAGTAGCCGTAGTCGCGGATCAGCCGGGATTTCACGATGTCGATGCGGCCTTGGGTCTCGGGGTCCACCACGCCGCTGACCAAAGCCGAGAGCCGGATGGTGTCCTTCTGGTCTTCGAAGAGCTTCATCTCCAGGGCCCGGCGCAGGCGGTCGTTGTCCTTGTAGGAGAAGCTGCGGCCCTCCAAGGCCAAGGCCCCGATGTAGTTCATGATCTCGCGGCGGAAGTCGTCCTTGCGGCTCTCGGGGATCTCGATCTTCTCTTCCACCGAGCGCATCAGCCGCTCGTTGGGCGGCTCGGGGGAACCGGTGTAAGGGTTCTTGACCCGCTCGCCCAGCACGTAGGCCTTGATGTTGTCCACGTAGTTGCCGAAAAGCCGTTGCAAGGCGTCCTCGTCGGCGGCGATGGCCCGCTGTACCTCGTTCTTGACGATCTCGGCGTACTCGGTCTTGATCTCTTGCAGCAGAGCCCGGAACCGCTCTTTGGTCTTCTCGTCGGAGACCAACGAGTGGTGGCGCAACCCCTCCTCGAGTTCGTTCATCACCATGAAGGGGTTGATGCAGGGCTCCTCGCTGGTGACGAGCACGTTGGAGATCTTGTCCTGGATGTAGCGCGGCGAGATGCCCTCGAGCCCTTCGTGCTTGGCCTCGATCATCAGCTCCTTGACCGCTTCCTCGGTCCAGCCGGGGAGGAGCTTGCCGTCGTAGACCTTGAGCTTTTGCAACAGGCTGAGCCCGGCTTTTTTGGGGGCCTCGAGGCGGGTCAGGGTGGCCCACATGGCGGCCATCTCGAGGGTGTGGGGGGCGATGTGCTTGCCCTTCACCCCCTGGAAGTCGCGCTTATAGATCTTGACCTCGTCGGAAGCCCGCAGGTTGTAGGGCACGTCGATCTTGATGGTGCGGTCGCGCAAGGCCTCCATGAACTCGTTGGCCTGGAGCTTCTTGAACTCGGGCTCGTTGGTGTGGCCCAGGATCACCTCGTCGATATCGGTCTGGGCAAACTTCTTGGATTTAATCTTGTGCTCTTGGCTGGCCGAGAGCAAGTCGTAGAGGAAGGCCACATCGAGCTTCAGGATCTCGATGAACTCCACCAATCCCCGGTTGGCGATGTTCAGCTCGCCGTCGAAGTTGAAGGCCCGGGGATCGGAGTCCGAGCCGTAGAGGGCGATCTTGCGGTAGTTGATGTCGCCGGTCAGCTCGGTGGAGTCCTGGTTCTTTTCGTCTTTGGGCTGGAAGGTGCCGATGCCCACCCGGTCTTTCTCCGACAAAACCAAGCGGCGCACCGCGATCTCCTGCTCGAGCACCGCGGCCAGGTCACCGCCGTGGCGCTGCATGGCCTCGCTCACCTGGAAGCGGCAGGCCGGGCAGAGGTCACCCTCGACCTCGAGCGGGTAGGGGTATTCGGGGTGAGCCGCCCGCAGCTCGCTCAAGAAGTGCCGCCGCAGCTCGATGGGCAAGAGGTGTAGAGGCTCTTCGTGCATCGGGCAAGGCATGGCTTCGTCGGCGGTCTTCCAACTGAAGGTGTAGAGCGCCCCCTCGTCGGTTTTGGAGTAAGCCTCGAGGCCCTTTTTGAGCAGCCGGGCGATGGTGGATTTGGCTGAGCCCACCGGCCCGTGCAGCAACAAAATCCGCCGCTCGGGGCCATAACGATAAGCGGCGGCCTTGAGGGTCGTCACCAGCTGCATGATGGGGCGATCGAGCCCGAAGATGGCGTCCCTGCCGCCTTCCACCGGGTCATCGAAGAAACGGTAATGGCAGAGCTTCTCGCGAAAACGCCCGTATTCCTGCTGCCCGTAGCTCACGATCATGTCGTAGACCCGCTGGTAGCTGGTGCGCAAGGGGCGCGGGTCGCTCCGGAGCAACTCCAAGTACTCCGCGAAGCTGCCCTCCCAGTTGAGGGTGCGGTACCCTCCGATGTCTTGGTGTTTGCGAACGAACTCTAGCATATCCATGCGCGCCCTCCTTTCTTAACTTCTTTCCGCACCGGCTGGATTTGAGAGCGGTGGGTGGGCTGGCTCCGCGTCGGAGCCGAGATGCTCGAGGCCGAGGCTGCTCTTAGGCTTACTCATGTCGCTTTTCCGCATCGCTCCTTTTGGGTACAAGATTCCTCCGTTACGCCTGGGGCAGGTCCCATATATGCGTCTAAACCCCCTCCCAGTGGGGGTGGGCCGATTCGGTCAAGGCCTAAGTTGTCAAAGGATGTGACGGGAGTAGGACTGATCTAAGGGTAGCATCCCGCTACGATGACAAATGTGTAGATTTCACCAACACCTTCTCAGAATTCCCGATCAATACGTAGAAAAACGATTTTCGGGACTGACCCCAGGGTCAGCCAGAGGGAACCGGGGGAGCCAATCAGAGCAGCCCACGTGCGCCGCGCTTCGTGCTCAGGACCATCTCCACACTAGGGAATATGCGCGTCGCACGCTGTTGGATTCATCACATGAAAGGGGCTGAACGCAACTAGCTAAGAACGGCTCAAGGCTTGGAGATCGGTCCGCTCCAAGCAAGGATAATCCGCTCCTTCGCCAAGCGCGAGGAGTAAGGGAAGTACAGCCCTCCTTCTGGTACTGGGTGTCTTTACTGTGCGCTCTCGAGATCGGGCCGGAGCCGCACCGCGTCGCGCAGGTAGACGTGGCGCACTTTGCGCTGGGGGATGTCGGTGTTCCAGAGAATCATCACCCGGATGACCCGCTCCAAAGAGCCCGGCACCGGAATCTCGCGCGAGTTGATGAGCGGGACCATCTGCATCCCCAGTTGCCGCGCGGCCTCGGCGGGGAAGGCCGCCCGCAGGTCGTCGGTGAGGGTGAAGATCATCGCGCCGATGGTCTCGGGGTCGGTGATCCCGTTAACCTCGAGCATCTTTGCCAAAAGCTCCCGCGTCCCCGCGAGGATCGCCTCGCGGGTATCTTCTTCGACGGTGATCGCACCCCGGATGCCCCGGACCATGGGAGTATGCTAAACGCTAAACGCCAAACGC
>DASTSL010000121.1:0-4943 GCA_035760705.1 Meiothermus sp. | reverse complement strand
GGTGGAGCGCAAGCCCGCCCGGGAGAGGGGCATCGCGCTGCTCGGCTTCGTCGAGGAGATCCGCCGTCCCCTGCTGTACCGCCTGCCCCCGGAGCCCCGGCTGGTGCGGCCCGTCAGCGGGGTGGGGGCGGTGTACTGGCTGATGCCGGACGGCTCCCTCCAGCCCCCCGCCGGTAAGAAAGCCGCCATGTACCCCGTCCCGGTGGGCGTCATCCATGGGGAGTTCCGCCAGGTATGAGGCGCTGCGCCCTCTACACCCGCGTCTCCACCGAGGAGCAGGTCGAGCGCGCTACTCCCTCGAGGCCCAGCGCGAGGTCCTCGGGCGCTGGGCCGAAGCCCTGGGGTATGAGGTGGCGGCAACCTACACCGACCCCGGCTACTCGGGAGCCCAGGAGGACCGGCCTGCCCTGACCCGCCTGCTCGCGGATGCACAGGAGGGGCGTTTTGCGGTGGTCCTGGTCTACCGGCTCGACCGCCTGGCCCGCAAGGTACGCCTGGCCTACGACCTCATCGAGCGGCTGGAGGGCTCTGGGGTGGGGCTGATGTCCTACTCTGAGCCCAGCATCAACACCACCACCCCTATTGGCAAAGCGGTGCTGGGGATCATGGCCGTCTTCGCCGAGTGGGAGCGCGATACCTTCGCCGAGCGCAGCCGTCTGGGCATGCACAAGGCCGCCCGGATGGGGAAGTACCTCGGTGGCATTGTGCCCTACGGCTACACCGTCGAAGACGGTCGCCTGGCTCCTTTGCCCGAGGAGGCGGCGGTGGTGCAGCAGATGTTTGCCTGGGTGGCCGAACGGGGTTGGAGCACCGAGCGGGTAGCCCAGGAACTCAACCGCCTGGGCATCCCCCCGAAGTATCGACGCGAGGGGCGTGGGGTGAGGGGCAGGCGTACCGCCGGGGTCTGGCGGGGAGGCGGGGTGTTGCGCATCCTCAAGAACCGCACCTACATCGGCGAGTACACCTACGGCAAGCGCACCCGCAAAACCCAGCCCGAGCTGGTGTCGGTGGCGGTGCCGCCCCTGGTAGAGCCTGCCCTCTTCGAAGTGGCCCAGGATCAGCTAGCCCGCAACGCCCTGTTCGCCATGCGCAACGCCCGCAACGTGTACCTGCTCAAGGGGCTCATCCGCTGCGGGGTGTGCGGACGCGCCGTCAGGCTTTTCCCATTCCCGAGATGAGGTGTACCGCTCCTCACGTGCGCCGGGCAGACCTGGAGGAGAAGATCTGGCGCGACATCCGCTCCTTCCTGCTCAATCCTGGTGAGGCATTGCAGTCGTTTATGAAGGAGGAGTCCCCGGAAAGGAACGAAGTCGCCTTGCTGGAAAAACGCTTGCAGGCCCTCCTTGAAGCCCGTGCCCGCCTGCTGGATCTTTATCTCGAGGGGGGGGTGGAAAAGGAAACCTACTACGCCCGCATCGAGGATCTGGACGCCTGCATCCGGGAAGTCCAGGCGAGCGTGGAATCAGCCCGGCAGCGCTCCATCGCCGAGCGCCAGCGCAAAGAAGCCCTCCACTCCCTGGAGAGCCTCTCGGCCCACCTGCGTGATCGGATAGACCGCCTTACCCCGGAAGAGAAACAGGCGGTGGCGCGGGAGCTGGTAGAAAGGGTGACGGTACGGCCAGGGAAAGGAGAAGTTGAAGTTGAGGTACATTACCGGTTCGGGCAGATTGCACCTCGCATGGGCAGGCGTGCGGGCTTCAGCCCGTCCCGAAGGGAAGTTGCCTCCCTCATCGAATACCACCGCCACCAACCTGATTGTAAGCTCACCTTCTACCAATAACCCAAGTTGCTACCTACAAAACGCTAGCCAGACGCTTGAAGTTGTGGGCAAAGATGAACCCCCAGACCTTGAGCACGAAGCCTTTGAGGGTCGTGGCATGAATGCGTTTGGGGAACAGCTCGGTTAGGGCAGAGCCTACTGACTCGATAATCCTCCGGCCCTGTAGGGCAATCCACTGCGAGGTTTGCTGGTATCGTTTGGAGTTCCTCTTTCGCACAGCCCGCAGCCGAATGCCCTCCCCCGTCTGCAACTCGTCCTCCGCCAGGTAGTCGGTGTACCCCCGATCCACGTACAGCTCGCTTCCCTCCGACAGGTTCAGCGGCATCAGGTACAGTCCCTGCACATCCGCAACAGACCCAGGGGTGCACAGCACCTCGGTGATGAACTGCTGGTCGGTGCAGACCAGGTGCAGCTTCAGGCCGTGAAAGTAGACCCGCTTGCTGGGGATGTAACCCCGGTAGGTCAGGCCTGGGGCCAGGCGGCAGCGCGGGGCGCGGATGTTCTCACAAACCGGGAGGGGGAAGGTGTCGAGGACGTAGTGCTGGGCGGAGGAGAGATGCTGCCACAAGGATTGGCACAGGGGGAGCAGGTGGGGTATCCCATGGGACAGGCTGTGCAGGCGGCGGCAGAACCGACTTCTGGAAGGAATAAAACTGAACAGGGCGTGTTCTTTGCAGTAGGCCAGGGCATGTTTGTGCTTGCCGGAGAAGAAGAGGGCGGCCAGTACCCAGATGGTGAGGACGACGCTGGCGGGGGTCTTGCTCTGGGGGTCGTCCTTGTGTCCGAGGGCTTTGAGCAGATCGTCTATAATGCAGAAGGCCACTAGAACGGTCCAGTTCATAGTGGCCTTCATTGTTCTACATCCATCGTCTGAATAGGTGGCAACTTGGGTTAACTTAATCCTTATCTGGTACAGCCCCTTGAACGGTATAGGCTACAAACTCACCCGCACGTCCTTACTGCCGGTATCGCCATACTCGCCCACCCGCAGCACCAAGGCCTTGACCTCGGTGCCCTTGGGCACCGAGAACACCACCGCGAAGTTCAGGGCCGCCCCCGGCAAGAGGGTAAAGCCCCCACCCGTGTTGGTCCCGGCGGGGCTATCGTAGGCGATGGGCGGAAACGAGCGTCCATCGGCCCCGGCCAGGGCGGTGTTGCCGGGGTTGTTCACACTCAGCGAGGGGGCCACCGTGCCCAACTGCTTGGCGTTCTTGAGCACTCCGGTGACCACCACCAGTTCTTCCTCGGCGCTGCGGGGCTGGATGGTCAGGTTGTTCTTGTCAAAGCGGGTGGTGTAGCTCTCCATCCGCTCCACCTTCTGCACCTGCACCCTAAAGAGCCCGGTCAGGATCTGGTCGCCCACCTTCCCCTGGAACTGCCCGGCCAGTTGGTTGGCCCCGCCCGCGGCGCGAATCTCGTAGCCGCCCTGCACCTTGACCACGGTCTGGCCCAGGGCCTTGGCCACGTCGGCCAGCGGCACGTAGGCGGTGCCCTGCACCACGATCACCCGCGTAGAGGCCACCTGCCCGTTCAGGATGAGCCGCTGGGCGCTCTGGGCCAGCGCCAGCAGCGAGAAGCCCAGCGCTAGTGTCAGGACTATTTTCCAAAGCCGATGCATGTTTTCCTCCTACTTGAACTTCTTTACCCGTTCAATGACGGCCATGGCCCACTTGCGGTAGCCCTCGGGGTCCATGCTGCTGTTGGTCAGCAAGAAGGCATACTCGCGGTAACGGAAGGCCAGGCTGAAGACCGGCTGGCTCTGGTCGCCGCGAAAGAGCCCGGCCTCGTCCCCCACATTCATTCCCACCCAGCTGGGGGCTCCCTTGCGGATTTCCCCCAGCCAGTGCTGGGCCCCCTGGGGGCTGCTGCGGAAGTATTGCAGTTGGGTGACCCAACCGGAGGACAGGTTCTGAATGCAGTAGGACATGGGCTGTACCGAGCCGATGGCCTGCGCCATGGCCTGGGCCACGGCCTGGCCGCCGTTGCCGCTCAGGGGCTTGCCATCCTGTAAAAGGCCCTCGTTGCTCATCACAAAGCCCAACGAGCCCAGGGCATTGGGGGTGTTGTCGGGGTTAAAGATGCCCATCAGGTAGCAGGGGTGGGGGTCTTTCTGGGCCAGGGCCAGGGAAAAGAGCACCAGGACAAATGGCAGCAGTCGGTTCATGGGTCTCCCTCCTTTCTCAGTTAGGGGGCGGCACGTAGTACAGCCGGAAGGCGATAGAGGCCGAACCGGTGAGACCGAGGTCGTCGGTCACGTAGAGCCGGAGGGTGCCGCCCTCGTTGTCAAAACCGCATCCGCCGGGTATGTTTTGCGCTCCCGTGGTGTTCCAATCCCAGTACTGACCACCGCTAATAGGCTTGTAAGGCACGGCTTTCACTGAGAGATCGATCTCGGCACATCCGCTCTTGCTGGCCTGCCAGGTCCAGCGGTAATTGCGGTAGGGCGGGGTACCACCCACGGCGCTTTCCCCAAGCAGCACCGTGTCCCCCACAATGGCCGAACTGCCGCTAGCCGGACTCACGATGCTGACGCTGGGCGGGCCGCTGTTGGGTGGGTTCTGCACGTTCACCGTCACGCTGGTCTGGGCGCTGGCCCCACCCTGGGCTGTGGCCGATAGCGTGAAGGTAACGCTGGCGGGGCTCCCGGGCCGAAGGGTGATGGTGGGATTGCAGTTGCCCTGGATGGGGAACTGGGTATCCCCGCTGTGGCTGCTGGTCCAGCGGCAGGGGAGGTTCACGATAAACCCGCTGCCGTTATCGCCCCTTGCCTGTCCGCTCAGGGTGTAGGTCTGGGTGCGGTAGAGGGTCGCACCTGCCTGGGGGCTCTGGATGCTCACCTGCGGGGCGCTGAAGTCGCGCCGGGTGGCGATGAAACCCTTGTCGCCCACCCTCCCGGCCATGACCCCGGTTTCCCAACTAAACAGGTAGCCCTCGTAGTTCTGACCGTTTAGCTGGAAGCTGAAGCGCCTGGGATCGCTGGTGCTCACCGTTCCCGCCAGCGGGTTGCCGCCAAAGACCGTACCGCTGACCTGCCCGGTGCTGGGGTTGACCGCCGTGATGGCGAAACTGCCCGCCGTCACATCCAACCCGTCAATCTGCCAGTTGCCCACATAAGCGTTTAGCCCCAGGCTCCCCCCAGGGGTGCTCTTCAGGTATTCCCGTA
>DASTSL010000120.1:0-4949 GCA_035760705.1 Meiothermus sp. | reverse complement strand
CTTCTCCGGCGGGCTTTGGTCAGAGCCTCCGGCCCACACCGCTCCTAGCTCGAGGGCGAAGCGCTGCCCCGCGGCGTCGCCGGGCCGAGTGAATGCGTAGACCTGCTGGCCTTGGTGCCGGGCTACTTGGGTCAGGATGTGGGCGGCGGCGCCGAAGCCATAGAGGCCCAGGCGCTCGGCCTGGCCGGCCAGCTTGAGGCTACGGTAGCCGATGAGGCCCGCGCATAGTAGCGGGGCTACCTCGAGATCGCTGTACCCCATCGGCAGGGGGTAGCAGAAATCGGCGTAGGCCACCGTGTACTCGGCGTAGCCGCCATCGAGGTGGTAGCCGGTGAAGCGGGCTTGTGGACAGAGGTTCTCCTGGCCCCGCTGGCAGTACTTACAGATCCCGCAGGCCCAGCCCAGCCAAGCCACCCCTACCCGCTCCCCAAGGGTAAATCGGTTCACCCCTTGCCCCAGTCCGGCTACCTCGGCCACAATCTGGTGGCCCAGAATGAGGGGGAGCTGGGGGGTGGGGAGTTCGCCGTCCAGGATGTGAAGGTCGGTGCGGCAGACCCCGCAGGCTCGTACCCGTAGGAGCACCTGGCCCGCTCCCGGCACGGGCAGGGGCCGCTCAGCCAGTCGCAGCGGCCCTCCCGGCCCTTCCAGCAACATCGCACGCATCTAGCCCCAGTTTACGCAAAAAAACCGGGCCGCAAGGGGCGGCCCGGAGGGAATCACGGATATTACTTGGTTTCTTTTTCTTCCTCAAGCCCGAGCTGGTTCAAGAGGTCGCCGTAGAGGTCGCCCAGCTTGACCGAGGCGTTGGCCGCGCTGGCTACATTGGGGTCGTAGTTGGTGTAGGCGGCGGTGACCCCGTACTCACCCTCGCGGGGGCGGCGCTCGAGGCGGCCTTCGCTCCGCGCTCCCTTACCCTTCTTCTTGGGCCGCTCACCCCGGTTATCGCGTGCCTGTGGCCCGCTTCGCCGCGAACGCTCGCCCTCTTCGGCTTCCTCAGGCCGGGCGGTGGGGGCAGGTGGGGTCAAAAGACGCTTGCGCGAGAGAGAGATGCGCTGCTCGACGGGGTCGATGTTGAGGATGACCGCCTCGACCTCGTCGCCCTTCTTGAAGAGGTCGGAGGGCTTCTCGACCCGGGTGTAGTCGAGTTCGCTGATGTGGATCAGGCCCTCGATGCCCGGCTCGATCTCCACGAATACGCCGAAGTCGGTGAGGCCGGTGACCTTGCCCTTGACCGGCGTGCCCGGCGGGTAACGGTCGGGGAGGCTCTTCCAGGGGTCGGGCTGGGTCTGGCGCAGGCCCAGCGAGAGGCGGCGCTCGGTCGGGTCAATGCGCAGCACCACCGCCTCGACCTCTTGGCCTTCCCTTACCACCTCGGAGGGGTGCTTGGGGCGCTTGGTCCAGGAGAGTTCACTGATGTGAATGAGGCCCTCGAGCCCCGGCTCCACCTCCACGAAAGCCCCGAAGGGGGTGAGGCCCACCACCTTGCCCTGCACCCGGCTGCCGATGGGGTACTTCTCGCTCACGGTGAGCCAGGGGTCGGACACCAGAGCCTTGATCGAGAGGTTGACCCGTTCGCGCTCAGGATCTACCGAGAGAACCTTGGCCCGTACGGTTTGGCCCTTCTGGATCACTTCCTTGGGGTGGGTGAAGCGGCCCCAGGTGATCTCCGAGCGGTGCACCAGGCCGTCGACGCCGCCCAGCGCCACGAACACGCCGAACTCGGTGACCTCGACAACTTGGCCTTCCACCACGTCGTCGGGCTTGAGCTGCGAGAGCAGGTTGGCCCGCACGCTCTTTTGCTCTTCCTCCACCACCGCGCGGCGAGAGAGGATCACCCGGCCTTTTTTGCGGTTGAGTTCGATGATCTTGACCGGGAAGCTTTGCCCCACATACTCGTCGAGTTCGGGAGTGCGCTTGAGATCGACCTGAGAGGCTGGCAAGAAGGCCCGGACGCCCTCGACAAAGGCCACCAGACCCCCCTTGACCTTTTCCTTTACGGTGACCATCACCGGCTCGGCCCGGTCAAAAAGCTCCTGGATCTTGACCCAGCTCCGATCGGTCTCGGCCCGCTTCTTGGAGAGGATAACCTGGCCGTTCTCGAGGTCGGCTCGCACCACGTATACGGTGACGGTATCGCCGGGCTTCAAAAGCTTCTTGAGCTCTTCTTCGGGCAAGTTTTCTTCGGTGAGCTGGTTGAAGGGGATGATGCCCTCGGTGCGAGCGCCGATATCCACCGCCACGCCGTCATGGCCCACGAACACCACGGTCCCTTGCAGAACCTGCCCGCGCTGGACGGTCTTCTCGAGGCGTGCCTCGGCGTCTTGCAGGGCCTGCTCCATTAGGTTCCCGCTGGATGGGGCTGCTTCGGGAGCATTGGCCTGCACCGGAGCAGTTTCCGTAGCGATGTGCGGGGTCAGGACCTCGGTAGCGGGGGCTTCGTTGGCTGACGCTTCGGGTTTGGGGGGATTCCCGTCAGTCGTCTCTACGACCTGCACGGGGGTCTGGGTTGCCTTGTCTTCCATCCGCCTGTTTCCTCCTGCCTCTGATCCCCAGGGAAGGCTTCCCTCTGGGATCTGCCCCTGACTTTCAGGAGCGTCGTCATGCGAACCGCCGTGCGTTTGGGTTGCACGGCATCATCAAAAAGTAGCGCATATTCGCAAGACGGAGGGCCCTCTTAAGGGCGACCTATCCGTTATAACACACAAGCGGCACTTCGCACAACCCACGCTATTTTTTGCGTGATAGACTTAGGCTCGTGCGCGTCAAGGAACTTATGAAAACTAGGCCCTACAGCGTGCGTCTGGACGAGACCTTGCTGGTGGCCGCACAGCGGATGCTCGAGCACCGCTTAGGGGGGCTGCCGGTGGTGGATGAAGCCGGGAAGCTAGTGGGGCTTATTGAGGTAGATGATCTGTTACCCCGTCCGGAGAACATTCCGTTTTCCGAGGTGGAGGCACTGCGCTTGTTCGATGAATGGGTAGATCCGGGATCAGTGGAAAGTGTATACCGGCAATACCAATCCAAGCCAGTCGCGGCGGCTATGCGTACCGAACTGGCTGTAGTCTCCCCAGAAGATCCGTTGGAAACTGCTCTGGTGCGCATGATGCAAGACCGACAGTATCGCCGTGTGCTGGTAGTGGATGAGCAGGGCCAACTAGTCGGCACCCTCACCCGTAGCGACTTCCTGCAGTTGTTTGTGATGCAGCAATCGCCTACCCCTAACCAGACCCCCTCTACGGAGAACTGATGCATTTGCTGGAGATCTTTTACCTGCTCCTCGCAGCCCAGATCTTAGGCTGGGTCTTCAAAATCCTTAAACAACCCGTGGTGATCGGCGAGGTGCTGGCTGGAGTGCTGATGGGCCCGGCAATACTCGGTTGGGTGCACCAAGGGGAGGTTCTGAACTTTCTCGCCGAGCTAGGGGCCATCTTCTTGCTGTTCATGGTAGGCCTCGAGACCCGCCTGAAGGATATTCTGGCGGTTGGCAAAGAGGCCTTTTTAGTAGCCGTGCTAGGGGTGGCGTTCCCTTTCGTGGGAGGTTACGTTTACGGAGAGGCGATCGGCCTTGAGCAACTACCGGCCCTGTTCTTGGGCACTGCTCTGGTGGCCACCAGCGTAGGCATCACTGCTCGGGTGCTACAGGAGTTGGGGGTGCTCTCACGCCCCTACAGCCGTATCATCCTGGGGGCTGCGGTCATCGATGATGTGCTGGGTCTGATCGTATTGGCCGTAGTAGGTGGGGTGGCTCAAACCGGTGCCCTAGAGATTGCCACGGCCATCCGCATCACAGTGATTTCGGTGATTTTTGTGGGGGTGGCCATGGCCTTGGTACCTCTGATGCGGCACCTCCCCCTGGAACGCTTGCCCATAGGGAGCCCTCTTGGTTTTGCGCTTATGGTGGGTGTGGGGCTTGCGGCGCTGGCGGCGGTGATTGGCCTAGCGCCCATCGTGGGAGCTTTTCTGGCGGGAATGCTGTTGGCGGAAGTGCGCGAGAAGTATGAACTCGAGCGGCCTTCCTTTGCCGTGCAGGCCTTCTTGTCACCCATCTTCTTCGCTATGGTCGGGGTTCGCCTGGAGTTGGCCGCGATGGCTCAAAGCCAGGTACTCCTCTATGGCAGCGTGCTGCTGTTGATCGCTTTGGCGGGAAAGCTGATAGGGGGGGGGTTAGGAGCGCTCAGCCAGGGATTCCGGCGGGCGGTGGTAGTGGGGGTTGGGATGGCTCCCAGGGGCGAGGTGGGCCTTATCGTGGCAGCCTTGGGTCTTGCCGCAGGGGCAGTAAACGAGGAAGAGTATGCGTTGGTGCTTTTTATGGTGGTGGGCACCACCCTGCTGGCCCCGCTGTTCTTGCGCCCGGTGATTGCCTGGGCCGAGCGAGAACCACACTCCGAACGTAAGCGGGCTTGAGCCGGGTGGCTTGAGGTTGTAGTAAGAACCCACGGGCTAGGTATACTGACGGCAAGGTGCGCATCTTGGCGGTAATGGTGCTACTGGGCTTGGCGGGAGCCCAGGATTTGTTTCACACCGTGCAGCGGGGGGAAACCTTGTTCTCTATTGCCCGCCGCTACGGCACCACGGTGGAGACACTTATGCACCTCAATGGTCTAAGCCGCCCGAACCTCGAGGTCGGCCAGGTCTTGCGGCTGCCGGGCTCGGGCGCGAACCCATCCGCGCCAAGTACCCCTTCGCAGCCCGCCCCGGCTCAACCCTCGAGCCTCAACCCGGCCCCGCAGCCAGGCAATCCATCCTCGGCTCAACCCCAGCCCTCTCCGACCCCCGCCGCTACCGGCTCTGCCACATATTCGGTGCAACGCGGCGATACGCTCTTTAGCATCGCCCGGCGGTTGGGGGTGACGGTGGAGGCCCTGAAGGGCGAGAACAACCTGACCGGCACGGCCCTGAGCGTGGGCCAAGTGCTGAAGGTTCCGGCGGCTTCCCCCACCCCGCCGCCT
>DASTSL010000119.1:0-26132 GCA_035760705.1 Meiothermus sp. | reverse complement strand
GCAACTTTTCCAGTAGCGCCACCTCGCTATGCGGCGAAAGAAGCGCCTCGAGCAAGGAGAGCATCCCGGCTACGGGGGTGCGGAACTCGTGAGCCAGGGTGCGGCTAGCCGCCTCGAGGGCTTCCTGGCGGGCTTTCTCATCGGTTTTGTCCCACAGGAGCAGGTGGCCCGCCGGGTCGGCCTTGGCCCAGAGGGTGCGTCCGCGCACCTCCACCGTGGCCTCCCCGCCCAGGTAGCAGAGGGCTTCCAGACGGTGGTCGCGCAGGGCCAGCAGCAGGGGTCGGCCCATCACTCGCTCGCGCTCTACCCCGAGCATGGCGGCAGCGGCGGGGTTCAGGTAGCTGACCCGCTCCTCGCAAAAGAGCACCACGCCTTCACGAGCCTGTTCCCAAGCTGCTTCCAGAGCCTTGCTTTGCCCAGCGCCTAGCGCATCCATAACGATATCTACCATCGTAGCAAGCGCCGGTAAGCGGAGTGCCATGAGAACCTAGCCTCGAGCGGACTGCCTATTCCCTGAAGCGGTAGCCCACCCCGCGCAACGTCTCGAGGAAGCGCGGCAGCTTGGGGTCTTCCTGGAGCTTCTCGCGCAGTTGGGCCACGTGCTGGTCCACGGTGCGGGCGGTGCCCATGAACTCTGGCCCCCACACCCGCTCGAGCAACTCCTCGCGGCTGTAGACCCGCCCCGGGTGGCGGGCCAGGAAGGCCAGCAGGTCGAACTCGCGCCGGGTAAGGTCGAGGGGTTGGCCATCCAGGCTGGCCTGGTGGCGCTCGAGGTCCAGGGCCAGCCCGCCCCGCTCGATCCGCCCGCTCTTCCCGCTGCGGCGCAGTAGGGCCTGGATGCGGGCTAAGAGTTCGGGGGTCGAAAAGGGTTTGGTCAGGTAGTCATCGGCCCCGCGGGTGAGCCCCTCCACCCGGTCGCCCTCCCCGGCCCGGGCGGTGAGCATCAACACCGGCAGGCTCTCGTAGCGCCCGTCGCGGCGCAGGCGCTCGAGGAGCCTTACCCCCGGCTCGTCGGGCAGCATCCAGTCCAGCACCACCAGGTCAGCCTGGGATAGCCGCTCCCAGGCTTCGGTGGCGGTGGCGGCCTCCAGAACCTGGTGCCCGGCCCGGCTCAAGGATAGGCGCAGGCCCATGCGCACGGCGGGTTCATCCTCGACCACCAGAAGCTTCGGCATCACGGCTCAGTGTAAGGCCGGGGTTGTCAGGGAAATGTCAGGGGGATGCTTTGGGGGGCTGAAGATAGGTTCGGGGGCTGCGGATGCGGGTCTGGAGGATCTTCCGGGCCAGGCTGCTGTCGAGCCGCACGTCCGCCGGGCGGTATAACCCGCTTTCGGCCAGGGTTCCCGCGGGGGGGCCAGGCTGGGGTCGAGCCCAGGGGCTCGAGCACCAGCCGCCCCAGCGCGTAGCGGCTCAGGGGGATGGGTCCGGCCACGTTGAGGATGCCGCTAAAGTTTCCACCGGCCAACTCGAGCACCGCCGCCAAATCCTCCACCCCGATCGGGCAACGAACCTCGTCGGTGAAGAGGGCTCCGGGGCGAACCCAATGGGCGAACTCGAGCGCCATCCGGGAGTGCTTATCCAGCGGTTTTTTGCTCAGGATCAGCGAGGTGCGGACGATAACCGCCTGGGGGTAGAGGGCCTGCACCACCGCCTCCGCTGCCGCCTTGGAGGCCCCGTAGGGGGTGATCGGAGCGGGCGGGGCCTCCTCGGGGTAGGGGCTGGCGGTTCCGTCGAAGAGGGCGTCGCTCGGACGTACAGGAGCCGGGCCTGAGCTTCGCGGGCCGCCTGGGCGACGTTGCGGGTTCCCTCCACGTTGACCCTCCAGCGGTGAGCGCCGGAAGGTTCCGCTGACCCTCCACCCGAGCCGGGCCAGGTGTTGCCCCAGGAGCCTGCTGGCCCCGGTGACGAGAGGCCGCACGGCTCGATTCTACCGGGCGCTTGTCCCGGCAGATACCGGGCGCTTTTCCCGGCAGATACCGGGGCGCTTGTCCCCCGTCTGGGGGTTTACCGTGATGTCAGGTAAGGAGGGGGTATGTACAAGCGCATCCTGATCCCGACCGACGGCGGTGAGTTTGGTCGGAACGCTATGCAACAGGGCCTCGAGCTGGCCAAGATGTGCGGGGCTCAGGTGACGCTCCTGCTGGCCCTCGAGAACCCCTACGAGGCCTACAGCCACTACAGCATCCAGCCTGAAGAATGGGTCAAGGAACAGATGCAGGACTTCAAGGCCAAGAGTCAGGAACTCTTGCTGGGGATGCAGAAGTATGCCGCGGATCAGGGGGTTAGGGCGGTGGCGCGGGTGGTCGAGGGGGATAACCCGGTGGAGGCCATCATCGAGGCCGCCCAGGACCACGACCTGATCGTGATGGCGACCCATGGCCGCAAGGGCGTCGAGCGGTTGCTCTTGGGCTCGGTGACCGATAAGGTGTTGCACAACTGCACCAAGCCGGTGCTGGTGGTGCACGGGGAGTCGGAGTAATGCCGGTCTGAGCGTGTGGGGCTCTGGTTGTTGAAAACCTGAAGCCGGCCGGGCTAAGGCGTGTCCCTCGAGGAGAGTGCTCAAGGGTTTTTTGCCTTCCCCAACGCGGTAAATAACAGATACCACGTTTGGCGGTTTTTTGACTTATGCTTTAGCCAGAATGTCGCACGACCCAGCCAACCCCACCCACCGCGACGATTGCCCAAGCTGCAAATTCGCCCACCTCCACCAGCACACCCAGTTCTCGCTCCTGGACGGTGCGGCCCGCATCAAGGATTTGCTCAAATGGGTCAAGAAGGTCTCGCCGGAAAACCCCATGCTGGCCATGACCGATCACGGCAACATGTTCGGGGCGGTGCAGTTTTACAAATACGCCACCGAGGCCGAGGTCAAGCCGATCATCGGGTACGAGGCCTACGTGGCGGCGGACTCGCGCTTCGACCGCAAACAGGGGAAGGGGCTGGACGGGGGGTACTTCCACCTCACCCTGCTCGCCAAGGACTTCGCGGGCTACCAGAATCTGTGCCGCCTGGCGAGCCGGGCCTACCTCGAGGGCTTCTACGGCAAGCCCCGAATTGACCGCGAGATCCTGCGCGAACACAATTCCGGCATCATCGCGCTCTCGGGCTGCTTGGGGGCGGAAATCCCCCAGTTCATCATGCAAGAGCGCCACGAGGACGCCGAGCGGCGCTTGCAGGAGTACCTGAGCATCTTCGGGCCCGAGCGCTACTTCATCGAGATCCAGGACCACGGGCTCGAGGAGCAGAAGAAGGTCAACAAGGTCCTCAAGGAGTTCGCCGACAAGTACGGCCTGGGCATCGTCGCCACCAACGACGGGCACTACGTCCGCAAGGAGGACGCCGAGGCCCACGCGGTGGTGCTGGCGGTGCAGTCGAAGGCTACTTGGGATGACCCGGGCCGCTGGAAGTTCCCCTGCGACGAGTTTTACGTGAAGACCCCGGAAGAGATGCACAGCGCGTTGCTGGGGGAAAAGCAGCTATGGGGCCAGCGTTTCGACGAACTCTTCGACAACTCGGTGGAGATCGGGCGGATGTGCAACGTGGAACTGGTGCCCAAGAAGGTGCAGTACCGCATCCCCAAGTACCCCTTGCCCGAGGGCCGCACCGAGGTCAGCTACTTCCGCGAACTCACCTTTAGCGGCCTGCTCAAACGCTACCCCGACCGGGTCACCGAGGATCTCTACCGCGAGTTCCTGCGCAAGATCGGTAAACCCGTACCGCACGGCGACGGGGAGGTCTTGGCGAAGGCGCTGGCCGAACTCGAGGACTTAGAATCCGCCCGCCATCACCTCCCCGAACTCAAGGAGGGCACCCAGTGGGGGCCTTGGGAGATTTTGTCCAGGGCCGTCTACGAACTCACCGTGGTGGAGCGGATGGGCTTCCCCGGCTACCTCCTCATCGTGGGCGACTTCATCAACTGGGCCAAGGACCACGGCATCAGCGTGGGGCCGGGACGTGGCTCGGCGGCGGGGAGCCTGGTCACCTACGCCACCCGCATCACCAACATTGACCCGCTGGCCTACGATCTGCTGTTCGAGCGCTTCTTGAACCCGGCCCGGGTCTCCATGCCCGACATCGATACCGACTTCTCCGACGTGCGCCGGGGCGAGGTCATCGAGTACGTGCGGTCTCGCTACGGCGACGAGATGGTGGCGCAGATCGGGACGTTCGGAACCTTGGCCTCCAAGGCCGCCATCAAGGACGCTGCGCGGGTCTTCGGCCTCCCGGTGAAGAAGGCCGACGAGCTGGCCAAGCTTATTCCGGTGGTGTTCGGCAAGCCCACGCCCTTAGAGAAGGCCATCGAGACCATCCCCGACCTCAGGGCCGAGATGGAGAAAGACCCGCTGGTGGCGCGGGTGATGGAGGTGGCGAAGAAGCTCGAGGGCTTGAACCGCCAGTCCAGCGTGCACGCGGCGGGCGTGGTGATCTCGGACGTGCCGCTCCAGGACTACATCCCCCTGATGCGGGCGGGGGACTCGGGGGCCAAGGTCACCCAGTACGACATGGGCTCGGTGGAGGCCTTGGGCTTTCTCAAGATGGACTTTCTGGGTCTGCGCACGCTCTCCTTCCTCGACGAGTGCAAGCGCATCGTGAAGGAATCCAAGGGCGTAGATATCGACTATGATGCCATCCCCATCGACGACGAGAAGACCTTCGAACTCTTGGGGCGTGGCGAGACCAAGGGCATCTTCCAGCTCGACTCGGCGGGCATGACCTCCACCGTGCGGGGGCTCAAACCCCGGCGTATCCAGGACATCATCGCGCTGGGGGCTTTGTATCGCCCCGGCCCGATGGAGAACATCCCCACCTACATCCGCCGCCACCACGGGCGCGAAGAGGTGGCTTACCCGCAGTTCCCCAACGCGGCCAAGTACCTCGAGCCCATCCTGCGCGAGACCTACGGGATCCCGGTCTACCAGGAGCAGATTATGCAGATTGCCTCGGCAGCTGCCGGGTACAGCCTGGGCGAAGCCGATTTGCTGCGGCGGGCGATGGGCAAGAAGAAGATGGAGGAGATGGTCAAGCACCGCGCCCAGTTCAAGAAGGGGGCGGCGGAGAAGGGCATCCCCGAGGACGAAGCCGACCGGCTCTTCGATTTGCTCGAGGCCTTCGCCAACTACGGCTTCAACAAGTCCCACTCGGCGGCCTACGCGGTGCTCACCTACCAGACCGCCTACGTCAAGGCCCACTACCCGGTGGAGTTTAACGCGGCGTTGCTCACCGTCGAGCGCCACGACTCCGACAAGGTGGCCGAGTACATCCGGGCCGCACGGGCGATGGGGGTGGACGTGCTGCCCCCCGACATCAACAAGTCCGGCTTCAGCTTCAGCGCGGTGGGCCAGAACGTGCTGTTCGGGCTCTCCGCGGTGAAAAACGTGGGCGAGGTCCCCACCGAGGCCATCATCAAGGAGCGCGAGCGGGGCGGGCGGTTCAAGTCGCTGCCGGACTTCCTCAAGCGGGTAGACTCCACCGTGGCCAACAAGCGGGTGGTGGAATCGCTGATCAAGGCCGGGGCCTTTGATGAGCTGGGCGAGCGCGGCCAGATGCTCGCGGCCCTCGACGACCTGCTCAAGTGGGCCCAGGCTGAGCGCGAGACCGCCAACTCGGGGATGATGGGCCTCTTCGCCGACGCCCAGAGCGAGCCCACCCTGCCCAAAGTGCCGCCGCTCGACGAGATCACCCAACTGCGCTACGAAAAGGAAGCCCTGGGCATCTACGTCACCGGCCACCCCCTGCTCCGCTACGAGGGCCTGCGGGATGCCGCAAGCTGCACCATCGAGGATCTCCCCGACTACTACCAGAGCCAGAAAAACGGCAAGCCACGGGTGCGGGTGCTCCTGGCCGGGCTCGTCGAGGGCATCGCCCGCAAGCCCACCAAATCCGGCGGGATGATGTGCAAGTTCATGCTGGGGGACGAGACCGGCGCGGTAGAGGTGGTGGCCTTCGGGCGCTCGTACGACAAGGTCTCGCCGCGGGTACGCGAAGACGCCCCGGTGCTGCTGGTGGCCGAGGTGGAGCCGGACGGGGAAGGGGAGACCTTGCGGGTGTTGGCCCAAGACGTGTACCCCTACAACGAACTCGAGGGCCTCCCCAAGGTGATGGAACTCGAGCTGGACCTAGCCCTCCTCGACGACGAGAAGATCAACGAGCTGGGGAGCCTCTTCGACGAGTACACCGGCAGCGTGCCGGTCCACCTGAAAATTCAAGGCAGCGACTGTTGGGCTTTGCTGGAGGTGCGACCCCGGGTAGACGAGAACGCCAAGGATGTCTTCGCCGGACTCGACTGGGTGAGGGCCAAGCTGATCCCCGATCGGGACGCCCTGCTGGCGGCGGCGGCAGCCCCGGCTCGAGGGCAGAACGGCGGCGAGCCCCAAGGGCCGGTGGTGCCGTTTTAGCAACCACCTCGAGTTCGCTGACCCGAAGCCCGATCCGTCACGCTGCATAGATAACGTCAATCCATGCGGGTATCTGGTGCTTTGCTCCTCTCACTTGGCCCAAAGCGCTTATTGGGGGAATTCTGTTGTACCGCTACCAACAAACGGCACAAAAGACCGTCTTTGATACTAGAGGTTGATGCGCATTCAAAGACCCCTAAAGCCCCTCACCCTGCGGGCTGATTCGCTGGATGACCCTCAATGGGACACCAAAGATATACCCCCTGCTCGGCAGGCAGGGGGTGGTCGTGATAGCCAGGGCGATATAGCGCGATCTCAGGCGATATGGCGAGGGTGATGCGGCTGAGGCCTGGATGAATAGACCGGGGTGGAATAAGTCTCGAGGCCCATCGGGTCGGGCAAGAGCCACTCGCGCAGCGAAGGGGGATTGCTGCTGCGGGGCTGGGGTCGCCAGACGGTGGCCCTGGGGGTTGGGCCTGCGGTCGGGCGCAGGACGGGAAGACCTGGGCTCATGCTGAAACCCAGCACCCACAGCGCCACTAGCAGATATGGTTTCCGCAGTAACCCCTTCATCCTGATTGAAGCCTAGAGCGAAGGGCGTTAAAGGAGCGTTATAAGTTTAAACCTACATTTACCCAGGACGAGTAATTACCCCCATGAGCTTCCTCGTTTCTCTGTTCTATAAGGTAAAATTTTGACATATCGAATAAAAAATTAAACCAAGTTTAGATATTTTATCGGAGGTTGACAATTGCTAGGGGTCCTCAAGCACGCATGGCCGGAGGGATAGGCGGGGCCTCAGGGTCCTCCCAGGCCAGCTCTACTAGGTCGATGAGTTCTTCGATGGGCACCTCGAAGCTACGCGAGAGCCGGGCCATCTCCCGTCCCAGCCGCTGAAGCTGCGCCATGGGGCCCCCAGCCTCGGCGGAATCGCGCGCGAGGCTGGCTTCGCTGCTTTGCTGGGCCGCCAGTTCTTCGGCGGTCTCCATCAGCCAGCTCAGCAACTCCTGGGCTTGCTCGTCGCTCAGGCCTTCGGTGAGGCCCTCGTCTTCTAAAAGCCTTTCGGCAATGCGGTTGACCATCCCTATACCTCTTGAGGTCCTTGGAATCTAGCATACCGCTTGATACAGAATTGTTTGGCTGCAAAGACTTCGCGCAAGCATCGGGCCTGCGGATCGGTGAAGTGGGGATTTATTTGGGGTCACTGGGCCGAGGGCACCAGCAGTTCATCCTTCCGCACGTAGCCCATACGCCGGACCAGCGCGTCGCGGTACTCGGGGGTCTGGGCCGCCGTTACCTCGTCCTCGAGCCGGGCCAGCCGGCCCTCGAGGGTGCTCACCTGGACACGGGTGCTGTTGATCTCGCCGCGCAACTCCTGGGTCCGCTTGACCTCGAGACCCACCAGCCACAGCAAGTGCAAGGAACCCAGCGCGAAGAGCAGGTGCAAAAAACGGTATACGGGGCGCTCCACGACACCCGTAGTATACAGGAGTCGGCTGGGGAAGGCCTTAAACAACGAACTCACCCCCACCCCCCGAAGTAGTTGGGGCGATCCTCGATAAGCTGGAGGCTGCGTAATCACGTATTTGTCGTTTCAAATTGCACAAAACCCAAAGATCATAGTATGCTGGACTGAGGATCAAGAAAGGTGGGTGAACCATGGCGAAAACTAAGGAGCGGGAGGTGTATCGCGGGCGATTAAAGGGAGTTGGGCTACGCCACACCCTCCCCCGTGAGCGGATTCTGGCTTATCTGGATCGCAAAAACATACACCCGACCCCCGAGGAACTCTACCAGGGATTGAAGAAAAAAGGCTACGCCATCGGTCTTTCCACGGTGTACCTGAATCTTCAGGTGTTGCGCGACGCGGGCCTTTTGTGGGAGTTCAAAGACCAGCAAGGCAACACCCGCTACGATGGCTTTACCGAAAAGCACCACCACCTCTTCTGCCTCAACTGCGGCAAGATCGAGGACGTGCTCACCAAGGACTTGCCTGAGTTCAACGCCGAGCCGATCCAAAAAGCCATCGAGTCCCGCATGGGCTGGTTCGTGGAGGACCCTCGCCTCGAGCTGCGCGGGGTCTGCCCGGATTGCCAGTAAAACCTCACCCTCTAGCTTCGAGGGGCGGCCTAGGCCGCCCCTCGGGTCCTTACTGCTGGCGCGGGTTCGGGACCTTGGTGGGGATCTGTACCACCAAGGCGTTGCGGAACCACAAGTCGCAGTCTCCCACGCCGCGGCTACGCACCTCCACCCGGAAGGGGCTTTGCTGGCCCGAGAGCAAAAAGCGTTCGCCGATGGGGCTCGAGTTGGTCCCCAGCAGCCTGCGCCCGCTCCCGATCACCCGTAGGTGGGCCCGCAGGCCGTTTAGGGTCTGGTTGCTAACGTTGCGCACCACGCCCTGAGCCACGATCCACCCGCCGGTCTGAGTACAACTCCAGGTCAGGACCTCGAGCTTGTAGTCGGCGGATGTGCGGGCCAAATCCGTACTGGCGAGCCTCCAGCCCGCGTTCGCTTCGGCTACGCCCGAACCCGTCCCCGCCATCGCCACCGACACCAGCAAGAGGCTAACCCAGCGCACCATCGTATCCCACTCCTAAAGGCGATCTCTTACTCTTCCGCGATCCCCGGGGCCACCATCTCCACCAGGGTGCGCACCCCAAAGCCCGTTCCCCCCGCCGGGCCGAGGCTGTGCGGATTGGTAGTATACGCCGGTCCGGCGATGTCCAGGTGAACCAGGGGTTTCTCGGTGAACTCCGACAGGAAAAGCCCGGCCACAATGGCCCCGCCGTGCCGAGCCCCGCTCACGTTCTTGAGGTCAGCGGTGGTGCTTTTGAGCAGTTCGCGGTAGTCCTCCTCCAAGGGCAGCGGCCAGACCTTCTCCCCGGCCCGAAGGGCAGCCTCCTGCACCTCCTTGCCCAACCGCTCGTCGGTGGCGAACAGCCCGGCCACCCCCTGCCCCAACGCCACCACGCAGGCCCCAGTGAGGGTGGAGAGCTCCACGATGGCCTCCGCGCCCTCCCGGTCGGCGTAGGTGAGGGCGTCGGCCAGGGTGATGCGGCCTTCGGCATCGGTGTTCATCACCTCGATGGTTTTGCCGGAAAGGCTTTTGAGCACGTCGGTGACCCGGTAGGCGCTACCCGAGACCATGTTCTCGGCGGCAGCGATATAAGCCCGCACCTCGACGTCGGGCTGGATACGGGCGATGGCCCGCATGGCCCCCAGCACCGCCGCTGCACCGGCCATGTCGGATTTCATGGTGGTCATGCTCTCGCTGGGTTTGAGCGAGTAGCCGCCGGTGTCGAAGGTGAGCCCTTTGCCCACATAGGCCAGCACCCGTGAAGGCTTGCCCTGGGGCTTGTAGGTGATCTGGATGAAGCGAGGCGGGTTGACCGAGCCCTGGGCCACCCCGTAAAAGGCCCCCATCCCCTCCTGCTGGATCTGCCGCTCGTCCCAGACCGTGACCTGCAACCCGGTCTCGCGGCCCAACTCGCGGGCCCGCTCGGCCAGCTCGGCGGGGGTCAGCACGTTGGGCGGCTCGTTCACCAGGTCGCGGGCATAATTGACCGCCTCGGCCACGATCTCGGCGCGGTCCACAGCGGGTCCGCTCGAGCGGGCCAGCCACAGGCGCAACTTTCTGACCTCGGGGTCGGATTTATACTTTTTGAACTCGTAAGCGCCTAAGATGGCCCCCTCCGCCAGCGCGTAGCTGGCCTCCTTCTTGCCGAACTTATCGGCCAGGAAGGTCTCGGTCACGGCCTCCTTGAAGCCTAGCTTGGTGATGGCCGCCACCAGCTTGGCCCCGGCTTTGCGCACGGTCTCGAGGCTCACCCCGCGTTTTTTGGCCCCCAGTCCGAAAAGCATCACGAACTCTGGCTCGCTTCCCTCAGAGGCTGACACCGGCAACAACAAGGTTTCGGCAAAATCCCCACGAAACTTGAGTTCGTCCATCATCTGGGTGATCTGCTCCTTCGCCGCCAGACGCTGGCCCCCCTCGGTGAGTTCGCCGCCCCACACGCCGACCACCCGTAAGCGGGTGGGGATCTCTTCGACATACCTCCGCGCAGATTTCAAACGGATTTCCATACGGCTGTGACTATACCATGGGCCAAACTGAAAAAACCATGGACGTTTGTTGAGAAGGGCGAGAAAATCGCATATATTTGACATTGCATCATGAAACAAGGAAGTACGCCGGTCGCAGAGCTAGGTCGTACTCCTCGCGTACCGCTCGTTTTAGGGGTCGCTGCACAAAACTCATCCCGCCGTGGCAGAATGGTCGGGATGAAAACGCTTGGTGGTTCGGCGGCCCTCGAGGGCGTCATGATGAAATCCCCGGAAGCCTGGGCCTTGGCGGTGCGGCTTCCAAACGGCCAGGTCCACGTGGAGCGCCACGAGGAACTGGGAATCGCGCAAAAGTACAAGTGGGCTCGCTGGCCTTTTTTGCGGGGGATCGTGGCCCTGTTCGACTCCTTACAAGTCTCTTACCGGGCCCTCTCGCGCAGCGCCGAACTGGCTGGGGAGGAAGAAGAGCAACTCTCACGGGGGGCGCTCTATACCACCATGGCCGTCTCGCTGGCGGTGAGCATCGCGGTCTTTATCGTGCTGCCGGGTTTCTTATCGGGCTTGGTGATCAACGCGGCGCAGCATCCGGTGTTGTACAACCTGGTAGCCGGTCTGATCAAAGCCGTGATCCTGATCGGTTATCTGCTTTTTATCGGTCGGATCCCGGACATCCAGCGCTACTTCATGTACCACGGGGCTGAGCACAAGGCCATCGCCGCTTACGAGCGGGGGCTGGAACTCACCGTGGCCAACGTGCGGGCCCAGCCAGCCTATCACCCCCGTTGTGGCACCACTTTTATCGCCTTCGTGATCCTGGCCAGCGTGGTGGTGTATAGCTTTATCCCCAACCCCGACAACCTGGCCTGGCGGCTTCTGGGCCGGGTGGTGCTCCTGCCGGTGGTGGCGGGATTGGCCTTCGAGCTTTTGCGCTGGTCGGCCACCCACTCCGACCCCATCTCCAAATTGCTCCGGGCCATCGGCTTCCGCTTCCAGATGCTCACCGTCAAGGAGCCCACCGACGACATGATCGAGGTCTCGATTGCCAGCACCAAGGCGGCGCTCGAGAAAGCCCCCGCCCAGCCGGTTCCGGTGGCCTAACCCTCTTAGACCATCGGAGAACCTCCCCGCTCGAGGGGGGTCGTAGGCTAAAAACATGGCTGCCAAGGCCACCTCGAAGCCCTGAGGAACGAGCCGGGTAAAGCCGAACAAGGGGCACAATGCCCGCAAGCCTCATCACTCCCGGTTTGCATCGGGGAGACACTTAGTTCCTAGCAGGATCGGGTACACTTAATGCTTGTGAGCAAGGGGCGCGTGCTGGTAGCCATGTCCGGCGGGGTGGATTCGTCGGTGTCAGCGGCTTTGCTGAAAGCGCAGGGCTACGAGGTGATCGGGGCCATGATGCGCTTTTGGCCCGACAACAAGAAGGACGACTGTTTCGAGACCTGCTGCTCGCCGGACGCCGCTTACGAGGCCAGGCGGGTGGCCGACATCGTGGGCGTGCCCTTTTACCTGCTCGACTACCGCGAGGAGTTCCAGGAGAAGATCATCGACCCCTTTATCGCCGGGTATGCGGCGGGGGAGACCCCCAACCCCTGTGTGAACTGCAACACCCGGGTCAAGTTTGACTCGCTGCTCAAAAAGGCCCGCATGCTGGGCTGCGATTTTGTGGCGACCGGGCATTACGTGATCCGCGAAGGGAACGCCCTCTTCCGCGGCGACCCCAAGAAGGATCAAACCTACTTCCTCTGGGGCACACCCAAAGAGGCCATCCCGCACATGATGTTCCCGGTGGGGCACCTGGAGAAGCCCCAGGTGCGGGCCATAGCCGAGCAGTACGGCCTGCCCACCGCCAAGAAGCCCGAGAGCCAGAACATCTGCTTCGTGCAGGGCGACCTCAAGGAGTTCTTAGCCGGGCACATCACCGCCACGCCGGGGCCGCTGGTAGACCTCGAGACCGGCGAGACCATCGGCGAGCACACCGGGGCGCAGTTTTACACGGTGGGCCAGAAGAAGGGGCTGGGCCTCTTTAAGACCCACCTCGAGCGCTACGTGGTGCGGGTCAACCCTGCCACCAACGAGGTCATCGTGGGGCCGCGAGAGGCTTGCTTGTGGAGCGGTCTCGAGGCGAGAGAGGTCAACCTGTTGGTCGAGCCCGACGAACTGCCCGAGACGCTCGAGGTTCAGGTGCGCTACCGCACCAAGCCCGTACCGGGGAAGGTCGAGCGCATCGGGGATGGACGCATGACCGTCCGCCTCTCCGAGCCGCAGTTCGCCGTGACCCCTGGTCAGAGCATGGTGCTCTACCAGGGGGATCGCCTGCTGGGGGGCGGGTTCATCCAGAAGCCACTGCATAACGGGCTCGAGGAGAAGCGCGCACTCGTTGCCGGGTAACCCGCAGCTTTATCAACAGCTTTATCAACCTCCCCGATAGGGGAGGATTTTTGCCGTCCTGACCCACCTAACAGCTGTTCTTGACTAAATACTATATAAGTAGTTTTATTAATATATGCCCCTTGAGCTTTCCCTCGACCGCACCAGCCCGATCCCGCTCTCCGAACAAATCCGCAGCCAAATCCGCTTGTTGATCGTCGCCGGGCGGTTGAAGCCGGGCGAATCGCTCCCCACCATCAAGGAACTAGCGAGGCGGCTCGAGGTCAACCCCAACACAGTCTCGGAGGTGTACGCCAGCCTGGAAACCCAGGGTTACCTCAGCGGGCACAAGCGCGGGGGAACCCGGGTAGCAAAGCAGCCACCACTGCTCGAGCCGCAGGAAGCCTTGGCGCTGCGACTCTCGGCCCGACTAGCCCGCGAAGTCCGCCACCTCGGCCTGTCCCCGGCACAGATGGTCCGCTGGGTGACGGCCCAGGCCGCGCTCCAGGTACAGCCTCAAATAAAAGTGGCTGCACTAGGAAATACTGCGACCCAGGCCCAGCGCTGGGCGGAGCGGGTTCAGGCCTGGCTGGGGGAGGAGGCTCGGGTGGACCCGGTAGCCCTGGGAGAGGGCCTGGACTCTGGATATTTGTTCGTCGCGGTTGAGCCGCAGATGCTCCACCCGGCGCGCTCGTTTCCCCCGGCTGTAGCTCGTCCGAGCCGTTGGCGCAGCCTGCCCGCTTGGGCTCGAGCCTATTACGAAGGCCCCCAAGGAGCCGATTGAGCTGTGGCAGAGTCCCTTAGGAGAGAAGAGATGAAAGAGATCAGCGATCCACAGAGCCCCCAATACTTCCTCGAGAGCTTTCCCCGCGAGGATTTCCCCCGCTACCGCTGGACCGAGCGCCCCTCAAGCTTGCCGGTTCAGGCCTGGACCAGCGAGACCACCCACCGCGACGGGCAGCAGGGCGGCCTACCGCTCACGCCCCAACAGGGCTTGCAGATCTACGACCTCCTGTGCCGCTTCACCGGGGGATCGGGGGCCATCCGCCAGGCCGAGTTCTTCGTGTATCGCGCGGCGGACCGCCTCATGCTCGAGGGCGCCTTGGAGCGCTACCACGGGGGGGCGCCCATCGAGCCCACCACCTGGATCCGGGCCGCGGCCAAGGACGTGGAACTGATCAACAGCCTCGGCGTGCGCGAGACCGGGATGCTGGCCTCGGCCTCCGATTACCACACCTTCCACAAGTTCAAACCCGGCGGGCGGAACCAAGCCGCCAAGGCTTACCTCGAGGCCGTACAGATGGTCCTCGACGCGGGGATTCGGCCCCGGCTCCACCTCGAGGACGCCACCCGCGCCCCGCTGGAGTTCATGCTGCCCCTGGTCGAGAACGCTTTGGAACTCGCCGCGCCCTACGGATTGCGCCCCAAGTTCCGGGTCTGCGACACGATGGGCCTGGGCCTGCCCTATGACGACGTGGCCTTGCCCAGAAGCATCCCCCGCATCTTCCGCGAGTTGCGCAAACTGGGGCTCGAGCCGGAAGACCTCGAGTTCCACCCCCACAACGACACCGGCCTCATCGTGGCGAACTGTCTGGCGGCGATCCGCGAGGGCTGTGCGGTGATCAACGGGACCACCCTGGGCAAGGGCGAGCGCACCGGGAACGCGCCCTTGGAGCAAGTTTTGCTGCACCTGATCGGGATGGGCTACTTTCCCCAAACCCGTCCGGACTTCACCGTCCTGGGCGAGCTGGCCGAACTCTACGCCGCGATGGGCGAGCCGCTGCCCGCCAAGTACCCGCTCTATGGCAAGGACGCTCACCGTACCCGCGCGGGTATCCACGCCGATGGGCTCAACAAGTTCTGGTGGATGTACGCCCCCTTCGACGTGCCGAAGCTGCTGGGGAGGCCCCTCGAGGTCTCGCTCACCAAGGAATCCGGCCTGGCCGGGCTGATCTTCCTGATCCGCCAGCATCTGGGGGTCGAACTCGCCAAGGACAACCCCGGCCTGCAAGCCCTTCACGCCTGGGTCGCGGAAGAGTTCGAGGCCGGGCGGCAAACCGCCTTCGAATGGGAGGAACTCGAGCCCAAGGTTAAGGAGTACCTCGGCGTGAGGGCGTAAATCCTACCGCTCCTGGGAACGCAGCTTGAAGCGCTGGATCTTCCCGGTGGTGGTCAGGGGGAGTTCATCTACAAAGTGGACCGCTCGAGGGTAGGCGTGGTGCCCGACCCGGCTGCGTACCTCCTGCTGCAAGGCCCGCACCAGGGTCTCGTCCCCGCTTTGGCCGGGGTGCAGCTTGACATAAGCCACCACCCGCTGCCCCCGTTGGGGGTCGGGCTGACCCACCACCGCGGCCATCGCCACCGCCGGGTGCCGGAGCAGGGCCTCTTCCACCTCGAAGGGGCTGATGCGGTAACCGGCGGCCTTGATGAGGTCGTCCTTGCGGGCCTTGAACCAGAGGTAGCCCTCCTCGTCGCGCACCGCCAGATCGCCGGTGCGGAGGTAAGGCCCGCTGAACTTCTCGCGCGTGGCCGCTTCGTTGTTCCAATACCCCAAAAAAGCCACCGGGTCGGGGGTCTCGAGCGCCACTTCTCCCACCTCGCCGGGGGGTAGCGGGTTTCCCTCCTCGTCGATCACCACCACCCGATGCCCCGGATAGGGTTTCCCCATCGAGCCGGGGCGGATAGGGTCCGCCCGATAGCTGTTCCCGACCAACAAGTTGGCCTCGGTCTGGCCATAGAACTCGTTCACCGGGAGGCCGAAGTTCTCCCGTGACCACTCCTGTAACTCCTCGCCCAGCGGCTCGCCGCCGGAGTGGATGCTCTCGAGCCGGGGCGGGTTGGCGATCCTCCCCAGCCCGCGCAACAGCTTGAGCGCGGTGGGGAAGAGGAAGGTGTGGGTCACCCCGTGCTGGCGCATGAGCTCGAGGGCTTCTTGGGGATCGAACTTGGGGGCGCGGTGGGCCACCACGGTGAATCCGTAAAACCAGGCCGGCAACAGCACGTCCAAGAGGCCACCGATCCAGGCCCAGTCGGCGGGCGACCAGTAGACGGCTTCGCCCTGGGGAAAGTTCGAGTAGAGGTGAAAGCCCGGCAGGTGCCCCAAGAGCACCCGCTGAGCCAGCAAGGCTCCTTTGGGTTTGCCGGTGGTGCCAGAGGTGTAGATCAAGACGGCGGGATCGTCGGGGTGGGTGGGGGCCGGGAGGTGCTCCGCAGAGGCGGCTTGGGCGAGGGCCAGCAGTTCGTCGGCGTAGATCACCCTCACCCCTTCCGGGACGGCGGGTCGGAGGGCCTCGAGCGCCTCCCGTTCGGCGATGAGGAAACCCGCGCCGGAGTGCTCGAGCCGATAGCTCAGGGCATCCTGCCCAAAAAGCGTGGAGAGCGGCAGGGCGATGGCCCCCAACTTGTACACCGCCAGGTGCGCCAGGGCGCACTCGAGCGATGGGCGCATCAAGAGCCCCACCCGCTCGCTGCCCTTCACCCCGATTCCCCGCAGCGCGTTCGCCAGCCGGTTCGATAGCTCCCGAAGCTCGCCGTAGCGGACCCTCCGCCCGCCCGCTTCGATCAGGGCGAGGCGGTCGGGGTGGGTTTGGGCAACCCGGTCCACGGTGTCGCTCGCCAGATTGAAGCGTGGCGGGATGGTCCAGCGAAACTTCCGGGTAAGTTCGCCCCGCGGGAGGGGCTCGAGTCGGTAGTGGACAGGCTCAATCCGCATAAAGACCCCCGATTCCCCTCCGCCGAGGCTGGCACACTCCGGGCTCACCCGTT
Source organism: Meiothermus sp. (assembly GCA_035760705.1). Classification (GTDB taxonomy): domain Bacteria; phylum Deinococcota; class Deinococci; order Deinococcales; family Thermaceae; genus Allomeiothermus. The sequence goes on along the minus strand of DASTSL010000119.1, from coordinate 9,540 downwards.
ATATTTAGGCGCCGCCCAGCCGAGTAACCCCCGCGGGAGAGGCCTATCATTTGACCCTACTGTACCGGTAGACCCCTCCCGTATGCTGGAACCATGATTATGGAACGGACTATAGCCCCCGCCGACCTCGAGACCTGGCTGACCGAAGCCTTGCAGCGGCGAACCCGCAGCTTCCAAGATGAACTCGGCACCACCTACGCCTACCTCGAGGGCGCCCACGGCGGGGAAACCCTGCTCTTGTGGCTGCCTAAGGGCACGTTGGGCGAGGTTTTGCCGGCCTTACTGCCGCATTCTTTCAAAGGTCGCATGGTGCTGGCCATAGATGCCTCGCCGGGTCACGCGGTTCCCTTCGAGCGAGCCTTGCACTGGGCGGCCCCACGCCGGGCCCTGGTGGTGCAGCCCGAGCACTCCGGCGTGGGCTTCCGCACCCCTGGCCAGAAGGAGATCGCTGAGGGGGAATGGGTGCCCTGGTCGGACGAGCGTCCGGCCCGCACCCTGCGGGTGACGGCCCCCACCGGGGTGGAATACCTCGAGACCCGCCACTACCCCCCCTTCGAGGCCGAACCCCCGCATCCAAGCCTCCCCGAGATACCCGGGCCGCACCTCCTCGGCCACGGCTGGGAGCGGGGGATACCCACTTATGGGCTCGGTCTGGTAGGCTTATCGGAGAGCTTAGGCGCCCTCCTGAGAAACTGGAGGCTCCTCAAGGAGAGTGGATGGAAAGTCTGACCAACGCCCAAGGCTACTTGTTCGCGGCCCTCTTCACCATCGGCGCGGTGCTGGTGACCACCCTGATCTATCTGGCCATCAACCCCCGCAGCGTGGCGACCAAGAGCGAATCCGCCGATCTTCGCTACATCGGTTTTGCCCTGATCTTGATCATCCTCTCGGCGGGGACCATCGCCTCGCTCTTGTACTTGGGCAAGCTGGGGCTCGAGATGCCCAAGCTCTAAAAACCAGACGGCTAGGGGGCGGGAGTCTCCCGCCTCTTTCGTTTTGAGGCCAGCGCCTATGCCGATTTCTCGCCGGTCAGGGGTTCGCTAGTGGTCTCTTCCAGGTACTGAAGATCGGCCTCGAGCTGACGCCGGGTGTACTCGAGCACCGGCTCCCACTCGCGCGGCCAGCGGCTCACCAGAAACTCCAGACAGGGCAGGGCCTCTTTGCGGATCAGCACGGCCTCCTGGTTGCGGCGGCGCTTTCCCCCCTTGGTGGCGCTCAGGGCCAGGGCCTCGAGCCGGCGCACCCAGCAGGTATGGGCCACCCCTCCGGTGGCTTCGCACAAAAGCCCGGGGGCGCCGGGGCAGCGCTGATGGACCTCAGGCTGCGCCCCGGCGAGTTCGGGGTGGCCGATCAGGGCGGGCCCCATCGGCCCGGCGAATAAAGCGGCGAGCCGCCGGTAGCGCCGGTTACGGGAGCGGCGGACCCAGGCCTCGCCTTGCATAGCCTTAGCCTAGCTCGAGCGAGCGGGTATAAACGTCCTGTGGGAGAGCCTCGAGGCGTTCTCAGAACATCTGAGACCAGCGGTCTAGATGACTTTTCCCGCATCCTCCCCCGGCTCACGCTACGGTTGGGGCGAATTGGATTAGACTCGTCTTATGGTCTTGGAATCGCTGCACCGGGCCCTGGGAGCCGAGTTCCGCCGGATGAACGGTGGAGAAGTCCCCTGGCGCTACGGGGAGATAAAAAAAGAAGTGGCCGCCTTCTACCAGGGGGCGGCTTTGCTGGATTTGCCCGACCTGGGCTTATTGCAAGTCGGCGGCATGGACCGTCGCGACTTCATCCACAACCAGTGCACCTCGGACGTGCGCGGGCTGCCGCAAGGGGGCTTCCTCGAGACCCTTTTTCTCAACAGCCGGGGCCAGATCGAATACTTGGGCTCGGTCTACCAGCGGGACGACACCCTGTGGATTGCGGCGGAACCGACCCAGGCCCTGCTCGAGCGCTTCAACCGCTACATCGTCTTCGATCAGGTCGAGCTGACCGATCTCTCCGAAGCCTATATCCAGCTGCGCTTGCAGGGGCCAGCCGCGCTCGAGGTGGGGGGGCGGCTGGGCGAGCCCCCGGCCAAGTGGAGCCTGGTGGAGCATCACGAGGTGGTGCTGGCCCGCGACGAATGGGGCCTGGACATCCTGGTTCCCCATGACCTGGCCAAAGAGGTGTTCAACCAGTTGTTGGAGGCCGGGGCGACCCCGGCGGGCCGGGAGGCTTACCGGGTGTGGCGGGTCGAGCAGGGAGTGGCGGCTCTCGAGGACGCCCTGGGCGAACTCCCCCAGGAGGTGGGGCTCGAGGCTCGGGTCAGCTACAAGAAGGGCTGCTACTTGGGCCAGGAGATCATGGCCCGGCTCGAGGCCCGGGGCAACACCCGCTACCAACTGATGGGTTTGCTGGGCCAACAGCCGCTGCCGCCCGAAGCCGAGGTCTGGCGTGAGGGCAAGAAGATGGGCCGGGTCACCACGGCGGCGGATTCCCCCCAGCTGGGCTCGGTGGCGTTGGCCCTGCTCCGCAAGGAACTCGCTCCGGGGGATCAGGTCGAGGTGGGGGAGACCTCAGCTACTGTCTCGGCTCTGCCCCTGTTGACGCCGGTGCAGGCGATGTGATGCGCGAGTGTGGGCAAAGGGGCTGGGGAGGGGCGCAACTTACCGCGCCGCCCCCTTTTTGGGGTAGGGGCGTACTGCGGTACGCCCTGCCTTTTTGGTTTTGTAGGGACGTGCGGCTGCATGCTCGCTCGTGGTGGGCGGTTGTTTCGGGTCGCCACTGCGCCACCGTCGGACGCGATGCGCCTTGTCGCCCCCTTGCAACGCGGGATTCGCGGCTGCCTGTCTTTCTCCCCATATCTCTCCTGCTTAAAGGTGCCCCCGACGCGATTTGGCTTGGGGCGGACGAAGACTTGGAACGGGGCGGTGAGGCTTGGCAAGGGTTAAGGTTTATGCTATCTTGGTGAGGTAATTATGTCGTTAACAGAAATCATCGGCGTGGGCAGTGAGCTTATCTATGGCGAGACCTCGGACACCAATACCTCGGATATCGCCGTGAGCCTGCTCCCGTACGCGCTCGAGGTCAAGCGCACCCTGCGCGTGGCCGATGATCTCCCCGAACTCGTGAGCGCTATCCGCGAGGCCTGGGACCGCTCCCGGCTGGTGGTGCTCTCGGGCGGGCTCGGCCCCACCGCTGACGACGTGACCCGCGAGGCCATCGCCGAGGCGCTGGGGGAACCGCTCGAGCTGGATCAAACCGTCCTCGACGGCATTGATGCCTTTTTCAAAAGCCGGGGCCGGGTCATGGCCGAGGTGAACCGCAAACAGGCGATGAAGATCCCGTCGGCCTCTTGGCTCACCAACCCGCGCGGAACCGCTCCCGGCTGGTGGGTGCGCAAGGATGGCAAGGATCTGGTGGCCCTCCCCGGCCCGCCCGCCGAATGGAAGCCGATGTGGCGCGAATTGCTGCCCAAGCTCGAGCTTCCCCCGGCCTACTACTACCAGAAAACCTTCAAGACCTTCGGCATCGGCGAATCCGACATCGCCCAGGCGTTGGGCGAGTTGTTCAAACGGGAGAGCGACCTCGAGGTGGGCAGCTACGCCAAACCCTCCGGGGTCGAGGTGGTGATCCGGGGCCGCAGCCCGCAGGCCCCCGCCCTAGCCGAGGCCATCCGGGAGCGGCTCAAGAACGTTTGGGGCGAGGACGACGACACCCTGCCCAAGGTGGTGCTGCGCAAACTCGAGGCGAGGGGGGCCACCCTCGCCACCATCGAGTCGCTGACCGGGGGGATGCTGGGGAGCCTCATCACCGAGGTTCCCGGGGCCAGCAAGGTCTACCTGGGCGGGATGGTCTCCTACTCGGCGGGGGCCAAGGCCCGCTTTGGCGTCCCCGGCGCGATCCTCGAGGCCCACGGCACCGTCTCCGAACAGGCCGCCAAAGCCATGGCCGAAGCCGCCCAGGACGCTCTGGGCTCGACCTATGCCCTCGCCACTACCGGCGTGGCCGGGCCGGACGAACTCGAGGGCAAACCGGTCGGCACCGTCCACATCGGCCTCGCGGGTCCGGGTGAGACCAAGGCGTTTTCGTACCACCTACCCGTGACTTCGCGTCAAACCCTGCGCCAGCGCACCGCTTACGTGGCGCTGGGGCTGTTGGTGAGGGAGCTAGGATGAATCGTTTAACGTCGTACGTCGTACGTCTCACATCAGAGACAGCGGATCGTAAGAAATGCTTTGGCGATAGGCGCTACGCGATCTGCGATAGACAATCTCCTGACGTACGACATTATGACGTATGGCGGGGGTTTGTATGAGGCTCTTCTACGCTGTCTTCCTGCCGGAAAACGTGCGTGAAGTCCTAGCCCTTGCACAGGAGAAGGTGCGATCCTATAGCGGTTGGAAGGCCACCCGGCCCGAACAGCTGCACATCACGCTGATGTTTTTGGGCGAGGTTGGCGAAAACCGACTCCCTGAACTCCGACAAGTCGGCGAAAAAGTAGCGGCAGGGGTCGTGCCCTTTACCGCCCGGGTGCGCGGCACCGGGTTCTTCCCCGAGCAGGGCTCACCACGGGTCTGGTTCGCCAAAGCCGAGGGCCCGGGCTTGGAGCCGCTGGCCGCCGGACTGCGGCAGGCTTTGCCGGAGTTTGCCGAGGCCCAAAGCTTCAAGCCGCACATCACCCTGGCCCGCCGCAAGGGGCCAGCCCCCCGCCCGGGATCGGTGGTCTTCGATCTAGAGTTCGAGGTCAGTGCAGCCAGCTTGGTCCACTCGGAGTTATCATCATCGGGTTCTAAGTACCAGGTACTCGAGCAGTTTCCCCTGGCGGAATAGCCAGTACAAATCGAGGAGCGTGCAGCATGGATAAAGAGAAGCAACGAGCGTTGGATGGGGCCCTGAAGTCCATCGAGAAGCAGTTTGGCAAAGGCGCGGTGATGCGTCTGGGTGAGTCGCCCCGCCAACAGGTGGACGTGATCTCCACCGGGAGCCTGGGCCTGGACATGGCCCTGGGCATCGGCGGGATCCCCCGCGGGCGCATCATCGAGATCTACGGCCCGGAGTCGGGCGGCAAGACCACCCTCTCGCTCTCCATCGTGGCCCAGGCCCAGCGCAAGGGCGGGGTGGCGGCCTTCGTGGACGCCGAGCACGCCCTCGACCCGATCTACGCCAAGAGCCTGGGCGTTAACATCGATGATCTCCTGGTCAGCCAGCCCGATACCGGCGAACAGGCCCTGGAGATCGTCGAACTCCTGACCCGCTCGGGGGCAGTGGACGTGATCGTGGTGGACTCGGTGGCGGCCCTGGTTCCCCAGGCCGAGATCGAAGGGCAGATGGGCGACGCCTTCGTGGGCATCCAGGCCCGGCTGATGAGCCAGGCCCTGCGCAAGCTCACCGCCGCCCTCTCCAAAAGCAACACCGCCTGCATCTTCATCAACCAGATCCGCGAGAAGGTGGGGGTGATGTACGGCAACCCCGAGACTACCCCCGGCGGGCGGGCCCTCAAGTTCTACGCCTCGGTGAGGATGGACGTGCGCAAACAGGGCCAGCCGATCAAAGTCGGCAACGACGCCATCGGCAACCGGGTCAAGGTCAAGGTCACCAAGAACAAGCTGGCCCCGCCTTTCCGTGAGCACGAGATCGAGCTGTACTTCGGCAAGGGCATTGACCCCATGGCCGATCTGGTAACGGTCGCAATCGCCACCGGGGTGATCGAGAAATCCGGCTCGTGGCTCTCCTACGGCGAGACCCGGCTGGGCCAGGGCAAGGAAAAAGCCGCCGACCTCCTCCGCACGGCACCCGATATGGCTCAGGAGATTCGTGAGAAAGTTTTGGCGCAAGCGGGTAAAATGCCTCTAGTGGCAGCGGGTGAAGAGGAATCGGAGCCCGAAGCTGCTGAAGCTGAAGCCTAACGGGTCTAAAAGCCCTGTTGGAGCGCCCCGAGTTGACGCGGAGGTTTGGTCTGAATCCGAACTTTGCTCTGTCTGGCTGCGGAATTCATCATTCCATCCCCGCAGCCGGGCCGGATGTCGCGAGTTTGGAAACCCCTATGGGAGAAGTAGCCAACTATCCGGAATTGCGGCTGGACTCTGGCGGATCAAGGTGAGATGAGATAATCCGCTAGCGTCACAACGAATTCGACTCGGGGCCTCCTAAGCTTAGGAGGCGCCTGATGAATTTAACTGTTTTAGATATCGTGCTGCTCCTGCTGGTGCTGGGGCTGGGGGGGGTCATCGTGCTGCTGATGCAGCGCATGGCCCGCCTCGCCGAAGAGCAGAAAGCGGAAGCATCGGAAGCCCAGCGGATGCTCGCCGACGCCCGCCGGGAAGCCCAGGTCATGCTCGAGGCCGCCAAATCGGAGTCGCGCGATCTACTGGCCACCGCCCGCTCGGAGGCCCAGGCCATGCGCGAAGCCGCCCAGGCCGAGATCGAGCGCACCCGCCAGAACCTCGAGGCCCGCATGCAGGCCCAGCTCAAGGAGGAGCGCGAACGCCTCGAGGCCGGGGTGCAAGCCAGCATCCGGGCCGCCGAAACCACCCTCAAGCGCGACCAGGAGGCCATCGAGCGCGAGAAAGAGGCCCTCAAGCGTGAGCAGGAGCGGCTGCAGGCGGAGCTGAACAGCGTCCGAGCCGAGCGCGAGGAGCAAAAGCGTGAACTCGAGCGCCTGGCCCGCCGCAGCGAACAACTCGACGCCCGGGCGATCAAGCTCGACCAGCAGGAGGAGAAGCTCGAGGCCTTCGAAAAGACCCTCTACGCGCGCGAGGCCGAACTCTCAGGCCGCGAGAAACAGATCGACCAGCGGCTTCAGGAGGTAGCCGGGATGAGCCAGGAGGAGGCCCGCAACCTGCTCCTCTCGCGCCTGGACGCCGAACTCGAGGACGAAAAGGCCCACCGGGTCAAGGCCAGCCTGGAAAAGGCGAGGCTCGAGGTCAAACGCGAGGCCCAGAAGCTCTTGGCCCAGGCCGCCCAGCGCCAGGCCTCGGAAACGGCGGCAGCCCTGGCGGTCTCGGTGGTCCCCATCCCCTCCGACGCCATGAAGGGACGCATCATCGGGCGCGAGGGCCGTAACATCCGCACTTTCGAAGCCCTGACCGGCGTGGACCTCATCATCGACGACACCCCCGAGGCGGTGTTGCTAAGCAGTTTCAACCCCATCCGCCGCGAGATCGCCAAGATGGCCCTGGAGCAACTGGTCCAGGACGGGCGCATCCACCCCAGCCGGATCGAGGAGGTGGTGGAGAAGGCCAAGAACGAGATGAAGACCTACATCTATGAGCGGGGCGAGGAGGCCGCCCTCGAGGCCGGGGTGGTAGGCCTCAAGCCCGGCTTGGTTCAGCTTCTCGGTCGGTTGCACTTCCGCTCGAGCTACGGTCAGAACGTGCTCAAGCACTCGGTTCAGGTGGCCCACCTCACCGGGATCATGGCCGCCGAGCTGGGCCTGGATGCCGCCATGGGCCGCCGGGCAGGGCTCTTGCACGACCTGGGGAAGTCGGTAGATCGCGAGATCGAAGGAACCCACGTCGAGATCGGCATTACCCTGGCGAACCGCTTTGGCGAGCCCAAGGAAGTGATTGACGCCATCGCCCACCACCACGACCCCGAAAACGCCGAGACCCTCTACTCGGTGCTGGCCGCCGCCGCCGACGCCATCAGCGCGGCCCGTCCGGGAGCCCGGCGCGAATCCCTGGAGGAGTACATCCAGCGGCTCGAGCAGCTCGAGCGCATCGCCCTCAGCTTCCCTGGGGTGGACAACGCCTTCGCCGTGCAGGCTGGGCGCGAGGTGCGGGTCATCGTCAAACCCGACAAGATCAACGACTCCAAGGCGACCTTGCTGGCTCGAGAAATCGCCGGGCGCATCGAGCGCGACATGAACTATCCGGGGCAGGTGCAGGTGACAGTCGTGCGGGAGAGCCGGGCGGTGGAGTACGCGAAGTAGAAAGGCCAAGCATCGTTCGAGCGCTCAGCGTTCGCCAACCCTGGGTTGAATTGATTTTGAGAGAGGAGAAGACTAGGGAGTACCGTTCGCGGCTAACCCACATCCGCGAACGAGTCTATCTCTACGTTAGTCTGACCCCGGCATACGCACCGATGGAGTGGCACAAGTTGGGATGCGAACCTAGCGATCTACCCAGCGGCTTGATCGTGGGATCGGTCGAGGTGGTGGACTGTCGATGGGACGCACGAGCAGACGCCTATGCGTATATCCTGAGCAACCCTTCTCGTCTAAAGAGTTATCGCCGTCCTGTGAACCAACCGCAGCCGGGATTCTGGCGGCCTCGGTTTGAGTAGCTATAGGTTTATCAGGTAGAGAGGGTAGGGTACGCTCTGCGCACCTTATGTTTGCCCCCGAGCCCTCTGTTACACTAAATCCATGACCCGATTGCTCGAGAAAGCCATCGAAGAAGCACAGAAGCTGCCTCAAGAACTCCAAGACGAGTTAGGGTTATAGCTTCTCGAGGGCATCGAGGGGGAGCTTCGCTGGCAGGAAACCCTGTCTCAGCCGCAACCTGATCTTTCCAAGCCAGCGCAGGCTGCTCTAGAACGCTCGAGGCAGGGCAAGAACAAGATAGGTTTCGATGAGCTATGAACTCCGAGTTGGACGAAGAGTTTATAGCCTTATTCACGAAGCTGCCCGAGCGAGTCAAGCACACCGCGCGTAAAAACTACCGATTATGGAAGGAGGACCCCGGACACCCAGGGCTCGAGTTCAAAGCGGTCGCGGGCGTGGACAACGTCTACTCGGTTTGCGTAGGCATCGGCTGGCGGGATCTGGGTGTATTGAGGGCTGAGATAATACCATCGTCTGGTTTTGGATTGGCCCGCACCAGGAGTATGACAAGCTGTTGAAGATGTTGTGAAGGCTTACGAGGAAGCTTAACGCCTCGACTTCAGCAACTCCCGCCCAACCGCCGCATAGCTCGCCCAGGCCAGCGGAGCCCGTTCGTCGCGCACCTCCCGCACCGCCACCCCGGCCAGCACCGCTTTCTCGAAGGCGGCATAGCGGGGGATCAGGGTCTTGAAGTAAGGAAGCCGAAGGTCTTGCAAGGTCTCGAGCGCCGCTTCCCCATCCCGGGAGGGTGGAGGCGGAACCAGTGTTACCAGCACCCGATAGGGGTGGGCCCCGAGTTCGGGCAAGAGGCGCTCGAGGGTCGCCATCGCCAGAGCCCCGGGCGCGGTGGGCACGACGATCAGGTCAGCCTTCTCGCTGAGCTCGAAGAGGGCCTTGGCCTTGGGCTGGGCTCGAGTGTCGTAGACCACATACTCGAAGCGCTTGGGCTTGGCTTCCTCGGGGTCGCTGACGGCGAAGGGGAACCCCGGGCCCCGATTGGCCCAGGTCAGGGCACCTTGGGCGGGATCGGCGTCTACCAGGAGGGTAGGCCCCAGATCGCTGAAGAAGGTGGCCAGGTGCACCGAGGTCGTGGTTTTGCCCACGCCCCCTTTGAGGGAGGTCACCAGAACCCGCACGATGCCTAAAAATAACATGCCCCTGAGGAGTTGTTCCCACCGGTTCCACGTCATATGCTACGGGCCGGCCACAGGTTGGCCTCACCACAGCTCAACTTGGGCTATAGA
>DASTSL010000118.1:0-5407 GCA_035760705.1 Meiothermus sp. | reverse complement strand
GAGCTTCTGGTTGATCTCAGCCTCGGTCCAGAAGTAGGAGTTGAAGTCCTGCACCCACTCGAAGTACGAGACCGTGACCCCGCCGGCGTTGGCCACCACGTCGGGCACCACCAGGATGCCGCGCTCGTTCAGGATGTCGTCGGCGGTGGGGGTGGTGGGGCCGTTGGCCCCCTCGGCGATGATCTTGGCCTGGATCTTCCAGGCGTTGTGCTCGGTGATCTGCTTCTCGAGCGCCGCCGGGATGAAGAACTCGCAGGGGACCTCGAAGAGTTCGGCGGGCGAGATGGCCTCCGCGCCGGGATAGCCGCGCACCCCCCCGTGCACCGAGACCCACTTGAGCACCTCGTAGGGGTCAATGCCCGCGTCGTTGCGCACCGCCCCGGTCACATCGGAGAGGGCCACCACCTTGGCCCCGGCGTCGTGGAAGATGCGGGCCGCCGCGTTCCCCACATTGCCGAAGCCCTGCACCACCACCCGGCTCCCCTCCAGCGGCAACCCGATCTTTTCCGCAGCCGCCGCCGCGGTCACGAACACCCCGCGTCCGGTGGCGTCCTGGCGGCCCAGCGAACCGCCCACCGAGATCGGCTTGCCCGTGACCACGCCCGATGCGGTGCGGCCCACGTTCATCGAGTAGGTGTCCATCATCCAGCCCATCTCGCGGGGCCCGGTGCCCATGTCGGGGGCCGGGATGTCCTTATCGGGGCCGATGATGATGCCGATCTCGGAGGTGTAGCGCCGGGTCAGGCGCTCGATCTCGGAGGGGGAAAGCTTGCGCGGGTCTACCCGGATCCCGCCCTTGCCCCCGCCGTAGGGCAGGTTCACCGCGGCGTTCTTGATGGTCATCCAGGCCGCCAGGGCCATCACCTCGGAGAGGGTCACATCGGGGTGGTAGCGCACCCCGCCCTTGGCCGGGCCCCGCGCGGTGTTGTGATGCACCCGGTAGCCCTCGAAGTAGGCTACGCTGCCGTCGTCGAGGTGGATCGGCACGTCCACGATCAGACAGCGTTTGGGCCGTTTGAGGTGGTCCACCAGCACCGCCAGCTTGCCCAAATAGGGCGTCACCCGGTCCACCTGCTCGAGGTAGATCTCCCAGGGGCCGATGTTCTCGCTAGATAGGTAAGAAAGAGGTTCGCTCTTCATGGTCACTCCAAAACAGGGCAAAGCTCAGCGATTCCAGCGCCGAGGAATCCCCGGTGCTCGAATCCCGTAGCTCGGTTGCCTCATGGGTACACTCCCCGCAGACGGCTGGCTTCGTTCACCCGCTCGACGGCGACGCTGTAGGCTCCCAGGCGCAGGTCGCCGTCCAATTTCTGGCTGCGCTCCAAAACGCTTTCCAGGGCCACCACCACCGACTCGCGCAGGCGCTCGCGCACCTCGGATTCCTCCCAGAAGAACATAGTGAGGTCCTGGACCCACTCGAGGTAGCTGGCCACCAAGCCCCCGCCCCCAGCCAGGATGTCCGGCACCACGGTGATCCCCCGCCCCTGCAGGATGGCTTCGGCCTCGGGGGTAACGGCCCCGTTGGCCCCTTCGATCACCGCCTTGGCCCCGATGCTGGCGGCGTTCTGGGCCTGGACGCTCATCTCGAGGGCCGCCGGAACCAGATAATCCACCGGCAAGGCCAAGAGCTCGTCGTTGCTGATGGGCCGCCCGCCCAACCCCTGGAGCCGGTATCGGGGATGGTGATGGGTCTCGAAGTCCTGGGTGTAGGCAGCCTCCAACGCGGCTATGTCGAGGCCCTGGGGGTCGTAGATCCCACCCTGGCTGTTGGAGACCGCTACCACCTTGAATCCGGCCCGGGCCGCCGCCGAAGCCACGGCCTGGCCCACCTGCCCGAAGCCCTGGAGGGCCAGCGTAGCCCCCTCCAGCGGCCAGCCCTGGCGCCGGGCCAGTTCGCCGAGCAGGATCACCAGCCCCTGGCCGCCCGCGTCGTCTTTACCCAGCGTGCCCCCCAGGGTAGCTGGCTTGCCGGTGACCACCCCCGGCACGGTCTGGCCGGTGTTCATGGAGTAGGTGTCCATGAACCAGGCCATCACCTGGGCGTCGGTGCCCACGTCGGGGCCCAGCACATCCTCCTCGGGGCCGATCACCTCGACCAGTTCGGAGGCGTAACGCCGGGTGAGGCGCTCGAGTTCGCGGCTGGAGAGGGCTCGGGGGTCCACGATGATCCCCCCTGCCGAACCGCCAAAGGGGAGGTTATACACCGCCGCCTTGAGGGTCATCAGGGCGGCCAACCCCGCGGTCTGCCCCATGGTGACCCCGGGGTGGTAGCGCACCCCGCCGCAAGCCGTGCCCTTGGTGATGTTGTGGACGACCCGGTAACCGGTGAAGAAGCTCACCTTGCCGTCGTCCATCTTGACCGGCAACGACACCTCCACGGTTCTTCGGGGGTGGGTAAGGTATTCGACGGTCTCGGGGTGGATCCGGCTCACCCGCAGGGTGCGCTCGAGGCGCTTTAGAAAGTGGTCCCACAATCCGGAGTCGCCGGGGGGACGGTAGGCGTTTCTTAGCATGTCATCACCGCAGGGCATTATATCCCCGGCTTCGGGGGCTGGCCTATGGTGAAAAAGCCCCGCCCTCACCCAGCGCGGGGCCTCGAGCGATTTTCGTCTTGATTGATCTGCTCAGAGAAACTGATGACGTTTCTTGGCTTGACTAGTCAATGCTCGAGGACCTCCGGCGCAAAAAAAGCCCGGACGACCCTCGAGGAAATACCCGCCCCCTCAGGCTCCACCAGGCCGGTGAGAGGTTCAGGAATTATCGGGTGCTCAGGTTAAACGCGAGGCCTCACGTTTGGCTAAGGCCTCCAGGGCTTCCCGACTGGGGCTAGGCGGCAGCACCGAAAGCGCGGCGATGGCTTGATCCACCCGCTCGAGGATGGCCTGCACCACCTCCTGATGGGCCCCCGAGGCCAGGGCCAGCTTACGCAAGGTCTCGATGTCCTCGGGGTGTGCCCCCCGGCGGTGGATGATCTCGAGGGTCTCCTGCGGATAGATATCCAGCAAGCGCAGGGTGATGGCGGTGAGCTTGCCCTCGCGCACGTCCCCCCCGATGGGTTTGCCCAAGCTCTCCGGCGAGCCCATCAAGTCGAGGTAGTCGTCGCGCATCTGGAAGGCTTGCCCGTAGAGGAGGCCGAAGCTCGAGAGCGCCCCTCGCCACTCGCTTGGGGCGTTGCCCAGCACCGCGGCCCCCTCGCAAGCCAGGCGCATCAGCGAGGCGGTCTTGCCGGTGATGATGCGTTCATAGGCCTCCCAAGAGTAGTCGCCCAGCGCGGCGATCTGAAACTGGAGCACCTCGCCCTCGGCCAGTTCGCGGGCCACCTCGGAGAACATGTACACCAATTCCATCTGATCGGTTTTCGAGAGCAGATACAGCAGCCTCGAGAGCAGGTAATCACCCGCCAGCACCGAGACCGCGTTGCCGTACTTGCGGAAGGCCGCGGTGTGACCCCGGCGGGTTTCGGCGTCGTCTACCAGGTCGTCGTGAAGGAGCGCGGTGGAATGCAGCAACTCGACCGCCAGGGCCAGCTCCATCTCGTGGGGAACCCCCCCGAGGGCTCTCGAGGCCAAGAAGGCGAGCTGGGGTCGAACCCGTTTTCCCCCCGCTGTCACCAGGTCATCTTCGATCAAGCGAATAAACTCCACGTCCGAGTGCACCAACTCGCGCAGGCGCTCCTCGAACGCGGTCAAGAGGGGCTCGAGATCGCTGGTGACAACCTTCACGCTCATCCTCACAAGTATAACAGCGTCCAGTCCGCTCGGACTGGACGCTTATGCTCTTTCTATGCTAGTAAAGCGGGAGCGGGCTGCTCAACTCTACCCGCTTGCCCTGCTTGTTAGCAAAGCCATAAGTCTCATAGGCTACCGCAACAAAGGGATCCACCGCGTTTATCGGATAGGTGTTGTCGAACGAAATAGCGGGCTGCTCGCAGGGGTTGGTTTCCGAGGGAGGGCAAGCCGTGTTAAAAATGAACTCATTGGTCTTCGAGCCGCTCGCGTTTACAAAAGCAATCGAGCCCGCGGGTGAACCCGGCAAAAGCGAGAAAACCAGATCGTATTTGATGGTCACGGTACCTTTCGTAGTATCAGGGAACTTGGAAAATTTTTGCACCCCTACATTGATCGTAGGTCCGCCGATACTGGCACCGCCCGTCACAAAGCTGCCGCAGCCCGACAACAACATACCTACTGCTACTAACACTAAGACATATAGTCTTTTCATCCGATCATCTCCTCTCGCCAACGGGGGTTTAGGATAAAGAAGCTCAACCTCGACAAACCGGCCAGGAAGTCTACGTTTTCCACGGCCACGTCCTTGGGCACTTCTAGCACGACGGGAGCGAAGTTTAGAATGCCCTTCACCCCGGATTCTACCAGACGATCGGCGACACTTTGGGCCATTTCACCCGGCACAGCGATTAATCCAAACTCAATGTGGCGCTCGGCTACCGCACGGGGTAATTCCTCCATCCCCTGCACCGGGATCCCGCCAAAGCTGAGGTGGTGTTTGGCCGGGTCGATATCAAAAAACCCCTTGAGTTCAAAGGTCGAGCTAAAGCCGGGGTAATCGGCCAAAGCCTGGCCGATCCGGCCCATGCCCACGATGCAAAGCCCCCAGCGGCGGTTGAGCCCCAGGATCTGGCGCAGCTCGCGGCGCAGGATCTGCACCGTGTAGCCCACCCCTCGAGTGCCATAGCTGCCAAAGTAAGAGAGGTCTTTACGCACCTGGAAAGCCGTAACTTGGGCTTCCTCGGCCAGTTGCTCGCTCGAGGTGCGGTTGATGCCCGCCGCCTCGAGGTCTTCCAGGATGCGCAGATACGTCACCAAACGCGAAATTGCGGCGCTCGGAACCTTAGCCATCAGCGAACCTCCAAGGGAGATAAGCCCAACCCACGTAAACCCGATTTGGTTGCCTCGAGACGATCCTCGCTCAGCGGCCCCACCCGGACCCTAATCAACTCGCCCTCGCGGGCCAGCACCACCGGATAACCGGCGGTTTTGAGTTGCGACACCAGCGCATCGGCGCTGGCGCTGTTGCGGAAGGCCCCCACCTGTAGATAACGGCTGGGGCTGCCCGCCGAAGATGGAACGGGGTTGGTCGAGACAGCCCCTCGGTAGACCCGGGTCTCGTACTGGGATAGCCCCTGGGCTACCGCTCGAGCCCGCTCCTCGCTGGGGAATGGCCCCACCACTACCCGGGTCACGCTACCTGCGGGCTCGAGCCGCACCGAGTACCCCTGTCCTCGCAGGGAGTCCGCCAGGCGGGTGGCGTTCGCGGGGTCGGAGAAAGCCCCTACCGCCACCCGCCAGCCCCCCGTGGCCGGAGCAGGGCTCGGCGTCGGGGTGGCGGAAGGACTGGGGCTGGCCGGGGTGGGCTGGGTCGCCGCAGGCGCGGGGGTGGGCGTCGG
>DASTSL010000117.1:0-27894 GCA_035760705.1 Meiothermus sp. | reverse complement strand
GCCGAGTGGAAAAGCCCGCTGTGGAAACCCTGGCTGGGCCGGGAAGCCACCCACGTGGTCATGGTCAAAGACCTACGGGCTTAAGCTTGAGGGCATGGAAGCTCATCTGCAAGCCGCGCTGGGCGACGGGCTCACGATTTTGTTCACCGGACTACGGGTGCTGAGCGTGTACGCGGTGATCCTGTTCTTTTTGCGGCTCACCGGCAAACGGGTGCTGGGCCAGTTCACCCCTTTCGACCTGCTGACCCTGCTTTTGCTCTCCAACGCGGTGCAAAACGCCATGATCGGCCCGGATAATAGCCTCACCGGCGGGCTGCTGGCCGCGGCGATTCTGCTCTTGGCGAACCGTTGGGTAGCTGCCAATACCAAGCTCCGCGAAAGCCTCGAGGGCGAACCGGCCCTCCTCATCCGGGACGGACAGGTCATGGCCGACACCCTCCGCCGCGAAGGGGTGAGCGAAAAAGAACTCCAGGCCGCCCTGCGCGAACACGGTCTGGACAACCCCCAGGAGGTAGCAGCGGCAGTGCTCGAGGTAGACGGCACTATCTCGGTCGTACCGGTGCAAGGCCACACTATCAAACGCCTGCGCCGGGTAAAGTCCAGCCGCAACCGCTAGGGCAGCAATCTTTAGCGCCTAAGCAAAAACCACACCACCACGATCACAATCAGCCATATCCACCAGCGCTGGCCCAGGTTGCTCAGCAGGGGCCGGGGGGCCTGAGGGGATGAACGGCTGGGGCTTGCGCCTCTCCCCAAAAACATCAACCGCTGCGCCCGTTTGATGTGGTAGACCGATTTATCTAGCTGGCCCTTCTTGTGGTAAGCCGCCCCCAGGTTGTGGTGAGCGTGGCCGTAGTTCTCGTTCTGCTTGAGGACTTCCTCGTAGATGCGGATCGCCTCGTCTACCTGTCCGGCCTCGAGCGCCAAATTCCCCAGGTTGGTCTTGGCCCGGTAATGGCCCCCGTCACGGCGCAAAGCTTCCTCGAAAGCGGCCTTAGCCCCGGCTCGATCCCCCGAGCGGATCCGCAGCACCCCCAGCACCACCCAGGCTTCTGCACCCAGGTGAGGGTCATCGGTGTAGGGTTGGATTAGGGCAGGGTCTTCCCCTTCGAAAGCCTCGAGCGCCCTCCCAACCCTCGCCAAGTCGAGGTAGGGGGCCAGCAAATCTGCGTCCCGCCCGAGGATCTTCTGCACTTGGGTGTACTGCTTCTCCCGGAGGGCGCCGCGCAGCTCCAGCAAAGCCTCGAAGCTGGCCACCTCCTGGACGCTACCCTCGCCAGCCCGCAGCCGCAGACGGGCTTCCTCGTAACGTCCGGCTTTCAACAACTCCTCAACCATGGGCTACCAGACCCCGATACAGCTCAAGGTACTGCCCGGCGGGTTTCTCCCAGGAGAAATCCTGCCGCATCCCGTTCAAAGCCACCTGCTGGCGGTCGGGGTGTTTGAGGAACTCGTTGACCCCCCACCACACCCCCCCGGCGTCCATACTCTCGAAGAGAAAGCCGGTCTCCCAGTGTTGCACGGTGTCTATCAGGCCGCCCACCGCCCGCACGATGGGCGGGGTGCCATAGCGCATGGCGATCATCTGGGCCAGACCGCAGGGCTCGAAGCGGGAGGGCATGAGAAAGCCGTCGCACCCAGCGTAGATGCGGTGGGCCAGGGGCTCGTTATAGCCCTGCACGTAGACGATGCGGCCCCGGTGGCGGTCGGCCACCCAGGCAAAGCTGCGCTCGAGGTTGGGCTCCCCACTTCCCAGCACGAAAAGGTTTACTCCCAACTCCATCAGCCCCGGCACCGCCTCGAGGATCAGGTCAATGCCTTTTTGGTGGGCGAAGCGCGAAACCACCCCGATCGTCGAGCGGTCTTCTAGGCCGAACTCGGCCAAGAGTTCGGCTCGGGTCTGGTACTTGCCCGAGAGGTCGTCTATCGAGTAGGTATGTTTCAGGTAACGATCCGTGGCCGGGTTCCAGTACTCGGTATCGAGCCCGTTGAGGATACCTCGTAGCTTCCACCTCTGCGAGCGCAGCACGCCGTCCAAACCTTCGCCGCCCTCCGGGGTGGTGATCTCCCAGGCGTAGCGAGGCGAGACCGTGGTGACCGAATCGGCGTTCACGATTCCGCACTTCATCAGGTTGATAGCGCCACGGTGCTCGAGGCCCCCGCCATAGTAGGTCTCACCCGGAAGGCCGGTCCAGGCGTAGAAGTCCTGCGAGCCCCAGATGCCCTGGTAGGCCAGGTTATGGATGGTGTAGACGGTGCGACCCCGAAACCAACCGAGGTTGCGCAAGAGCGGGAGCAGCGCGGCCTGCCAGTCGTGGCAGTGCACCAGGTCGAAGCCCCCCAACAGTTCGGCCACCGCCATCTGGAAGCGCACGAAGCGGCGGAAGTCATCGTCGTAGCCGTAGGGCTTGTCACGGGCGAAGTCCGGGAGCCCTATCAGCACGTAGCGCACCCCGCCGTGCCCCAAGTGGCCGATCCCGAACTTCTCGCGTCCCCCGGCGAAGTTGAAATAGCCGTCACCCACGTAGTAGCCCTCGAGACCCCAGTACCAGGGGATAAAAATGGTGGCCTCGACCCCTTGCTTTTGCAGAGCTTGCGGCAGGCTACCCACCACGTCGGCTAGCCCGCCCACCTTGGCGAAGGGGAAGGCTTCGGAAGACACGAAAGCTACACGCATGAGAACCCTCGCCATAGTATTACACCGGTTGGCTCGGTTGGTCTCGAGGAATCCCGGTGGTTCGGGGGTTTGGTGCTGAATGCTTCGCAACTGGCACTAGGGTGCCGAATGCTTTGCATCAAATGCTTCGCATCAAGCACTATGACGCGGAGCGCTTGGGGGATTCTGCCGCACCGACAGCACTAATTCATCCGGGTACAGGGTACGCCTTTGGTGAGCGCTGTGCTCTCACCCCCAAATGCTAAGTGCGCCCAGGGTAGAAGGGTGGGGTGGTTCAGCGCAAGGGTGAATTCCGGGGTGTGCGGCGGCGCCTGGTAAACTACCCCTTTTCCACCTATCCCGTTTCTATCCTGGAGATACTTAGGCATGGGCTAAGCCGGGCTCAGCAAACCCTCCTTGGGTGGCTCGGCCTTCACCTCAGGCTCCATGCCCCACACCACCCGCAGCAGGTACACCACCGCTGCCGCGTCCCAGGCTTGCGGGCGGCAGGCCGCCGGGTAGGGCACGGGCGGTTCGCCCTCGTGTTTCTCGTAGCCGCCCACCAACTCAGGCAGGCGCAGGTCGTGCTGGGTAAAGGCCAGGCGGAAGAGGGCTTCCGCGACCTTCTGGGCCTCCTGGTGGAAACCGTAGCGGGCCAGCCCCCCGGCGAAGATCGCGGTGTCGTGCGGCCAGACCGAGCCGTTGTGGTAGGAGAGGGGGTTGTAACGCACCTCACCGGCGCCCAGGGTGCGCAGGCCCCAGCCGCTCCAGAGGGCTTCCGAGAACATGGTCTGGACCAGCTTGGAGGCTACTTCCGGGGGGACGATACCGCTCCACAGTAGATGGCCGGGGTTGGAAGAAAGGACTTCTAGGGGCTTCTTCTCCCCATCCAGGGCCAGAGCGTAGGTTCTCAAGTCAGGGAGCCAGAACTTCTGGTGGAAGAGTTCCTTGATCTGCTCGGCCTTGGCTTCCCAGTGGGGGGCCTGTTCCGGCTGGCCCAACGCCCGGTAGAACCCAGCGGCAGCCCGGTAGGCAGCGTAGGCGTAGCCCTGTACCTCGCTCACCGTGAGCGCCCCTTTGGCCAGCGAGCCGTCTTTGTGGCTTTGCGAGTCGTGCGAGTCCTTCCAGGACTGCACGGTGAGACCCTTCTCGTTGGGAGAAAACTCCAAGAGCCCGTCCCCGTCGGGGTCGGCGTAGGTGGTCATCCAGGAAAGGGCGGCCTCCCAGTTGGGCTTTAGCTGCCGGACGAACTCGAGATCCCCGGTGTCGTGCCAGTAGCGCTCCAAGAGGATCACGAAGAGGGGCGTAGCGTCCACCGTGCCGTAGTAGCGGCTAAAGGGGAGCTTTCCGGTGCGAGAAAGCTCGCCCAGCCTTACCTCGTGGAGGATTTTGCCGGGGGCCTCGTCGCGGAAAGGATCTACCTCCTTGCCCTGGTACTTGGCGAGATAGGCGAGCACCCCTTTGGCGACCTCCGCACCCCAGGGCAGCATCATGTAGGCGGTGAGCAGGGCGTCGCGGCCAAAGGGGCAGACGTACCAGGGGATGCCCGCCGCCGGGTAGAGTCCTTCGGGGAGCGAGAAGAGAAGCGCCCGCAAATCGGTGATGGCCTGCTCCAAGACCCGCTGGCTGCACCCGCTCGAGAGGTGCAGGGGAAAGCGCTTGGCCCACTCCTCGTAGCTGGGCAGCGCGGTGCCGTGGGGGTCGAAGGGGCTCTCGAAGCGGGCCTCCACGGTGATCTCGGCCTTCTCGCGGGGCTGTAGCTCGAGCCTCCACTTGCGCTCGGGGGCGGGGGGTTGGGTTTCCAGCCAGGTGGCGACCTCGAGGTCGTCCTCGGCGGTATAGGAGAAGCCTTCGACCTTGCGGGTCACGGTGCGCCAGCCCCTGGCCTCGAACAAGTCCATGAAGTCCGCGGCGGCATCGAGGGAAAGCTCGAGGGTGTGGGGCTCGAGCGAGGTGTTCTCGAACTGGAGCTTCTCGCGGAAGCCCCCCCGCACCATCACTAACTCGCGGCGCAAGCCCACCTTCTGATCCGGTCCCACGATGAGGCCCCAGTGCTGCACCAGATGATCCGGGCGGGGGGTCTCGGAGACCAACAGCCTAAACCCCGGTAAGTTCCAGCGGTAGCGCGAGAGATAGCGGGTGTCGTGGCGGTAAAAGCCTTCCCCGTGCTCACCCACCATGCCCTGGTTGGAAAGCACCGCGTAAGTATCGTCCTCTTTGAGTGGCAACATGGAAAACCTCGCTGATAGCTCATGGCGAATAGCTGATAGCTTCTAATCTTTGGTCTATCAGCTATTCGCGATCGGCTATTAGCCTTTCACCGCACTGGTCGAAACCCCCTCGACAAAGTAGCGCTGGAACACCACGAACAGGATCACCACCGGGATCATCGAGAGGAACGCACTGGCCAGCATCGCGCCCCAGTCACCCTGCACCCCGTAGGAGCTGCGGAAGAAGTTGAGCCCGAGGGGCAGGGTGTAGTTGTTTTGCTGCGCCGAGAGGATCACCGTGGCCTTGAAGAACTCGTTCCACACTCCCTGGAAGGTCAGGATGGTGAGGGCTCCCAAAGCCGGGGTAGCCATCGGCAGGATGATGCGGAAGAAGGTGGTGATGGGGTTGGCTCCGTCGATGAGTGCGGCCTCTTCGATCTCGCGGGGGATGCTCTCGAAGAATTGCTTCATCAGGAAGACCCGTGCCATATCGATGCCGATCCAGATGACCATACCCCACAAAGACCCTACCAACCCTAGATCGCGCAGAATCAGGTAGTTGGAGATAAAGGTGACCTGAGCAGGAACCGCCAGCAAGAGGATGATCGCCCCGAAGATCAGGTTTTTGCCGGGCAGGTACATCCGGGCTAGCGCGTAACCGGCCATCGAGGCGAAGATCAGGTTGATGATCACCGCCGCAATCGCCACCAAGAAGGTGTTGGCGGTCCAGCGCAAAAAGAGGCTCTCGAGCGTATCGGGGTTACGGGCCTCGTTGAATACCCGCAGGTAGTTGCGGAAGGTGTAGCCGAAGAACCCGGGGGTGATGCTGTCCCAACTGGCCACCCGGCCCCGGCGCTCTAAGCGGTTGGGGTCCAGGGTGGCGTCGTAGAAGCGCTGGGTGCGGGGCGCCTCCACGTCGAGGGGAAGACGGGGAGCTTTGGGCCCCGAGCCGGGGTAGCTCACGGTAAAGCGGTACCGCACGATCTGGCCGGGTTCGCCGCCGACCGTGGCGGGGGTCCGGCTCACCTCCTCGACCGGCGAGACCTGGGCGTACTGCGAGGCCTGCACCTCGACCAGCACCGCACTCAGGCCTGCCCCGGCCCGCCGGGTGGGCACCGTCACGGTTGGGGGGGTGGGTTCTTGATCCTGCGGTACGAAGTAGGCCACCTCGAAGGGCACCTTGGCCCCCGGCGCGAAACCACCCGTCCAGGGGTTGCCTGCTCCCTCCTGACCCAGCCTCCAGGCTGCTGCCCAGTTGGCGGGTTGAAGTTGGGCGAAGAAGTAGCGGAAAGGGTACTCGAGGGGATTGTCCTTGAGGCTACCCAGAAAGGCTACATAAAAAGGTCCGATAAAAAACACCATCAGGGCCAACATGGCCCCATATACCCAGCCCACCCTAGCCCAGCGCTGGCGGGTCAGAAAACGCTCATCGAGTGAGCGTTTGGTTCGAACAATTGGGGTTTCCATCTCATCTCCTCTCAGTAGCCTTTCTCGGAAATGCCGAATACCCGCTGCAACCCCACGATGGCAAAGGTCAGCAAAGCCAGGAACAAGGCCCCCGCCGAAGCGATTCCCACGTTGCCGGGCACGTTGGAGTTGAAAACGTTGTTATACACGAAGTAGGCCAGGGTGATGATGGAGTCCAGCGAGGAAGCATTGCCCAAGAGGGCCACCTGATCAAACATCTGCAAAGTTCCGATCAAAGAGAGCGTGACCACCAAAAATGTCACCGGGCGCAGCATCGGTACGGTGATGCGGAAAAATTGCTGTAGCGGGGTCGCCCCGTCAATCGCAGCGGCCTCGTAGACGCTACGCGGGATATCTTGCAGTCCCGCCAGGAAAATCAACATCAGCGTGGGGATAGTGGTGAAGGTATTGAGCAGGATGATGGCCCAAAGCGGGATGGGAATGCCCAGGAAACTTCGGGTCTCGGAAAGCCAAGCCAGTTCGAAGGGGGCCACATCGCGATGGGGGGGCCAACCGCTAGCCGAAAGCCCCCAGGTCAAAGCGATTGCTACCAGCAAGGAGAGGGTGGCCAACGCAGGGTCAAAAATACCCACCGGGAGCCCCCTCGAGCGCTCCCACATCACCTGGACAACCTGGGCCAGCACAAAGATCCCCAAAAAGGCCAGGATCAGCGGCAGATAAGCAGCCAACCAACCAATGATGGAATTGAGAAAGCCGTTGCGCTGGAAAAACCAGATGGCAATGACCGTCACCGCTGCCGAAGAAAGGATACTGGGAAGATAGTAGACCGTGCGGAAGAAAATAATTCCACGGATCTTCTGGTTGACAATAGCAGCCATCACCAACGCCAAAAAAGTCTGTAAAACCGTCACCACCACGGTGAAGGAGATCGAATGTTGCAGGGCCAGCAAAAAACGCTCGTCTCGAAACAAGTACACGTAGTTGGCAAACCCTACAAAGCTGGGGGTATTGAACAAATCCTTGTCCGTCAGGCTAAAGATAAGGGCACGCAAAAAAGCAAAGCCATGAAACACCAGCAGGTAAATTAAAAAAGGAGCGATAAATAGCAGTGCATAGAGCAGCTCGGTACGTTTTGCCCTAGGCATCTTTTCCCCCCTTAGCACCATAAGGGCACACGTCGGTACGGCTCGGACGTGTGCCCCATAGCAAGCTCGCAGCCTACCTAAGAGCCAACGCAACCTTCAGCGAACGAGGCGGTTTAACTCGGCTTGGGCATCGGCAAGAGCCTGATCCACGCTCTTCTTGCCAGTGATCACCGCCTGTAGGGCTTCGTTGATAGGGCGCATCCAGTCGGCCCCATTATATTTGCCGAACTTATAGGGCAGCACCACCCCACCGATCTTGGTGGAGCCGTTGAAGACCGTGCGGTTGAGTTCAGCCTCCTTACCAGTGCGCTGGAAGATGGGACTATTGGCAAGGGCCGTACGGCTGGGCAGGGCCAACCCGCGCGCGAGAACCCAGTTCTGTGCTTCAGGGCTGGTGAGGGCTTTGAGCACCTTGATGGCTGCTTCCTTGTTCTTGGAGGCGGCGTTCAGGCTCCACGATACGGTAAAAATAAAGTTGCCGCGCTGCTTAGTTTTGGGGTCTAAGGGCAAGAAGGTCGTACCATACCTCAGGTTGGGAGCACTATCACGCAGGAAGCCGCCAATCCAAGCCCCCTCGATGGCCACTGCGGCCTTCTCTTTGCCAAAGCAACCACCAGTCCAGCCCTCGCCCAAGTCCTGGGCGAACTTGCCTGCCCCATCCTTAACTAAGGACGTATACCACTCGAAGGCCCGGCGGAAGTTGGCGTCCAGCACGGTCTTGCCCTGGGCGTTGAAGGGCCGGAAGCCGGCGGCGTGGGCAAAAGCCCCCATGCGGGCGTAGTCGGCCACCACACATACCCCGGCCACGTCGCCCAGCGCAGCCTGGACTTTCTTCAGTTTGTCCTTGAAGGTGTCCCAGGTGTCGGTCTGGTTGGGGTAGGGCACCTTGGCCTCGTCAAAGAGGTCTTTATTGTACTGGATGGCCAGGGTATTGAAGTCCTTGGGGATTCCGTAGACCTTCCCATTTAGAGTGAAAGCCTGGAGTAAGTTGGGTAGGAACTGGCCCAGCTCTTGCTGGGTGAGGTACTTGTTCAGGGGTTCTACCTTACCCGAGGCGAAGATCGGCTCGGACTGAAACACGTCCACATAAAAGAGATCGCCCGCGGTGCCTGCCGAGAGCGCATTGAGCAGAGTAGCGTTATAGTCGCCCTCTACGCCTTCATAGACGGCCTTGATGTTGTCTTTCTCCAGGGCCGGATTTACCACTTCTCGGAGCAAGCCCTGGAGCACTGCGGGATCATTCCCCCCAAAGCCTT
The DNA here is from genome assembly GCA_035760705.1 of Meiothermus sp. Taxonomy (GTDB): domain Bacteria; phylum Deinococcota; class Deinococci; order Deinococcales; family Thermaceae; genus Allomeiothermus. The sequence continues at coordinate 19,199 of DASTSL010000117.1, read as the reverse complement.
GTAGCCGCACGGTAGTCTGAGCCAGGCTACTACCGAGACCTGCCAGCGCCAAAACTGCTACGAACCATCGCTTCATGATCTTCCTCCTGTATATGCTGAAAAATCGACTTGCGCGTGTTTGGCTGCGAACTAGCGTTTCCGGGCAGTGGTGTCGCGCACCACCAGCTGCACGGGAACCCGCACCCCCCGAGGGGGGGCGCGGGAGATGGCCTCCTTCAAAAGCCGCACCACCGTATGGGCGATCTCGGAGATCTCCTGCCGCACCGTGGTGAGGGGGCGGCCCAGGTCGGGTAGGTCGTCGAAACCCACCACCGAGACGTCCTGGGGGATGCGCAGGTTGAGGTCCTCCAGGGCCGCCATCGCCCCCAAGGCCATCTCATCAGAGGCAGCGAACAAACCGCTAAAGCGTATTCCCTGTTCCCAAGCCCGCCGCACCACCCGGTAAGCCGGCAGGGTAGAGAAAGCCCCGTCGAACACCAGCTCCGGGCGGTAGGGAACCTGGTAATCCTCGAGCGCCTGGCGGTAGCCCTCAAAACGCTCGCGGCCTACCTGGCCGGCTGCCGAAAGATGGGCGATCTCGCGGTGCCCCAGTTTGATGAGGTGCTCGGTGGCCCGGTAGGCCCCGCCGGGGTCGTCCGGGGCTACCCAGAACATCCCCGGCTGCACCCCCACCAGCACCGTGGAGGGGTGTTGGCGCACTATCTGCTCCAGCCGGGGGTCGTGGTCGTGGGCTCCCAACACGATATACCCCTCGGCCTCGGTCATGGGTTGGCCGGCTGGGTTCAAGAGGATCTCCTCGAGCTTGAAGTTCTCGTTCCACAACGAGTCGCTCAGGGATTCGTAGAGCAGGATGAAATAAGGCGAGTACTTCCAGACCCGGGGCGAGACCAGCACCCCTACCTTGTCGGTGTGGCCGGAAAGCTCCCGGGCGGCGGCCATGGGGACGTAGCCGAGCCGCTCGACCACCGCCAGCACCCGCTCGCGGGTCTCGGGGTGGACTCCCGAGCGCCGATTCAGCACCCGGCTCACTGTCCCGGTGGAGACCCCGGCCAGCCGGGCGACATCGCTGATGGTGGGAACACGGCGCTGCTCCATGACCACTTTCGTAATCGCTTACAAAATTTATGTAGGGGCAGTGTAAGCCTTCCCGGCCGTTCTGTCAACCCGCCCCATCGCCTTTTTTCGGGCTTCTACTATAAACGTTTTCTTCGGTTAGATGATCGAAGCGCCCGGGCCGTAAACGCCTCTGGCTAGATGTTGTAAACGTTTACGGGCACCCGGATCCGCGCGGAGTTCGGCTGCATGGTCCGAATAGCGTATAGAAGCCGGGGGCTCGAGGTTGTTTGAAACCTTACGGGCCGCCGGGGCCCAAGCAGGGTAAGATGGAATCGGAATGAAAGGACTGATTCTCGCCGCCGGGCGCGGTACACGGCTACGGCCTCTTACTTATACACGCCCCAAACACGTTTTCCGCGTTGCGGGCAAACCCATTATCTATTTCGCGGTGAAGAACTTGCGCGAAGCCGGGGTAGACCAAATCGGGGTGGTGGTTTCGCCGGAAAACCGCGAGGACATTATGCAAGCCCTGGAGGGCTTCCCCGGGGTGAGCCTCAGCTATATCGTGCAGGAGGAGCCTCGGGGGTTGGCCCACGCGGTGAGCGTGGCCCGGGACTGGCTGGGCGAAAGCCCCTTCGTGATGTATTTGGGGGATAACCTGTTCCAGTCGGGGATCACCCGCTTCGTCTCAAGCTACCGGGCTGGGGTAGGGGCGGTGATCGCCCTGGTGCGGGTTCCCGACCCCCGGCAGTTCGGGGTAGCGGTCTTGGAAGGGGGCCGCATCGTGCGGCTCATCGAAAAACCCAAGGAACCGCCCTCAGACCTGGCGGTGGCCGGGGTCTACGTGTTCGGCCCGGAGATCCACCCCATCATCGCCGACCTCAACCCCAGCGCCCGCGGCGAGTACGAGATCACCGACGCCATCCAGGGGCTTTTGGACAAGGGCTCTCCGGTGCTGGGCGCGGAGGTGGAGGGCTGGTGGAAGGACACCGGGCGGCCCAACGACCTCCTGGACGCCAACCGGCTGCTTTTGGTGGAGATGCAACCGGAGACCAAAGGCCAGGTCTGGGAGAGCAAGATCACCGGGCGGGTGGTGATCGAAGAAGGGGCGGTGGTGCGCGAGTCCACCATCCTGGGGCCGGTGATGATTGCCAGCGGGGCCATCGTGGACGGGGCTTACATCGGGCCTTTTACCTCGGTGGGGCCGGGGGCGGTGGTGCGCGGGGCCGAGGTGGAGTTCTCGATCCTCGAGGATGGCGCGGTGGTCGAGAACGTACCCTTGCGGCTGCACGAGAGCATCCTGGGGGTGGGGGCCCGGGTCACCAGCCGCGACGGTCTGCCCAAGGCCCACAAGCTGGTGCTGGGGGACCTCTCCTCGGTGGAGTTGGGCTGAATTGAGACGTTAGAGCGGTGGTCGTGGTTCATGGCCGGGGATAGGGATGGCGGAGTTACCCCCCTTGAAATCGGCCAAGCAACCTGCAAACCGCTCACGTCAAGGGACGGGTTGCCCTATCGGGGCTCGTCCGGGGGCATTAGGCTACGCTTTACGTCGATTCCTACGTCCAGATTGAGGATACGGAGGTAAGGGTATGTGGCCATTTGGTAAATCGATCGCGCAAAGAGCCCAGGAAGCCATCGACAGCATGAACGTATTCCAGGGGCTGGGGCTGCGGGTCAGCGAGCAGAACGGGGTCCTCTCGGTGAGCGGGGCGGTCCCCAACAAGAACTACCTGCGGGCCATCGAGGCGGCAGTCGGGGGGGTCAAGGGGATCAAATCGGTGGACACCAGCGGGGTGATCGTGGCCCAACAGGAGGTCTCCGACGCGGACATCGCCAAAGCCGAAGAAGAGGTGCGCCGGGCCACCGAGAGTAGTGCGCTGGCCAAAAAGGTGCTGGCCGCGCTCGAGGCCAACGGCGAACTCAAAGATGACCCTATTGACGTGTTGCAAAAAGGCACCGGCGTGATGTTGCGGGGCGCGGTGGACAGCCAGCACGAGTTTAACCTGGCGGTGCAGCTCGCCCAAGGAGCCGGGGCTGCTGAGGTGGACACCAGCGGTTTACAAATCCGCGAGGGAGCCAAGGCCAAATACGCCGCCGAGCAAAAGGGCTATGTCAATGTGCCCGACGAGTGGTACACGGTTCAGCCCGGCGACACCCTCTCGGAGATCGCGCTCAAGTTCTACGGCGATGGCAGCCGCGAAAGCTACATGAAGATCGCCAAAGCCAACAATATCCAAGACCCCGACCTGATCCGGGTGGGGCAGAAGTTGCAGATTCCGCGCTAGGCCCAATCAGATGAGCGGGGCATCTGCTCCTTAATCGCGTGTCTGGCCCCTCGCCAGAGAATGGATGAGGGGTCAGAGTCGTTTTGCTGCGCAAAAAGCGCAGGGGCTATCCCTGGTTCAGGGTGCGTCGCGGTCTTTCCGGTACGCACGCAGGGTCTCGAGGTCTTCCTCCACCAGATCGTCGCGCCAGGCCAGCGACTCGACGTGATGGCGCAGTTCGTGCAGCAGGGTTTCCCAGATCTCAGCTTCCCAGTCGAATTCGCGGTCTTCTCGGGCAATCGCAGCAAACGAGCCATAGTAGAGCACGATGTGGCGGCCCAGACCGGGATTTCCCCCCAGCACCGAGGGGAAGCCGGGGTCCAGGTACTCCCCCAGGCGCCAGACTTCCGCGAGACCGGGCTCGGGTTTTGCTTGTTCCAGGATGTGCAGCCCCTGGAGGCCCCGCTTGAATTCGGCAGGGACTTCCTCCCAAAGGGCTCGGGCTAGCTCCACGAAGCGCTCGTATCGCATACCCCAATTGTGTTCGCGCGGCAGGGTGAGATACGTGCGGCCACCGACTTATCGTCGGAAAAAATTCAAGCCTCGGATATCCTCGATACCCAAGCCTCAAATGTAACCGGGAGGCTTTTAAGTGCATAAACAGGGTTTATAGATTTGGCTTAATCTAGGTTGGCGAAGAAACCCCTAGGGGGTTTCGAGGCAGGCGAAAGCAGGTCGGGCAAACGTAAATCTCGCGGAGGTGGAGTTGAACAAGCGATCGAAAACAAAAATCAGGAGGGTGCTGTTGACCATAGGCGTGCTGGTCCTGGGGGTGCTGGCTTCGGGCCTCGCCCTGGCGGCGGACGCAGTGAAGCTCACGCTGACCTCGGTGCGGGTAGTCCAGGAAAACAAAAACGGACAAGTCAGCGAGACCTTCCAGCCAGCCCTGAGCGTAAGACCGGGGGATCTTGTGGAGTGGCGGCTCGAGGCCGAGAACACCACCGAACGCCCGCTGCGCCAGGTGGTCTTGGTGATCCCCATCCCCAAGGAAACCCGCTACCTAGAGGGGAGTGCGCTAGCGCTCGAGCGGGGAAACACCCGCCTGCTCCCGCTCTTCTCCTATGACGGGGGTCAGACTTACGGCCTCCCGCCGCTCAAACGCAAGGTCAAAGTGAACGAGAACGGCAAAGAACTCGAGAAAGAAGTCGAGGTCAAGCCCGAAGAGTACACCCACGCCCGCTGGGTGTTGCCCGAGCTGGCCCCTAAGGAAAAAGTCCTGCTCAAGCTACGCACCATCGTGCGTTAGGGTAGGTTACCCCAGTGGATCCAAGGAGACCTATGAAGAGATTTAGCGGAATACTCAGCCTACTGCTGGTTTTATGGCTGGGCCTGGCCATCGCCCAAACCCCCGCCGGCACCAGCATCCAAAACCAAGCCTCGGCCACCTACATAGACTCGGCCAACCAGCCCCGTAGCACCACCTCCAACCTGGTGGTGACGGTGGTACAACAGGTCTACAGCTTCACCATCACCCCCAACAGCACCCACTCGGGCTCCCCGGCCACCGAGGCCAACCTGACCGCCCCCGGCCAGATTCGCACCGCGCTGCCCGGAGCCCCGGTTTACTTGGCCTACACGGTGAGCAACACTGGAAACGGTAGCGACGCCATCCTCTTGAGCCCTGCTCAAGGTATCGCAGATAACTTCGATCTAACCGGTGTAAGCATCGTCCGCGACATCAACTGTAACGGTCAGCCGGATTCGGGTGAGCCTACGGTGACCAGCGTCACCTTGGCCCAAGGGGCCTCAGCTTGCATAGTGGTGCAAGGTACGGTTCCGGCTAGCGCCACCAACGGCCAGATCGCCAACATCAACCTAGCCGGTACCTCACAGGGCAACTCTAGCGTTACCGACAACGACAACTGGTCACGGGTCATCGCCAACACCGCGGCTACCCTTACCCTCACCAAGTCGGCCAGCCCCACCTCGAGCGTCACCCCCGGTCAGAACATCACCTACACCCTCTCGGGTTCTAACACCGGCGGGAGCGCAGCAGGTGCGGTCACCAGTGTGGTCACGTTAGGCACCGCGCGTAACGGCATCCTCATCACCGATGTGATCCCCAGTGGCCTCACCTACGTAGCGAACTCCCTTAGCGGCAGCGCCGGGGCCGGGACCGTTACCCTGATTTACTCTACCAATGGCGGCACCTCCTGGACGTCCACCCAACCCTCCTCCGGGGTCAATGCGGTGGGGATGCTGATTGAAGGCAGCGGCAACTTCTTCCCCCAAGGCGCTTCCTATACCCTATCCTTCCAGGCTCAGGTTCCTGCGGGTATCGCCAGCGGCACCAGCTACAGCAACTTCGCCACCTTAAAGTTCGATGCCAACAGCAACGGCAACGCTAACGACCCCGGAGAGACCGTTACCTCTAACACCACTAACAACACCGTAGGGGCAGCCTACAGCGTACTGGTAGGCCCTTATCAAAACCCCCTGGGCAGTGCCTCAGGCACCTACACCGCCGGTGGTTACACCGTAGCCCGCAGCGGAGATACCCAGAGCATCACCTCTGCTTATAGCGGCAGCGCAGTAATCTTCCGCCACACCTTGCGTAACACCGGCAACACTACGGATAGCTTCAACCTCTCCTATTTAGGCCAGCCCGCCGGCTGGAGCTGCCAACTGCTAGCCGATGACCTCAGCACGCCCATCTCCGGAGCAGTGGGTCCCGTAGCCGCTGGTGCAGACTACAGCTTCGCCCTGCAGTGCACCATATCCGCTAGCTACACCACCACCAGCGCAGTAAGCCTCACTCTAAAAGCCACCAGCACGGGTGATGCTTCCAAAGCAGATACCACTGCCGACAGCGTGAGCCAGGTGGTCTCCGGTTACAGCGTGGATGTCGCCCACAACACCGATGGAACCGCAGGTGGCGAACCGGTCAACCCAGCCAACAATACCCGACCCGGCTACAACCCCCCCGTGAACCCCGGCGGTAGCGCGCAGTTCCCCTTCGAAGTCAAAAATACCGGGGTCAACCCTGACACCTACAACCTCACCGCTACCCTACCCGCTAGCTGGACTGCTGCCTTCTATCCCGATACCAACTGCGACGGTAACATGGATACCCCGCAACCTGCCTCCGTCAGCAGCACCGGCTTGATCACTGCCAACCAGATACGCTGCTTCATCGCGGTGGTCAACGTTCCCACTAGCGCCACCCCAGTGGACGTGACCCCTGGAACCAGCGACAACGTGCAGTTCACTGCCACCAGCACTACGCTGGGTAGCGTTTCCGATACCATCTTGGGGGCAGTGGATGTGAACGCGGTGCGAACCTTCTCCTTCACACCCAACCGCTCCGGTACCGTGACTAGCCCCGGCACCATCGTCTACACCCATACCCTGAGCAACACCGGCAACCAACCGGCCACGGTGAGCATCCCAGCCTACACCAGCACCTACGGCTGGACCTACCAATATTCCACCGACGGCGGCACCACTTGGACCTCGAGCGTGAGCGGCCTCTCCCTCCCCATCGGGGCTACGGCCAACCTGCAGGTGCGGGTGATCGTCCCGGCGGGTGAGCCAATCAACCGCAGCGAGGCCGCTACCCTTACCGCCACCGCCACCTATGCCAGCGGCACAGCCAGCGCCAGCGTCATCGACACCACCACCATCGTGGGCGGCGACCTGCGCCTCAGCAAGAGCGCGGTGAGCTACGTGGGCTCCACCGCCACCGTGCGCTCGGGCACGGCGGCCCAGGCTTTCCCCGGCGACGAGATCGTCTACACCGTGGTGGCCGAGAACATCGGCACCGGCAACCTGACCAAGGTAGTGGTCTCTGATCCACTTCCTGCCTACACCACCTTCGTCTCGGTGAGTGCTACCACCACCATTCCCGGAGGCCCGGTGCTCTACTCTACCAACGGCACTACCTGGAGCACCACCGCCCCTACCAACCTCCCGGCGGGCAGCGTTATCTACGTAGGGGTAGACACCAACGGCGATACCAACATCACCGCTGCCGATACTATGCCCCCATCCGGCAAAATTACCCTGACCTTGCGGGTCCAGGTACAGTAAACCCTCTAGCCCTGCCCCAGTCAATTGACTGGGGCAGGGGCATCCCTGAAAAAATGGGAATGAAGTTTTTTTCGACCCTCCTCCTGACCGTCCTGGTCGGCCTCGCCTGGGCAGCTCCAGCGGGCGCGGTGATCCGTAACCAGGCCACGGCCACGGTGGAGGGTCAGAACTATTTATCCAACGTGGTGGAGACCGTGGTACAGGCGATTTGCGTGCCGGTGGTCTCCCCCAGCGGTACCCCGGCCAACCCGGCCCAGCGGGCTCTGGCCCCGGCGGGGGGTCTGGTGTATCTGCCCTACCGGCTACAAAACGCCGGGAACGCCCCCTTCGACTTCACGCTCTCCTGGGCCCAGGCCGCAAGCTCGAGCTTCTCCCCCAGCGCGGTACGGTTCTACCTGGACGTCAACCAGAACGCCCGGCGCGACCCCGGCGAGCCGCCGGTGAGCAGCCTCCCGCTCGCGGCGGGCCAGGAGGTCTGGCTGGTGCTCGAAGTCGCGCTGCCGAGCCCGGCAGACGGCGATCTGCTCCTCTCCCCGGTCGCCACTTGCAGCGGAGCCCAAGACGCCGATAACTATGCCCGCATCACCGCCGGGAACGGCCCGGCCTTGCAGCTGGGCAAAGCGGTGAGCCCGACCCGGCTGTCCCCCGGTGACGAGGCCACCTTCGACCTGGTGCTGCGCAACACCGGCAACCAGGTCGCAGCGGGCCCGGTGGTGCTCACCGACCGGCTGGATACCCCCGAACTAGCCGGTCTGGACTACGTGGGGGGTTCGGCTCAGGCGGTCAAGGGGCAACTCGAGTACACCGCCGACGGCACCACCTGGACTACCAGCGAACCGGCCAGCGTACGGGGGGTGCGGCTGGTGCTGCCCAAGCTCGAGGCCGGGGAGGAAGCCCGCCTCTCCTTCCGGGTGCGAGCCGGGGCCGCCACCCCAGGTATCCGCACCAACCGGGCCGAGGCCGCCGGAGAGGGGGGACCGGCCTGGAGCGAGGCCGCGCTCGAGTTGCTCAGCGATTACGCCCATCACCTGGGGCCTTCGGGCAACCCCCGGGCGCTCCCCGGCGGCGAGGGGAGCGTCAACGACCAGCAGACGGCCAACCTGGTGGCCGGGCAGACCTACTGCTTCGCCCACACCCTGGAGAACGTCGGAAACACCGCCGACCTCTACACCCTGCAAGCTTCCGGGCTGCCCGCCGGGGTGAGCGGCAGCTTCCAGAGCCCGAGCGGCTCTCCTTTGCCCGACCCGCTGCCGGTGGCGGCTGGAGCCCGCCGGGACTTCCGCTACTGCTTGCGGGTGGACACGGTGCTCGCGGGGTTCACCGTAGAGCTGTCCGCCACCTCCGTGACCACCGGCAAGGCCAACCGTACCCAGGACCGGGTGCTGGCCGTGCTCGATCCCACCGGGCTGCTCCTGGGCAAGAGCGTGAGCCCTTCTGGGCTAGTGGTGGCGGGGACCCTGCTCACCTACACCCTGCGCCTGGAGAACACCCTGAGCAATCTCCCCGGCGTGCGGGTGCTGGACCGCTTGGATCCGGCGCTCGAGTTCGTCTCGGCCTCGGAGGGGGGAACCTTTGACCCCGCTACCCGGCAGGTGGAATGGGACCTGGGCGATCTGCCCTCGGGCAGCACCCGCACGCTCACCCTGCGGGCCCGGGTGCGCCCGGGAACCCCCGACGACACCCTGATCCTCAACCGCTTCAGCCTGACCTCTACCCTGACCCCCAGCCCGCTCACCTCCAACACCGTGCAGAGCCGGGTCCAAACGGCCAGCCTGCTGTTGCAAAAATCGGTGGGCCACCCTACGGCCAGCTATGGTGACCGGCTCACCTATCGGCTCGAGGTCACCAATCCCAGCACCGCGGTCTTCGAGGTGCGGCTGGTGGACGCCCCGCCCGCCGGGACCCAGTACGTCCCCGGCTCGGCCCGGCTCTTCGGCCCCGGGGCAGGCTGCACCGGCGCTGGGGTGGGGCTCGAGCCCACCCTGCAAAACGGCAATCTAATCTGGCAGGGGGTCCGGTTGGGGGCCGAGGAACGCCGCTGCCTGACTTACCAGTTGCGGGTACTTCCGGGAGCCCCCGAGCGGCTGGTGAACACCGCCCAGGCTTTCGGCAGCACCGGCTCGGGGACGGCGGTGGCCAGCGCCAAGAGCCAGGCCCAGGTGCAACTCGAACCGGGAATCTTCACCCCCGGCAGTACGCTGGTGGGGCGCGTGTATCTGGATGTTAACCGTGACGGACACTATACCCGGGGGCTCGACCTAGCCCTGCCCGGAGCCCGGGTGATCCTGGGCAACGGCTGGCAGGTGCTCACCGACGCTGAGGGGCGCTACGCCTTCCGCGACCTCCAGCCCGGGGTCTGGACGGTCATGCTCGACCCGGTCTCAGCCCCCTTCCCCCCGCTCCCCCACCCCGAGGCCAGCGGCGAGGGCTACCGCCACCGGGCTACCGTGCAGGGCCTCACCGCCAGCGACTTTCCGCTCGAGGCCCCTCAGGGCACCATCACCGCGACCCGCAGCACGGTGCTCGAGTTCGGCCCCCTGCGGATCGAAAAACGGCTCATTCCCTTGCCCCAAGGCTACCGGGTGGTGCTTAAGCTCGAGACCCGCGAACCCCTGCCCGACCTCACCGTCACCGACCCGCTGGCGGGTGGCGGGGAGCAGATCTTCCGGCTCCAGGTGCTCGAGGGCGAGCAGACCCTGACCTACGACGTGACCCAGGGTGTGCTGACCGACCCGCAGGCGCGGTGGAGGTATCCGTGAAAACGTCGAACGTCAAAACGTTCTGCGCATGGCGTAAGACGCGCAACGTAAGACGTACCACATTCCTCTTGGTCGCGCTATGTCTATCGGTTCTTAGCTTTGCTTTCGCCCAGCGTGACCTTCCTCCCCAAGCCCCCGGCGTACCCGCCGCGAGCCAAGCGGTGGACCTGGTGGGCATCGTGCCCGGCGACCAACTGGACTGGGAGACCAACCGCTATGAGGCCCGGCTCTTGGTAAGCAAACCCACCCGGGTCGAGTTATGGCTATACTCGCCCGGCTTCGACCCAAAAGACTATCGCTCGGCCCTGCGCAAAGCCCAGGAACTTGGCGACGAGCGCTACGACCATGGGCGGGGGCCGCTCTCGGCCAGCTATAGCTTCGCTTACTTCCAGCAGGGGCGGGTGCTGGCCCGCAAGACCTACGGCCTCGAGTCTCACCGCTGGGAACGCTTCTACGCGGGAACCCTCGAGCCCGGGGAGTACGTCTTTCTCTCGAGCTTTCAGGGCTTCGGCAAAAACGCCTTCCGGCTGCGGGTCGCATCCCAGGACCCAGACGCGATCACCATCGCCCTCAACCCCACCCTCCAGCTCAAGGACATCCGTCTAACCCGCAACGTGTGGATGCAGGCCCGCGACTTCCAGGAGGTCTATACCCTCGAGGTGCATGACGAGAAGGGCTTACGGGTCGGCATCTACGACGGCGACGGCCCCAAGGAGCTCGAGCTACGCCTCAAGAACCCCGATGGCAGCCTCTCGGTGCTGCCGGTGTCGGGGGATCGGGAGTGGGTCTACTTCCAGATCGAGCGCCCGGGGCGCTACACCATCCTGGCCCGGCCCGGCCCCCAGGCCAAGCAGTACTCCAACACCATCGGCTTGCAGTTTAGCCAGTGGGTGCTCATCACCCCCGACGGCACGCTGGTGCCACAGGACCCCGGCCCGGTGCGGGTGGAGGTGGTGGACACCGAGGGCCAGCCGGTGGAGGCCCCCTACACGCTCGAGGGCGACGCGGTGCGGGTCGTCATGCTGGGCCCCCTCCCCGACGGCTACCGCTTCGTCCGCACCGAGGTCAGCGGGGGCCGGGTGGTGGGGGTGGGCAAGGCCCAGGTGGGCTTCCCCGGGGGCACGGTGCGCTTCGTGCTGCAAGGGCCACCCAAACCCGAACTGACCCCGGCCAAGGGCGCCCTGGAAATCCAGGCCGTGCTGGTGCTGCCGGAGGGCGAAGTCCCTTATGACCTCAGCCTGCGGGTGGGCGATCAGGCCGTGCAGCTGAGCGGCGGTTCGGCCAGGCTCGAACTCGAGCCCGGCGACTACCGGGTAAAAGCTGAGGTCCCTGGAGCGGTGGTCGAGGGGCCCCAGCAGGTGACCCTGCGCGCAGGCGAAACCCACAGCCTCACCTACCGGCTCAGGCCGCAGGTCGGCCTGAGCCTCGAGCCCCGAGAAGTCACCCTCCAAGTCGGGCAGGAGGCCACCCTCACGCTCAGCGCCCGCACCACCTTCAGCGATTTCCTCCCCGCCGACCTCGAGCTGGCCCTGCCCGCCGGGTTGGAAGCCCTCTCCGTCACCCGCCTCACCTCGCCAATCTCGGCCAGCCGGAGCGTCGCGCTCGTCGTGCGGGTACGGGCCAAGGAGCGCGGGACCTTCACCCCCGAAGCCCGGCTATCCCCCTGGAACCTGGCTCAAACCGCCCAGGTGATGGTTCGGCAACCCGCCATCTTCACCCTGCGCAAGGAAGCCTTAAAACCCCGCGCCGCCGTCGGGGAGACCGTTTCTTACCGCATCACCATCAGCAACACCGGCGACCTGGCCGGGGAGACGGTGGTGGAGGATGTGCCGCCGGTGGGTCTCGAGATGACTCCCTTACGCGAAACCCTGCGGCTCGAGCCGGGCCAGACCTGGACCCACGAACTCGAGGGCCGCGTCACCCCGGAAGCGGCGGACACGCTGACCAATACCGCCCGCCTCGTCGACGGAACCGAGTCGAGCGCGGAAGTCCGGGTACTGCGCCCACGCGCCGCCCTGACCCGTAGTCTCGAGTTCAGCGAGGCGGTCCCCGGCGAGGAACTCACGGTCACGCTGAAGGTTGAGAACCAGGGGCTGGCCCCCCTCACCTACATCCTCAGCGACACCCCCCCCGAGAACGTCGAAGCTTTGGAGAACCCCCGCTGGCAGGGTCGGCTCGAGCCCGGCCAGACCCAGGGCCACACCTACCGGGTGCGGGTCGTCTTCGGCCCCGAGGGGGAGGGGCAATTCCGGGCGATCCTGAACTCGGACGGGGGAAACCTGGAAGCCCAAGACCCCCTACGCCGCCGCCTGGTGGGGCTCGAGAAGACCGTGGAGCCAGGGGTGGTGGTGGACGGCAACGAAGCCATCTTCAAGGTCCAAGTCAGGAACCCGCTGGCTCGCCCCCTCACCCTGAACCTGCGCGAGAGCCCGGCGGTGGGCCTGGGCCTCGAGGCTACCGCGCTCGAGCTGACCCTCCAACCCGGCGAGACCCAAGAACTCCGCTTCCCCGCCCGGCCTGACCGGCTGGGGGAACTGGAAAACCAGGCGAGTGTCTGGCTGGGCAACACCCCGGCCAGCCCGCCCGCCAAGGCCGTGCTCACCGTGAAGCCGGTGCTCGAGCCGGTCCGGCGCTCCACGGTCGAGCTACCCTTTAGCCTGGGCGGCCAGGGCGATAGGTTAGGCGCCCGAGCGCCTGCGGCCATGCCGCTGCCCGGGCGGCTGCTCATCACCCAGCGCCCGCCCCAGGGAGTCGCCTACGAACCGGGCTCGAGCCGCCTGGACGGGCTCCCCTTCCCCGACCCCAAGGTGGACGCCGAGGGGCGGCTGTACTGGGAACTCCCGGGGCAACCCAGCGGGACCCTGGCCTACACCCTGCGCCACCGCGACGCGCTGGGGGCGCTCGAAGAACCCACCCTGACCCTGCGCACCGGCGACCGCGAGGTCTTCCTGAAAGGCGAAATTCCCTTCACCCAGGCCGAGAAGGCCCGACCCTTGCAGGCCGGGGAGCGTCAGGGGCTGATCCGCGAGCCCCAGCCGGGCACGGTGTTCCGCGACGACCGGATCCGGGCCATCCTCGAGCTGCCCCTGGGGCTCAACCCCGAGCTGCGGCTGAACGGTGAAGCAGTCACCGCCCAATCGCTGGGCAAGGCCGAGTACAACGAGTCCACCCGCGTGCAGCGGCTCGAGTTCTACGGCCTGCCGCTGAAGCCGGGGCCGAACCTGCTCGAGTTGCAAGTCGCAGACCTGCGCGACCGGGTGGAGGTCTTCTTGGCCGGGGCCCCGGCGCGGCTTTTGGCCCGCCCCTTGAAGCTCCTGGCCGACGGGCGCAACCCGCTCGAGTTCGAATTGCTGGCCCTGGACGCGCTGGGCCTGCCCTCGGGCTTCGGCCCGCTCACGGTGGCCACGGCGGGGGCGGAACCGCTCGAGCCCGACGCCTTCCCCGGCGAGTCGGGGTATCAGGTGCTCCTCAAGGATGGGCGGGCCACGCTGCGGCTCAAACCCCGCACCACCCCCGGAACGGTGCGGCTCGAGCTGACCTACAACGACCTGCAAACCACTGCCGAGTTTTTCGTGCCGGGAAGCCGGGCCGCACTCTATCAGTACCAAGGCAGCATCGGCGTGCGGCTGGGAGCGGCGGTGGAAGCTTTCGGCAACGCGCGGGGCTACCTCGAGCTGCCCCTCGGCCAGGGAACCCTGCAAGGGGCGCTCGACGCCGCGCTGGGCTTCGACCAGGGGCGCCCCCAACTGGACAGCGGCCTGGGCCACCAGGTAGACCCCACCGGGCGATTCCCCCTGCTGGGCTCGGGGCAGGAAGCCAAACCCGCCCTGCGCTCGGATGATCCCCTGGCCCTGCGCTACGACGAACCCGGTTTCAGCCTCGGCTACTACGCCGACGGCTTGAGCCTGCCGGGGGTGAACAACCTGCCCGCGGCCACCGCCCTGCGCGGTGAGACCCGGGGCGACCTCAGCGTGAAGGGCTTCGCCGCGCTGCTGCCCGGCACGACCCTGACCCGGGAGATCACCCCCGACGGGACCCGGATCTATCCCATCGGCGAGCCGGTGCTGGCGGGAAGCGAAAATGTGGTGCTGCTGGAGGGCCAGAAAGAGACCGTTCTGGAGCGCCTCCGCGACTACACGCTGGATTACCCGAGCGGGACCCTGGCCCTCGCCAAACCGCTCTGGCCCTCCACTCCCGACTTCCAGCCGGTACGTCTGCGCGTCAGCTACGCCCCGACAAACACCCCCCGCGACCGGATCGGTTTGGGGGTGGGGCTCGAGTACAAGAGCGGCAACTGGAAGTTCGGCCTGGGGCTGGCCCAGCTCGACCGGCTGCAGTGGGGAGCCCAGGTGGGCTACGAGGTGACCAACTTCAGCGTGCGGGCCCGCTACAGCTACGATCAGGGGAGCCGCTGGGGGCTGGAAAGCCGCTTCCAGCAGGGGAACTTGGAGGGCCAGGCCGACCTCAGCGTGGACGGCAAGGTGCAGGGCAGCGCCCGGATAGCCGCCGCCCTGGGCGAGCAAAGCAAAGTGGCCCTGGAGCACCGGGGCGACCAGCAGAACCAGACCGCCCTCCTCTACGAGCAGGCCCTGAGCCCGGCCTTTACCGTGGGCGGCGGTCTGGCCTACACCTGGGAGACCCGGAGCCTGGGAGCTCTCTTACGGGGCCGCTACGAGCAGGGAGGGGCCAGCCTCCAGCTCACCCACACCCAGCCCTTCAGCCTCATGCAGCAGGCCGTGAGCCGTCTAGACGCCCGTTACCCGCTCAACCCCAACCTCGACGCCGAGGCCGGCCTCAGCTACGTCTGGGGCAACGACCTGGCGGGTTCGGTGGGGCTCAAACAGAAGCTGGGGAGCGCCAATCTGGCCCTCTCCTACCAGCTCCCCAATGCTTCCGGCGAGGGGAACCGGGCCCGGCTGGGCCTCGAGGCCCCCCTCCCGCTAGACGAAAAATGGAACCTCAACCTGAACGCCGGGTACGAGCGCAGCCTCTCCACCGGCGCCGACCAGAGCGCCTTCGGCCTGGCAGCCCGCTACCAGAGCGAGGGCCTGAACGCCACCGCCGGAACCGAGGTAGCCTTCCAGAACGGCCAGGCCAAGCTCACCTTGCGGGGCGGGGTGGTGGGTACCTGGGACTACCAGTCGCTCTCGCTGGATGCCACCTACCAGGTGCTGCCCACCGCCGAGGGCAAATTCACCCTGGCCTACGCCCTGCGGGGCAGCGACGTGACCCTGCTCACCTACCACCGGCTGCTGAGCGGCACCGAGCGGACGCTGGAGGGCGAGGCCGCCCTCATCTACCACCCCGCGCCCCCCTTCCAACTCCGCCCCAGCTTCGCTTACCGGATCAAACCCGACGACAGGGCGAGCAACACCTACCAGCTCGGGCTGGGCGCTACTTACTATCTGGGCCAGAACTTCGGAATAGGCGGGGCCCTTTACCACACCTTCACCCCGGCCCTGGGGGCCGCCGCCTGGGCCTGGGGACTCGAGGGCAGCTACCGCCTGCTGGAGGGCCTATGGGTGGTGGCGGGATACAACTTCGGGAGCGGGCTCACCCTGCGCGAAGGGTTCTACGTGCGCCTAGACGTTTTCGGGGGGAGCCGATGAAGCGTGGTCTCTTTCTCCTCGCAATCCTGCTTGGTAGCCTGGCCATGGCCCAGTTTCCCATCAGCGAGAGCTTCATGAATAGCGCTGCTCCGGGGTGGGTGATCGGTGGCAATGCCTATCTGACCTCCGGTAACGGCGACTCAGCAGGCCAGGGCTGGCTGCGACTGACCACGAACATACAAAACCAAAAGGGTTACGCCTACTACAACGTAGCCTTCCCCTCGACCCTGGGGGTGCGGCTCGACTTCGACTTCCTAGCCTGGGGAGGCACCGGGGGCACCCTGGGGGCCGACGGCCTCTCGGTCTTCCTTTTCGATGGGGCGACCACCAACTTCCAGATCGGCGACTTCGGCGGGGGGCTCGGTTACTGTCAGGGGTATAGCTCGAGCCCGGTCGGGGGGCTCAGCAACGCTTACGTAGGGATCGCCTTCGACGAATGGGGCAACTTCTCTAACCCCAATGACCGCTGCCCCAACGGCGGCCCTGTCCAGCGGCCCGACTCGGTGGCCATCCGCGGCCCCGGCAACGGAAACACTGGCTACGCCTACCTCACCGGGACCGCCAACCGGCTCGGGGGGAACACCAGCATCGACTACGAAACCTTTACTTCCGCCCGCCCAAGCCCCTCGGCCTACTACCGCAAAGCGCGGGTGGAACTCCTGCCGGTGGCCGGGGTATACCAGATCACAGTGTACCTGGCCACCAGCCAAAGCGGAGCGCTCACCCAGGTGCTAGGCCCTTACACCATGCCCAGCCCACCACCAGCCACGCTCAAGATCGGCTTCGCCGGATCCACCGGGGGCTCAACCAACTACCACGAGGTGCGCAACCTATCCATCACCACCCTCACTGCCCCAGCCGACTTGAAGGTGACGAAGACCGGCCCGGCCACCGCCGCGCCCGGCGGAAGCATCAGCTACAGCGTCACGGTAAGCAACGTGGGCATCAACCCGCTGGTGGGCGCCAGCTTCAGCGACAACGTGCCCGCGGCGATCACCGGGGTCAGTTGGAGTTGCACGGGCTCTGGCGGGGCGAGTTGCGCGAGCGCTTCGGGTAGCGGCAACGCCATCAGTACCACCCTCAACCTTCCCCTCAGCAGTAGCGTTACCTTCACCATTAACGGCACAGTAAGCCCCAGCGCCGCGGGGCAGACCCTCACCAACACCGCCTCGGCCTATCCGCCCACGGGCTACGGCGACACCAACCCCGCTGACAACACCGCGAGCGCCAGCACCCAGGTGGGAGGCTTTAGCGTTTCAGGGCGGGTTTACCAGGATCTCCAGCCCAACGGGGTGCGCGAACCATCGGAGGATTGGAGCGGGGCACCTACGGTCTACGTCAAGCTGATCCAGGGGAGCAGCGCAGTAGCAGTGCAAACCGTGAGCCCGGGCACGGGCACTTACAGCTTTACCAACATCCTCCCCGGAAGCTACACGCTGATCCTCGACGATAACCCCTCCACCTCAGACACCACCCCTACCCCCCCTGCAGGCTGGCTGTTCGTGAACCCCGCGGGAAGCCGCAGCCTTAGCGTAAGCACCTCGAGCATCGGCGGCCAAGACTTCGGCCTTTTCAACGGCAGCCGGGTCAGCGGGCGGGTCTTCTACGACGACGGCGAGGCGGGAGGTACCGCCAACAACGCTGTACAAGACGGGGGCGAACGCGGCGTGTCGGGCGTAACGGTGACCGCCACCCAGGGCAGCAACGCTCGCACCGCTCTCACCGATACCTCGGGCGACTACACCCTGTGGCTCCCGGCCAGCCTCTTCAGCACGGGCAACGTGACCCTCTCGCACCCGCAAAGCCCGGCCACCGGCAGCAACGTCGGTGGCTCGAGCGTCAGCTCGGCCTCGAGCTTGGCTGACCCCGCCGCCCGGCAGCGCACCTTGGCCTACGCGGTGGGCCAGAACTACGCCGGATACAACTTCGGCTTGGTGCGCGAGAGCCGCCTCTACCCCCCCGGCTCCGGCCAGGCCCCAAGCCCCGGCACCATCACCTACAGCCACCTCTACCGCCCCGGCACGCTGGGGACCGTCACCCTCAGCCAAAGCGGTGGGGGCTTCACCTACCAAGCCCGCTTAGACGCCAACTGCAACGGTCAGTTCGATCCCGGCGAGGATTTCCAAAGCCTTCCGCTTAGCTTCACCGTAGGAAGCAGCTGGTCCCGTGAGGCCGACGGTAGCTTGCGGGCCTGCGCCATCGAGTTGCGGGTGATTATTCCCGCCGGTAAGCCGACAGGCAGCGTGGATATAACCCAGCTGGGCTCGAGCCTGGTCTGGGCCAACAACCCGAGCGTCACCGATAGCCGCACCCTCACCGACACCACCACCGTGCAGGCTCCCGGCGGACTCAACCTGAGCAAACAGGTGCGCAACTGCGGCCTGCTCTCGGATCCCAACGGCGCGTGCAGCAGCAGCTTCGCCACCAGCACCAGCGGGAGACCGGAGGAGGTGCTCGAGTACTGCATCACCTACCGCAACCAGGGCACCCAAGCCGTGACCCAGGTGGTTATCAGCGATCCGATTCCATTCTTTAGTTCATATGTCACCGGAAGCCTGCGCCTGAACGGTACAATCTTGAGTGACGGCTTTGACGCCGATGCAGGTGAAGTCTCCAGCGGTTTGGTCGTGATCCGCGTCGGGAATGTAAGCGCAGGAGGCAGAGGTGAAGTCTGTTATAGGGTTCAGATACGCTAAAGCGATGCGTTATCCTTGGTGGGGAGAGAATGCGATGCCAGCTAAAGTATTGATCGTAGAAGACGATCCGGGCATTCGTATGTTGGTCGCCACTACCCTGCAATCGGCGGGGCTTACCGTGTTGGAAGCCCGTGACGGCGTCGAGGCCATGGACTTCGTACCGGAAGCGGATCTGGTGGTGCTCGACGTAGGCCTGCCGCGGCAATCCGGTTGGGAAGTCCTCGAGGAGATCCGCCAGAACTTCGGCCAGTTGCCGGTGCTGATGCTCACCGGCCACTCCGACGAGACCAACCGGGTGCGGGGCCTCGAGAGCGGGGCCGACGACTACCTCACCAAACCCTTTAGTGTGCGCGAACTGGCGGCCCGGGTGAAGGCCCTGCTGCGCCGTTCGGGCCGGCTGGGGCTCATCGTGATGGGCTCGCTCAAACTCTCCCCTTCGAGCCGCGAAGCCTGGCTCGACAGCGACGTGTTGCACCTCACGCCCCTGGAGTTCGACCTGCTGATGACGTTGGCCCAAGCCCCCGGGCGCATCTTCAGCCGCGAGGAACTCCTGGTGCGGCACTGGGGCACCGAGTACGAAGGCACCGAGCGGGTGGTGGACATCTACATCGGTCGGTTGCGCAAAAAGCTCCTCACCGAGTCGGAGCGGCTCGAGACGGTGTGGGGTCAGGGCTACCGGCTCAGGAGCGATTAGCGCGGTCTTGCCATACTTCTTGACAGATCAGC
>DASTSL010000116.1:0-16627 GCA_035760705.1 Meiothermus sp. | reverse complement strand
GGTTTCTGCGGGATGTACTCGACCTGGATCTTGGCGAAGCTCAAGCTAGCCTGGTCTCGAGGCAGATCGTCCCCGCCCTCGAGCGCGCTGATCTCGTAAGCGGCCACCACTACATCGACGAGGGTCCAGCGCAGGAAGGTGTGCCCATTCTTGCCGGACTTGCGGGCGGTGAGCCGCGCCGACATGAGGTGCTGGCCGCCAGCACAGGCCAGAAATAGCTGGGGCGAGGCCTTGCTGGTCTTCATCACGAAGTTGAAAGGCTGCATGGTGACCTTGCCCGCACCCCCACCCGACCCCCCGGACGCGGCACTTTGGGCCTCTCCCCAGCTAAAACCCTCGAGTTCGATTTCGCCCTTGTGCTGGGCATCCTGGCTCTCGCCTTCGATACCGTCAATCTTGAGGAAATAGTCCACCGCCATAGGCCCTCCAGGCTCGATAGCGCTACTTTTCGATCTCCATCTGCTTGGGCCGCACCCACTCCACCTCCTCGAGCGCCCCATCGAAGCGCACCAAAGCCGCTACCCGTGCCCTGGAGTAAACCCGGTGCGGTTCGCGGGGGATGAAGGCCGTCACCACGTCCACCCAGCGGGGGTTTTTGTACTCGAGCACCACGTGTAGCGGCAGCTTAAGCCGTGGAGGGATCACCATGTAGCCCAGCACCAACATCCGCTCATCCTCGGCGTACACCGCCAGCTCGCGGCCCCACTCGACTGCCCTCAGCACGTCGAGTTCGGTAAAGCCCTCCTGCACCATGTGCTTGGCGACATGCGGACCGATCCGGTAGCGGCCTTCTTTGAGGTGGGGAAGCAGCTCCTCGAGTCTGCGAATCTTGCGCTTCACCTTTTCCTCCCGGCTATCGCTGCGAAACAGCATCTCCCGGCTATCGCCGCGAAAATACATCACCTGCCCAGCCGCTTAAGTTTCGCGCCGCCCTAAAAGGCGGCGGGAGTTTTCGCGGTTATCTAAATTATACGGGGTGATCTTTAGGGAAACGTGTTCAACCTACCGTACTGGCTAAAAGCCTATCCCCAAGCGCTATGCGCCGTGCCCCCTCGAGGCGACCGCGGTAGCACTTATCCAACTCCTGATTCCTACGCGGTGATGGGCACAAGCGGGGCTCTGGTGAATGCTTCGGCTAGGGCGCGAACTCCCTGAGCGGTCGTGCCGAGGGCATTAGGGAGACTCCACGAGCCAAACAAGGCCGGTGGCTTGATTCGCTGCACCCCCTTATCGTTTGCCTCACGATAAATCTTGCAGGGTCCTGGAGCTTTTCACCGCGATACAGGCCCCGTAGACCTGCCAGGCCCCGGCCTCGAGCAGGGCTTTTCGCGCCAGGCGAAACGTCGTGCCGCTGGTGATCACGTCGTCCACCAGCAGCCAAGCGCCGGAGACTTTCAGCTTCGGGGTGAAGGTGTCGGCGGGGAGGTCGGTTTTAGATGCGCCGGTTTGCTTGGTCTGCGAGGGGGTGTAGCGGCCCCTCGAGAGCACGTTCTGATAGGGCACGCCCGCCGCTCTTGCCAGCGCCCGCCCCAGGAGTTCGGCCTGGTTATAGCCGCGCCGGATCTGGCGGTGGAGCAGGGTGGGGACGGCGGTGACCCCCTCGAGCCTCCAGCGGTGGTACGCGATGCCTTTGGCCCACTCCTGGGCGATCAGGTCCGCCACGTCGCGCTTTCCGCCGTATTTGATCGAGCGGCTGAGATTACCCCAGCGCTGATAGCTGCCCAGGAAGAGAATGCCATAGGCCTGCTGCCATTCGAGCTGGGCTCGGCAGTCTTGGCATAGACCGCTCGAGTCCAGGCTTTTCCCACAACCGGGGCATTTGAGGC
This sequence comes from Meiothermus sp., assembly GCA_035760705.1. Classification (GTDB taxonomy): domain Bacteria; phylum Deinococcota; class Deinococci; order Deinococcales; family Thermaceae; genus Allomeiothermus. The sequence continues at coordinate 14,801 of DASTSL010000116.1, read as the reverse complement.
CGAGCAGGGCCTCCAACCACGCCATCCCCTCGATTGTAAAAGCTGGATGTATGCTGCGCAGTTACAGATCGAGCGCGGCCCGCAGGGCCTCGTCAAAGGGTGGATACAGCACCCCTTTCTCGGTCACGATCCCGGTGACGAGGGTGTGCGGGGTCACATCGAAGGCCGGGTGCGCCGCCGGGAAGCCCTCCGGGGCGATAGGGGTGCCGCGCAGGGTGGTGACCTCATGGGCGCTGCGTTCCTCGATGGGGATATCCGCACCGGTGTGGAGCTTGGGGTCTACCGAGGAGAGCGGCAGGGCCGGGTAGAAGGGAATCCCGTGATGGTGCGCCAATACCGCCACGCTGTAGGTGCCGATCTTGTTGGCGAAGTCGCCGTTTATGGCCATGCGGTCGGTGCCCAGGATCACCGCGTCCACACTTCCCTGGCTCATCAGGTATCCGGCCATGTTGTCGGTGACGAGGGTGGCGGGAACCCCGGCCTTTTGCAGCTCCCAGGCGGTGAGGCGGGCACCTTGCAGGTAGGGGCGGGTCTCGTCCACCCAGACATGGCGGATTCGGCCCTGACGGTAGGCCTCGAGGATCGCGCCCAGCGCCGTGCCGTAGCCGCCGGTGGCGAGCGGGCCGGTGTTGCAGTGGGTGAGCACCTGGCCTTTCAAAACCCTGGCCCCGTGCAGGCTGATGGCTCGCTCGGTGTCCTCGACTTCCTGCCAGATGGCCTTGGCGGCCTCGAGCGAGGCCTGCAAATCGCCCCAGTGGGGCTTCATCCGGTCTAGAGCGTAGAAGAGATTCACCGCCGTGGGGCGACTTTGTCTCAACACCGCATCGGCCTCGGCGGGGTCTTCGCCCGCAAAGTGGGCCAGCACCATCCCGTAAGCGGCGGTCACACCGATGGCCGGAGCCCCCCGCACCACCATGTCGCGGATGCCGTCGGCGGCTTCTTTCGCGGTGCGGCAGGGGACCCAGACCTCCTCGAAAGGCAGCCTGCGCTGGTCGAGAAGCCAGAAGGTTTTTTCGCGCTCGTCAAAACGAAAAGGGAATACCCGTTCCACGCCGTTTAGTGTATGACGTTTGCGGGGACATGATCACGTACCTACAAACTCATTGGCCTAGCTTAAGGGCCTCCAGAATGCCGCTATAAAGCGCCACCAGTTGGGTTTGATCCAAGGCCGCCTGGGGGTTGTTCCAGGTCGCGCAGACGCAGTAGCGTTTGCCGTTTTTGCCTTCGAGCCCCGTGGTCAGGTTCAACACCCCCGGCTCCGAGCCGCCCTTGAAGGCCGCCCTGGCCCAGTCCGCCGGGCTCGCCACGCCGGGGTTGATGCTCATGAGAGGAAGGCTCTGCACCCGTTCCATCAAGCCGCACAGCTCGCGCACGCTAAAAAACCACTCGACCTCTAAGGCCACCGGCCCGCCCGCGAAGTCCGACTCCGTGGGGAGCGGAGCGCTCTTCAGTTCGGGCAGGAGCGCCCGCCGGGCAACCGCGTCGCCCTTCAAGTAGCGCTCGAGCAGGGCTTTGTTGGCCGGGTTCTTGAGGATGAAAGCCTCCTTGGTGGTGAGGAAAGGCCGGTTACGCGGGGAGAGGACCTCCATGGGCTCACGGCCCAGGGTCGAGATCAGGGCATCGGTGGCGGTGTTGTCCGAGATCGAGATCATCTCGGCGGCCAGGGTGTGCAGGGTCAGCGGGGATCCGTCCGGCCAGCTGTGCAGCACCCCTGAGGGCAGGCTTTTCCACTCCGGGCGAAGCTCCACTACGTCGCTCCACTTGCGCTTCCCCGCGTCAATCTCGGCCTTGAGCGCGGCCAGAACCGCCAGCTTGAAGGCGGAACCCACCGCCAGGGGTTCGTCGGGGTTGAGCGAAGCTCTGGGCTGGCCGTTCTCCAGCACCAGCACGCTCACCTTGCCCGGCAGGCTGCGGAAACCTGCCAGCGCGTCCTCGAGGCTATTCACTTTGGGGCGCGGGGCCTGGAACAAGAGCCCGGCGATCCGGCCCTGCGGGTCGAGCGCGATCTTGGTGGGGAGTAGCCCTTTCTCCAGCTCTACCACAAAGTCCTGGCCCTCCGGGCGCACCGACCGGTACTTGCCGAGCTGAGCCTCGAGCTGGCCGATGATCTGATCAATTTGAGCGGGCGAGACCTGGCTCAAGAAAGTCGGGGCGAACCACTCGGCCTTAGCCGGGCGAAGGGTGAAGAGGCGCTCGAGGGCCTGTTGGGGCTCTAGGGTCTGGGCCAGGGCCGAGGCCAGCAACACGAGAACTACCTGTAGGGCTCGTTTCATGGGCTCACCTTACCGCAAAAGGGTTGGTCTCTTGGCAGGGACTATAATGGTTCAGGTGAATTATGGCCGGTCATAGCAAGTGGGCTCAGATCAAACGCAAAAAAGCCGCCAACGACCTCAAGCGCGGCAAGGTGATCAGCAAGTACCTGCGGGCCATCGCGGCGGCAGCCCGGGCCGGAGGTTCCGCCGACCCTGCCGCCAACGTCCAATTGCGCAACGTAGTCGAGGCCGCCCGCAACGACGACGTGCCCAACGATAACATCGAGCGCCTCTTGAAGCGGCTCCAGGGGGGCGACGAGGAAGGCTCGCACTACGAGGAAGTGGTCTACGAGGGCTACGCGCCGGGTGGGGTGGCGGTGCTGGTCTATGCCCTCACCGATAACCGCAACCGCACCGCGAGCGAGGTGCGGCACGTCTTCTCCAAACACGGAGGCTCGTTGGGCGCGGTAGGGGCGGTGGCCTGGCAGTTCGACCGGCGGGGATACATCTGGCTCGAGATCGATACCCCCGAGGCCCAGGACGCCGCCATCGAGGCAGGGGCCTTAGACCTCCAGGAGAGCGAGGGGGGTCTGGAGATCTATACCGACCCCCACGAGGTGTATACGGTAGCCAACGCACTCAAGGCCAAGGGCTTCAAACCCGAGGACACCGAGGTCACCATGGTCCCGCAAAACACCGTCAGCCTGGGGGAAGAGGACGCCCAGAAGGTCCTGCGGATGGTCGAGGCCCTGGAAGACCTCGACGACACCCAGAACGTGTATACGAATTTGAACCTCGAGAACGTCTCGGTCGAAGCTTAGTCTACAGCAGAGGAAGGAGGTCCAGAAAAACAATCTCGGCATTGAGGCGATACCGCACGGGGATCGTCGATACCCCCAGCCCTCTCGAGACGAAAGCTGGCACCGGGTCTTCAATCCAGCCCTCGGCAAAGCGCTTGCCGTACCTGGAAGAGGTGAAAACCGCCCCAAAGAAGGGAACCCAGATCTGGCCGCCGTGGGTATGACCGCATAAAGTCAAGCCCACCGAAGCAGGAACCTCGAAGAGGTAATCGGGATTGTGGCACAAAAGCAAGCTGGCTGCACCGCTCGGTAGCCCCTCGAGCGCACGCGCCACGTCGGGTCGCCCGTGCCAGAAGTCGTCCACGCCCGCCAGGTAGAAGTCTGCGCGGAGCCGGGCCCCGGCGTTGTTCAAGACCCGAACGCCGGAGGCCTCGAGCCAGGCCTCGAGGTCGCTCAAATCCCTAGACTTATAGGCCCGCAAGCGGTAATCGTGGTTTCCCCACACCGCCCAGACCCCCAGTGGAGCCCGCAAACCCCTCATCTCGGCCAGGGCGGGGCGGATCAGCGCGGGTTTTTCGGTATCGGTGAGATCGCCGGTGATGACCACGAGGTCGGGCGCTTGCTCCTGGGTAGCCTCCACCCAGCGCCGCACCATCTCCGGGCCGATAAAAGCCCCCACGTGGAGGTCCGAGAGGTGGGCGACCCGCAGGGGTTGCTTCAAGCCGGGCAGAGAACGGGTATAGCGGTTGATCTCGAAGGGGAAGAAACGGGCCACGCAGCTATCTTACCGGTTGCCGAAACCCTTCAGGCCGGAATCAGATCAAAAACTGCGAGTTGGGCGGAGCCGCACCTAGCCGCCGTGGGTGTGGCCGCAGAGAGTCAGCCCGACCGAGGAGTTGTGGCACAAGAGCAGCCAGGCTTCCCAGAAAAGCCCGGCGGGTGATTTTGCTCAAGGGTGATCCCCCAGGGCGTTCAGCTACTTCTTGTTCTTCTTCTTCTCCTCGCGCTCGAGCCGTCGGCGCTCAGCCCGGCTCATGCCCGAAGAAGCGGCCTTGGACTTAGACTCGCGGCGCACGGTGAAGGGGTCGAAGGGCTCGGTGCTGGCCTGGGGTTCGCCCTCTTGCCCCGGGGCGGCGGGAACCGCAACCGCCATGGGGGTCGGCTCTACCTCGACCTTGAGGCGGAAGAGGAACTTGGTGGCTTCAGCCTTGATGCTCGCCACCATGTCGTCGAAGAGCCGGGTGGCCTCGATCTTGTACTCCTGGAAGGGGTCGCGCTGGCCGTAACCGCGCAGCCCGATGCCCTGGCGCAGTACGTCCAGGTTGTGCAGGTGCTCCTTCCAGGCGTTGTCCACCACTTGCAGGATCACGAAGCGCTCCACCGCCCGCATCAGTTGCGGCGAAAGCTCGGCCTCGCGGTGGTCGTAGCGCTCGAGGGCCGCCGCGATGAGGGCTTCCACCGCTTCGGCGGCCTGCATCTTGCGCAGGGATTCGTAATCGAAGGTCTCGAGGGAGGGAAGGTAATCCACCAAAGCGCCCTTGAGGGCGTCCAGGTCCCAGTCCTCGGGGTGCACCTGGGGGTTGAGGTTGAGTTCGGCCACGCTGCCCACGGTGTCTTCCACCATGTTGCGGGCCCCCTCGCGCACCGACTCGTCGGTTCCCAGGAGCACGTTGCGGCGCTGGGCGTAGACCACCTCGCGCTGCCGGGCCATCACGTCGTCGAACTGCAGAAGCTGTTTGCGGATGCCGAAGTTGCGGTCTTCGACCCGCTTCTGGGCCCGTTCGATGGAATTGGTGACCATCTGGTTGACGATGGGCTCGCTGTCGTCAAAGCCCATCCGGTCCAGCATGGCGATGACCCGCTCGCTGGCGAAGAGGCGCATCAGGTCGTCGTCGAAGGATACGTAGAAGCGGCTCCCGCCGGGGTCGCCCTGGCGACCGGCCCGCCCGCGGAGCTGGTTGTCGATCCGGCGCGACTCGTGACGCTCGGTGCCCAGGATGAAGAGGCCCCCCAGTTCCTTGACCCGGGCTTCATCGGCGTTGCAAGTGTCGCGCAACCGCCGAATCTCCTCAATGATCTCGGGGCGCACTCCCAGCTCGGTTCCCAGCCGCTTGGCCTCATCCTCAGCCCCCTGCACCAGCTTCTTGATGAAGAGTTCGACCTTCCATTCGGTGCGGTCGAAGCCCTCTTTTTGCAAGAGGGCCGCCGCCATGAACTCGGCGTTGCCGCCCAACTTGATGTCGGTGCCGCGCCCGGCCATGTTGGTGGAGATGGTCACGGTTTTGGAGCGCCCGGCCTGGGCCACGATATCGGCTTCCTTCTCGTGGTGTTTGGCGTTGAGCACTTGGTGGGGGATGCCCTTGCGGATCATCTCGAGCGTGTGCACGCTCCGCTTGAGCAAGTCCCAGGCGGTGCGCAGGTTGCCCTTGGCGGGAACGGTCCCCTCGAAGGCCTCGAGTTCGCTCTCCTTGACCTGCGAGGGGCGCTCGAGCAGCTTCTTGAGCCGATCCCACTCCGGGCCCTGCTGCTTCTCGGCGGCCTTGAGGAAGAGGTTGGTGCGCATCTCCAGGGCCGGGAGGTACTGCCGGGGCTCTTTGAGCATGGCGCTTAGCCGCTCGCTTTTCTCGATGCTGATGGTGCCCACCAGCACCGGCTGGCCCTTCTCATACTTCTCGGCGATCTCCTCCACCGCGGCGAAGAACTTGCCCCGCTCGGTACGGTACACCACGTCGGGGCTGTCCTCGCGGATCACCTTGCGGTTGGTGGGGACCTGCACCACGTCCATCCCGTAGATCTCCTGGAACTCCTTCTCCTCGGTCTTGGCGGTGCCGGTCATGCCGGCCCGTTTGTCGAAGAGGCGGAAGAAGTTCTGGTAGGTCACGGTGGCCAGGGTCTGGTTCTCCCGCTCGATCTTGACACCTTCCTTGGCCTCAATGGCCTGGTGCAGCCCCTCGCCGTAGCGGCGGCCCGGCATCAGGCGACCGGTGAACTCGTCCACGATGATGACCTCACCGTCTTGGACGATGTAATCCTTATCCTTGAAGTAAAGCTCCTTGGCCCGGATGGCCTGGGTGAGCATGTGGGCCAACTCCATGTGCTCGGTGTTGAAAAGGCCCTCGATCCCTAGAAGCTTCTCGGCCTTGGCGATGCCCTCGAGGTTGAGGTGGACGGCTTTTTGCTTCTCGTCGATGCTGTAGTCGCCGGTGGCCTCCACACCCTTGGCGACTTCGGCGCGGGTGCCCTTCTCGAGCCGCTTGGCGATCTCGGCCATGCGGTAGTACATGTCGGTGGCCTTCTCGGCGGGGCCCGAGATGATCAGCGGGGTGCGGGCTTCGTCGATGAGGATCGAGTCCACCTCGTCGATGATCGCGTAATGCAGCGGGGTGTCGTGGCGGAGCACCAACTGATCGGGCATCACCGCCATGTTGTCGCGCAAATAGTCGAAGCCCAGTTCGGAGTTCGTCACATAGGTCACATCGCTGCGGTAGGCGGCGCGGCGGTGTTCGGGGGTGGAGCCGTTTTGGATCACCCCCACGGTGAGCCCCAGCCCCCGGTACACCGGGGCCATCCACTCCGCGTCACGGCGAGCCAGGTAGTCGTTCACCGTGACCAGGTGAACGCCCTTGCCGGTGAGCGCGTTGAGGGCCACGGCCAGCGTAGCCACCAGGGTCTTTCCCTCGCCGGTGCGCATCTCGGCGATCTTGCCCTCGTGCAGCACCGCCCCGCCGATGAGCTGCACGTCGTAGTGGCGCAAGCCCAGATAGCGGCGGGCCGATTCACGGGTGAGGGCGAAGGCCATCGGCAGCAGTTCGTCCAGGCTCTTCCCGGCTTGGTGCTCCTCGCGGAGCTTGGCGTAGGCGGCGGCCAAGTCCTCGAGCTTCTCTATCTCGGGCTCGAGGGCATTGGTCGGGGCGACCACGGATTTCCAGTACCGGGCCACCTTTTTCTCATTGTTATCTAAAAGTTTTTTGACGAACTCCAACATAATCCAAGCGCTAGTGTACCCCCCCAAGATGAGGAAAGGGTAGCCAAAAAGCCAGAAGGGGGGCGGAACGCAAAAAGCGAAACGCTAACCGCCGAATACCCCAAGCCAAATCGCTAAGTTACAGGTCCGTCAGGGAGTTGAATTTTTTGGGCGAGCCCTCGAGCCTCTGCCGCTCTCGAGGCGTTCCCGAGAGCGACACTACGGCTGGGCCAGGGGGAGATAGGCTGCCGCCGGGGTCGCCAGGCTGTCTCCTTCCCCCTTCCAACGCCGCCAGGCGGCCAGAGCGATCATGGCCCCGTTGTCGGTGGAGAGGCCCCTGGGCGGGAACAAGACCCGAAGCCCCGCCCCGGCAAACCGCCCCTGCAAAGCCTGGTTCGCCGCTACCCCGCCCGAGACCAGGAGCGTGGATAGACCGGTATCCTTGGCAGCGCGGATCACCACGCTAGCCAGGTGCTCGACCACCACCCGCTGGAATCCGGCGGCGATGTCGGGTTTGGCGTAACCTTTCTCGACGAACCGCTGGGCCGCGGTCTTGAGCCCGGAGAAGCTGAACTCGTACCCGCTCTGGTCGTGGAGCGGGACCGAGAACGGCACGGCCTTGGGGTCGCCTTCTTTGGCCAGCTTCTCGATCTCCGGGCCACCGGGATATCCCAGCCCCAGCATCCGGGCCACCTTGTCGAAGGCTTCCCCCGCAGCGTCGTCGCGGGTCGCGCCCAACAGCGCGTACTCGCCCCAGGCCGCGACCTGGAACAGGTGGGTGTGCCCGCCCGAGGCCAACAAGGCCAGAAACGGGGGCCCGACCTGGGGGTGGTCGGCCAGGGCCGAGTAGAGGTGGCCCTCGAGATGGTGCACCGCCACGAAGGGCTTGCCCAGCGCCAGCGCCAGGCCCTTGGCGTAGGTCAACCCCACCAGCAATGCCCCGATGAGGCCGGGGCCCCGGGTAGCGGCGATCAGGTCCAGATCCGACAAGCCGATCCCGGCATCCAAGAGGGCCAATTCGACCAGCCCGTCAATCACCTGGGTATGCTCGCGCGAAGCCAGCTCGGGCACCACCCCGCCGAACTTCTGGTGGAGCAGGGTCTGCGAAGCGACCCGGTTCGCCACCACCTTGCCGTCTCGGACGATGCCAATGCCGGTGTCGTCACAGGAGGTGTCAATGCCCAAAACCCACACAACTCTGATTTTGGAATCTCCCGAACGAAAGATCAAATCAAAGTTGTAGACTGACCCCCAAAGACAGCGTGACCCTCGGGGCTGGCCCCGAGGCCAGGGGGGTAGCTGTGGCCGAACCTGGGGTTCTCGTCCAACACGAACTCGAGCCGTACCGACCAGGCTGGGTCAACCGCTGGGTAGCCTGGGTCGAGCGGCTGCCTTTGCCTTACTGGGTCTATTATCTGGGTTTGGCGATAGCGATCGTCGGCGTGCAAAACTGGATCAAGTGGTACGACGGAACCCTGCCCCCGGGGAGCTTTTTTCTCCCGCTGATCCTGTTCTCCTGCGCTGGGGTTTATGCCTTGGCGCTGATGCACAGTTTGATCCGGCGGGTTCCCGAGACCCTGGAGCGGTTACGTCCAGCCCTCAAGGGCGACGAAGCTGCCTACTTGAAGCTGCTTTACCGGCTGGCCAACGCCCCCGCCCTGCCGGTGCTCCTGGCCACCCTGGCCGGGCTGGCGCTGGGAGCGGTTCTGCAAAGCTGGCTGCTGCGCCCGGTCTTGCCGATCTTTAAGCTCTCCGTCACACCTACTTCGACGGTCTTCGACGGGACGCTGTTCATCCTCACTTGGGGGGTGCTGGGGGCCGGGCTATATAGCCTACTGCACTTCCTGCGGGGCATCAGCCAGATCTACCTCGAGCACACCGAGGTCAACCTCTTCCAACCCCAACCGCTCTATTCCCTCTCGGGGCTGGCCTCCCGGGCGGCTTTGGGGGTGGCCCTCTATAATCTCCCCTGGATCACCCTCACCCCAGGAGCCAGCAATGTTCCGGCGATCGTGGTTCTCACCCTGATCTTCCAGTTTATGGCCGCGGCGGTGTTTTTCGTCCCCCTGCTGGGGGTTCACCAACTCTTGCTGGAAGACAAATATAGGCGGCAACAGATCGTGGGAAAGAAGCTCCAGTACGTCCTAGAGCAAATCCACCAGAAGATGGATAGCGGGGACGCCAGTGGAATAGACCCCCTGCAAAAGCTATTGAGCCTGTTGCAAACCGAGCAAAGCACCCTCGAGAAGGCCCCCACCTGGCCCTGGAACCCCGAAACCATGCGGCTGGTGATCACGGCCATCGGCGTACCGATGCTGGTATGGCTGATTCAGCGGGCGCTCAACCGCTTCGGCCTGTGAGGGGAGGCCCGCGGGCATAGCGACTTAGCCCGCACCCCATACCGGCCAAACCGGATATATTCGACCCGTGGCAGAAGTGCGAAGCGGATTGGTCAAGCTCGAGACCGAGCTTTCCTCGGTGCTGTTCGGACAGGAGCGGGTCATAAGGGAACTGTTGGCGACGGCGGTGGCTGGGGGTCATGCCCTGCTGGAGGGTTTGCCGGGTTTGGGCAAGACCATGCTGGCCCGAGCCTTCTCCGAGGCTTCGGGGCTCTCCTACCGGCGCATCCAGTTCACCCCCGACCTCCTGCCTGCCGACGTGACCGGGACGGAGATTTTGGAGACGTCTTTTCGCGGCGACAGCCGGGGGGACGGGGCTTTTGTCTTCCGGCCCGGCCCGGTGTTCGCCCAGGTGGTGCTGGCCGACGAGATCAATCGGGCCACGCCCAAAACCCAGTCGGCCCTCCTCGAGGCCATGCAGGAGGCCGCCGTGACCGTGGCGGGCGAGCGCTATCCGCTACCCCGGCCTTTCCTGGTGCTGGCGACGCAAAACCCGCTGGAACTCGAGGGCACCTACCCGCTCCCGGAGGCCCAGCTCGACCGCTTCATGAGCAAGATCACCGTGGCGGCCCCGGCCCGCACGACCTGGCTCCGCATCTTGAACGAAGAACCGGCCCAGCCCAGACCGGTGGAAGGACTCGACTTGGTGGCGGCCCGGGAGGAATCCAGGCGGGTGGTGGTGAGCAGCGCGGCCATCGAGGCCGTCGCCAACACCGCCCAGCTCGCGCAGGAGGACAAGCGCCTGCGGATGGCCCTCTCGCCGCGCGGGGCCAAAGCCTGGCTGGCCCTGGCGAGGAGCCTGGCCTATCTGGCGGGTCGCGCCCACCTGGATTGGGAAGACCTGCGCTCCGCGGCCCAGCCCGCCCTCTCCCATCGCCTCCTCCTCACCGAGGAAGCCCAGTTCGAGGGAGTCACGGTCGAGATGGTGTTGCAAGATTTGTTGCGAAGGACGATGGCGAAGTGAAGGTCATACGCTGTACGTCGCACGCTATACGCCAAAGCTTTTTTGACGTACGACGCAAGACGTACGACCATTTATGACCCGCTACCGCATCCGCACCCGTCCCACCCAGCCCTTCGCCGGGGAGCGCACCCAGGCCAGGCCGGGGCGGGGGCTCGAGTTCTACGAGTTGCGCGGTTACGCCCCCGGCGACGAGCCGCGCTTCGTGGACTGGAAGGCTTACGGGCGCACCGGGCGGCTCTACACCCGGATCTTCCAGGCCGAAACCCCGGCCCGGTTCACCTTTTTTCTGGACGGCTCGCCCAGCATGGAACTCCACCGCAAGGGCGAGTACGCCGAGCGGGTCTTGCACCTGCTGGCCGGGATGGCGAAGTCGGAGGGGGCCTATTTGTGGGGGGGCGGGCGCTACCGGAACCGTGCCGAGGCCGTCGGTGGCGGCCCCGGTGAACTCCTGCGCGCGGCTCGCCCCAGGGGGGCCACCGTCCTCATCACCGATGGGCTCGACGAGCTGGACTGGGGGCGGCTCCTGAATCGGCTCAAGCGGGTGGTGCTGGTGCAGGTGATGGCCCCCGAAGAACTCTCCCCTAGCCTGATCGAAGCCCGACTGCGCGATGTGGAGACCGGGGCGCGGATGGAGGTGGGCCGCCCCGAGGTCGAGGGGTATCTGGAGGCCCTCGAGCACCATCTGCGCCGCCTCAAGACGGTGGCCCGCAGACTGGGGAGCTACGCCCTATTGCGAGTCGGGGAACCGATCATCCCGGCCCTGCTAAGGCAGGGGGTGCTCGAGGAGCGCTAGTCCTAGCAGGTTTGTATCCTATAGACTACAGTTCGATCGTGCCGCAAATCGTCCAAACCAAGACCTTTGCGGATTGGTTTTCCGGTTTGCGAGACGCCAAAGCTAGGGCCGTCATCAACGCCCGCCTGCGGCGCGTCGAACTGGGCAATTTTGGCGACTGTGCGCCGGTGGGAGGAAGGGGTATCGGAGTTGCGGATTCACTACGGCCCCGGCTACCGGGTGTACTTCGTGCAACGGGGTTTGGAAGTGGTGATTCTGCTGGTGGGTGGCGACAAGTCCAGCCAGCCGAGGGATATCAAGATCGCCTTGGAACTCGCCCGTAACCTATAGGGGATGCCATGAAGACACCAAAACTGAAAAAGTGGGACGTGGTGGAACACCTCAAGACCGAAGAAGACATGGTGCTCTACCTTGAGGCTTGCCTCGACGACGGCGACCCGGCGCTCGTCGCGGCGGCTCTGGGCGACATCGCGCGAGCTCGAGGAATGTCCCAGGTGGCGCGGGACGCCGGTCTCTCGCGCGAGAGCCTGTATAAGGCGCTATCGGGGGAGGGCAACCCCGAGTTCGCCACGGTGATGAAGGTCATCAAGGCGCTCGGGCTGAAGCTACGAGCCGAGCCGGTCGGAGCCTCGGACTGAAGCTTGCTAAGCCAACGGCCCCACCGCCTCCTCTGCCACCTGGGCCAGTTCCCCCGAGCGGATCAGCTCGCGGAGCCTCGAGAGTTCCGGTTTGAGGTAGCGGTCGCGGTCGAGGTGGGGAATCTCCTCCCGGATGCGCCGATAGATGGCCTCGACCCCCTTGCCGGGCCGTAAGGGTGCGTGAAAATCCAACGCCTGGGCCGCTGAGGCCAGCTCGATGGCCAGCACCCACAGCACGTTCTCGAAGATAGAGCGGGCCTTGCGGCAAGCGTGGGTGCCCATCGAGACGTGGTCTTCCTGGTTGGCGCTGGTGGGGATCGAGTCCACCGAGGCCGGGTGCGAGAGCACCTTGTTCTCGCTGACCAGCGCGGCAGCGGTGTACTGGCTGATCATCAGCCCGGAGTTGAGGCCGCTCCCCTCGGCCAGAAAAGCCGGGAGCCCCGAGAGCGAGGGGTTCAACATCTGCTCGATACGCCGCTCGGAGATGTTGGCGAGTTCGGCCAGGGCGATCCCTGCGTAGTCGGCGGCCAGGGCCAGGGGCTGCCCGTGGAAGTTCCCGGCGGAGACCGTGCGCCCTTCCTGAGGGAGCACCAGCGGGTTGTCGGTGACGCTCTGCATCTCCCTGAGCAGCACCTCCTTGACGTGCCCAATGGCGTCGCGGCTGGCTCCGTGCACCTGGGGCGCGGCCCGCAGGCTGTAAGCGTCTTGCACCTTGTCGCAGTCAATGTGCGAACGCATGATCTCGGAGTCCGCCAGCAGCTTGCGCACGTTGGCGCTGGTCGCGGCCATGCCGGGGTGGGGGCGCAGCCGGGTCACCGCCTCGTCGAAGGGGCGGTGGCTCCCCTTGATGGCCTCAACGCTCATGGCCACCGCGAGATCGGCGGTCTTGAGCAGGACTTCGCTATCCAGAAGCAAGAGTGCGAGCAGCGAAGCCATGGCCTGGGTACCGTTGATGAGGGCCAGGCCCTCCTTGGCCTCGAGTTCCAGCGGCTCGAGCCCGATCTCGCGTAATACTGCGCCCGCGGGCCGCACTGATCCGCGATACTCGACCTCCCCTTCGCCCAGGAGGGGCAGACACATGTGCGCGAGCGGGGCCAGGTCGCCCGAGGCCCCTACCGACCCCTGCGAAGGGACCACCGGCGTGACTCCCCGGTTGAGGAACTCGAGCAGGTAATCCAGCACCACCTCTCGCACCCCCGAGTAGCCCAGGGCCAGGCTCTGCACCCGCAGCAAGAGCATCCCCCGTACCACCTCAGGCGTGAAGGGCTCCCCCACCCCGATGGCGTGCGAGAGCAGCAAGTTCCGCTGAAGCAGCTTCAAATCTTGCGGCGCGACCCGCACCGTGGCCAGCTTGCCAAACCCGGTGTTGAGCCCGTAGACGGGCTCGCCCCGCAGCACCAGTTCGTCCACGAAAGCCCGGCACTCCCTGACCCTATGGCGGGCGGCCTCCGCCAGCCGGACGGGTTCTCCTGCGCGCACCACCCGGCGAAAGTCCTCGAGCCCTAGCCCCCTATCCAGTTCGACCATGTTCCCCTCACCTGAGTACCGGCATCGCCGGGGGCCTGGTGGCCCTTCACCTGAGTACCGGCATCGCCGGGGGCCTGGTGGCCCTTCACTTGACCTAAGCTCGGCTTAGGTTGTATATACAACCTAGAGGATAAGCGGTGAAGTATCTGCGCGTCAAGGAAGCGGTGTTGCGCGAGCTGGCCAAGACCCAGCCGGGCTTTCCCATCTCGGAAAACAGCCTGGCCCGGCACTTCGGGGTGAGCCGCATGACCGCCCGGCGGGCCTTACAGGAACTCGAGCAGGAGGGCTACCTCTCACGCCAGCGGGGCCGGGGCAGCTTCCCCGCGGAGCGGCGCTTCAGCCAGGGCTTTTTGCGGGTGCGCCCCTTTTACGAGTTCGCCCAAAGCCAGGGGGCCCTGCCCAAAACCCAGGTGCTGGCCGCGGAGATGCGCCGGGTTCCGCCGCCGGTGGCCCGTCACCTGGGGGTGAAGCGCGCCATTTACGTCGAGCGCCTGCGCTTTCTCGACGACCAGCCGGTGCAGCGCGAGGCCCGCTTCCTCAACCCCGAGCTGTGCCGGGAGGTGCTCGAGCACGACCTCACCAGCGAGTCCATCCATGACCTGCTGATTCACCGGCTGGGGCTGCCGCTCACCAAGGTCTGGCAGCGGTTGGAGGCGGTCGCGCTCGAGCCCAGGCTGGCGGAGTTGCTCGCCCAGCCCCCCGGTTCCCCGGCCCTGAGATTGGAGCGGGTTACCTACACGCTCCTTCAGCCCGTGACCTGGGTGGAGTACCTGATGCGCGGCGACCGCTATTTTCTGGAGGATACCTTCATCCCCCAAGGAGAGACCCTATGAACCCATACCGTGCCCCCACCGGCCCCAAGACCGCCAAAGGCTGGATCCAGGAAGCCGCCAAGCGGATGCTCCTCAACAACCTCGACCCCGAGGTGGCCGAGAAGCCCGAAGAGCTCATCGTCTACGGCGGGCGGGGCAAGGCTGCGCGGAGCCCGGAGGACTTGCAGCGCATCCTGGAGGTGCTCGAGCGGCTCGAGAACGACGAGACCTTGCTGGTGCAGTCGGGCCGGGCGGTGGGGGTGTTCAAGACCCAGCCCCTGGCCCCCCGGGTCATCCTCGCCAACTCCAACCTGGTCCCCAGGTGGGCCACCTGGGAGGAGTTCGACCGGCTGGACCGGCTGGGCCTGATGATGTACGGCCAGATGACGGCGGGGAGCTGGATCTACATCGGCACCCAGGGCATCCTCCAGGGCACCTACGAGACCTTCGCCGCCGCGGCCCGCAAGCACTTCGGCGGCTCGCTGAAGGGCACCGTCACCGTCACCGGCGGGCTGGGCGGCATGGGCGGGGCGCAGCCCCTGGCCGTGACCCTCAACGGCGGGGTGGCGATCTGCGTGGAGATTGACCCCGAACGCATCCAGCGCCGCCTGGACACCGCCTACCTCGACGTGCGGGCCGACTCCCTGGACGA
>DASTSL010000115.1:0-13126 GCA_035760705.1 Meiothermus sp. | reverse complement strand
GACGACATCCTGAACGAGCGCGGCATCCTGGTGGTGCCCGACGTGGTGGCCAACGCCGGCGGGGTCACGGTCTCGTACTTCGAGTGGGTGCAGGACTTCAACTCCTACTTCTGGACCGAGGCTGAGATCAACCAGAAGCTCGAGCGCATCATGCGCCACGCCTTCGAGGCGGTCTGGCAGGTGGCTCAGGACAAGAAGGTCTCGCTCCGCACTGCCGCCTACATCGTGGCGGCCACCCGGGTGCTCGAGGCCCGGGCGTTGCGCGGGCTCTACCCTTAAACGCCAAGCGCTTACCGTTAAGCGCCGGACGCCCTGTGTGCCCCATAGCGTTCGGCGTTTAGCGTTTGGCGTTAAGCTAAATACATGGTCAAGGACTGGCCCTCCTGTGGCAGGGTGTCGCTCAAGCCCTTCACCGAGGGGCTCACCGACGAGGAGTGGCGGC
This sequence comes from Meiothermus sp., assembly GCA_035760705.1. GTDB lineage: Bacteria > Deinococcota > Deinococci > Deinococcales > Thermaceae > Allomeiothermus. Next base: position 12,684 of record DASTSL010000115.1, on the reverse strand, counting down.
GTTTTTACGAGTGTTTTCGCGACCCGGAGATCGCCGAGTGGAACGGCAGCAAGCCCCTCAAGATGCCCCTGTGGCTTTTCAAACGGGTGGTGATGGGCGAGGTGAGCCGGGGGGATCGGGTCGGCTACGGCATCCTCGACGAGCAGGGGGAGTGGCTGGGCACGGTCGAGCTGTACGAGATGAGCCGCACCGAGGCCACCCTGGGTATTTTGATCGGGGCCAAGGACCGCTGGGGCCAAGGTTACGGCACCGAGGCGGTGCGGGCGGTGCTCGAGTACGCCTTTACCCGCCTGGGCCTGAACCGCGTCAAGCTCAAGACCTTCCGCCACAACCTGCGGGCCCAGCGCGCGTTCCAGAAAGCCGGGTTCCGCACCATCGCGGTGGTCCCGGCGGGGATGCGGCTGGGCTTCAACTTCGGTGCTCCCCGTCTGGAGGACGTGCTGATGGAGATCACCCGCGAGGAGTGGCTAGCCCAGAAGCAGGAGGCGTCGTTTCGCGGCGATAGCCGGGAGAAAAAGCTGTGAGGCCAGCCCCGCTGGTCTTGCTCGCCCCCGAACGGGCGGCGGAGTACCTGGGAGCACTGCCCGATTCGGTCGAGGTGGTGTACCTGAGCCGAGAAGGCGATCCACCGGCTCGAGCCCTCGAGGCCGAGTTTTTGCTGGCGGGGTATGGCCGGGGCCGGATGACCGAGCTGATCCCCCGGCTCCCCCAGCTACGGGTGGTTCAGACCATCTCGGCGGGGGTGGATTGGATTCTCCCGCTCATCCCCCGAGGCGTCACCCTCTGCAACGGCAGCGGGGTCCACGACACCCCGGTGGCGGAGTGGGTGGTGGCGGCCTTGCTGGCCCTCACCAAGCGTTTCCCCGACTTCCGCGACCTGCAAAGGGAGGGCCTGTGGAAAAACCAAACCCTGGGTGACCTCGAGGGCTCCACCGTGCTCATCCTCGGCTACGGCTCGATTGGGCGGGCGGTGGAGAAGCGCCTGGGAGGGTTTGGCGTGAACCTTCTGCGGGTCTCGAGGACGGCTCGAGAGGGCATCCACGACCTCAGCGCCCTCCCCGACCTGCTGCCCAAAGCCGACAGCGTGGTGCTCCTGCTGCCGCTCACCGACGAGACCAAGGGCATCGTGGGCCGGGATTTCCTGAACCGGATGAAGCCCGGAGCCCTGCTGGTCAACGCCGGACGGGGTGGGCTGGTGGACACCCCGGCCCTGATCGAAGCGCTCACCACCCGGCGCATCCGGGCCGCCCTCGACGTGACCGACCCCGAGCCTCTGCCGGAAGACCACCCGCTATGGGCTTTGCCGGAGGTGTTCGTTACCCCGCACGTCGCGGGCGCCTCGCCCAAGCTCTTCGAGCGGGCGTACACGCTGGTGCGGGAGCAGGTCCGCCGCTACCTGGCCGGGGAGCCGCTGCTGAACGTGGTCGAACACGGGTACTGATGGCGTTCCCGAACCGCCGCTTCCATGACCCCAAGATCGTCCTCGAGATCGTCTCGAGCTTCGATTTGCCCGAGCGTCTGCGAATCCTCGACCTCGGCTGCGGCAACGGCCTGCTGACCCTAGACCTGGCTCGAGCCTTTCCCCACGCGGAAGTGCTGGGCCTCGATCCTACCGCTTCGCAGATCGGGTTTGCCCGAGAGAATCACGCGAAAGAACCCCTGGGGAACGTCCGCTTCGCCGTCGGAAGCTCAGCCAGCCAAATGTTGCGGGGCTCGAGCTTCGATCTGGTTGTGATGCTCCAGGTCGTGCAGTTCATGTACCATCCCCCTTCCGAGTTCCGCCGAATCCGCAAACTCCTTTCGCCGGATGGACGGATCCTGTTCAGCACCGGGGTGCTTCCCCAGGAGGAGCCGGGCCGGAGCTTCGCGAGGCGGCTGATCGAGCGCTTCATCGGGGCGAAGTTCTGGCTGTCTGAACTCGAGTGGCGAAACCTTTTGGCTGAAGCCGGGTTCGCGGTCGAATCCCTCCGCTATGACCCTTGGCGGCTCTCCGAGGTGAGCGAGCCGCGCAAAGCCATCCTGGCCGAGGAGTTGGAGCGTACCGGATTTAGCCTCGAGCAGGTGCAGCGCTGGATGGTGGCTGGGTATTTCGTCCTCCAAAAAGTGTGAACAACCTCGCTAGGAGCGATGATTTGGTTAGCCCGGCAGCGATGGGTCAGCCCGGCGGAGGCGAAGCCGCTCCTAAGTCTTGGGTCTGACCCGACCGGCGACGATGTTCGCCAGAGCATCCACCGCGTAGTCCACCTCTTCCAGCGTGTTGTAGAGGTAATACCAACTTCATGTAGATAATAAGCCATGCCTACCCGTCCGTTGCCCTTGGAGCCGCACCTGAGAATTGAAGAGCTGGAGCAGCGATACCACGGTTGCAAGGATGCCAAGGAGAAGACCCGCTGGCAGAGCATCTGGCTGTACACCCAGCAAGAAAAGCCCAGCACCCTGGCGGTTAGCCGGGCCAGCGGGTTCAGCCAGAACTGGGTGTACAAGTTGATTTGGCGCTACAACGCGGAAGGGCCGGTAGGCCTGGTGGACAAGCATCGAGATAATCCGGGCGGGATCAGCGGGCTATCCTGAACCAAGAAGAGCAAGCCGCCCTGCTGCTAGCCTTGTAGGGTAAAGCTCCGGATGGAGGGGTATGGACGGCCCCAAGGTAGTTCAGTGGGTCAAGAACACCGCCAAGACCCTGGCGGATGTCACCGCTTGGACTTACCTGCGCCGGCTGGGCTTCAGCCTGCAAACCCCTCGCCCCCGCCATGAGCGGAAAGCCACCCCTGAAGAACAGGCCGCCTTCAAAAAAAGTGGCTGAGGCCGTCGAGGAACAGCAAAAGCTGCACCACGACAAAAACGTCGAGCTATGGAGTCAGGATGAGGCTCGATTGGGGTTGAAGCCCATCGTTCGTAGGGTCTGGACGCTCCGGGGTAAACGTCCTCTAGCCCATCACCATACCCGCTATGAGGGGCTGTACGTTTACCTCTTCATCTGCCCAACCAGCGGTCAGAGCTACTTCCTGATCCTGCCCAGGGTCTCCACCGAACTGATGAGCCTGGCCCTGCGGGAGTTCGCCCAGGACATCAACCCTGACCAGGACAAGACCATCGCCTTGTTGCTTGACAATGCCGGTTGGCACACCGCCAAAGACCTGGAGGTGCCTCCGGGCATCGTACTGCTCAACATCTCTGCCTACACCCTCAAGCTCTCTCCAGCTGAAACCGTCGTGCCGCTCATCCGCGAGGCCGCCGCCAACCAATCCTTCACCAACCTTAAGGCGCTCCAAAACACCCTCGACCAGCGCTGTACCCACCTCATCCGGCACCCCGACTTGATCCGCGCCGTCGCAGGCTTCGCCTGGCTCCCTCATCCATAGACTATCTACCTAAAGTTGGTATGAGACGTGCAGGGAACCATAGGCCAGGTGCAGTACAAGCCGTAAGACTCCAAGAGGCATCAATCTCCTGGTGTATTCCCTGCGGGGGAGGGGATTGGCTCCGGTGCGGATTAAACCTGGTTGAGCGCCTTCAACACCGCCTCGGCGCTACGTTTATCCATCCCCGGCAGCTTGGCGAGCCGGTCTGCGTCCATCGCCTTGAGTTCCTCGAGCGTCGAGAACTGCGCCAACAAGGCCTCCTTGCGCTTCGGCCCGATGCCGGGGATGTCGTCGAACACGCTTTTGAGGGCTTTCTGGCTCCTCAGCTTGCGGTGGAATTGGAGGCCGTTGTTGTGGGTCTCGTCGCGCTGGAAGATCAAAAGCTGCAAGGCCGGGTGGGTGAGCGGGAGTTCGATGGATTTGCCGCTGGGCAGGATCAGGGTCTCCTCGCGTTTGGCCAGGCCCACCAGCGGGATTTGGATTCCGGCCCGCTCGAGCCCCTTCTGTGCCGCCCGCACCTGCCCTAAGCCGCCGTCAATGAGCAGCAGATCCGGCACGGCCATATTTGCTGACAAGGAGCCGGTGAAACGCCGGTAAATGGCCTGCTCCATGGCGAAGTAATCGTCGGGGCTTTTCGAATCGGTCTTGACCTTCATCCGCCGATACTCGGCCTTTTTGGGCCTGCCCCCCTCGAACACCGTGATCGAGGCTACCGGGCTCTCCCCGAAGAGGTTGCTGATGTCGTAGCCCTCGATACGGTAGGGCCGGGCGGAGAGCCCCAGCACGTCTTTGAGGGCGATCAAGCCAGGATGATCGCCCTTGCGCTCGAGCAGGCGCATCTCGGTCTCGAGGGCGGTGCGGGCGTTCTTCTCGGCCAGCTCCAGCAGCCGGGTCTTGTCACCGCGCTGAGGAACCCGCACCTCGACTTTTTTCCCCGCCCGGGCGGTGAGAAACTGCGAGAGGGCGCCCATATCCTCGACCTCGCTGGGCAGCAGCACCAGCGGGGGGAGGGGGGTGGCCTCGAGGTAGTAGTCGCGCAGGAAGGCCGAGATGAGTTCCTGGTCGCTGGCCTCCTCCACGCCCTCGATGAAGCGGCTGTTGCGGCCCAGCATCTGTCCGCCGCGCACCTGGTAAAGCTGCACGATGGCGTAGCGCCCGGCCCTGGCCAGACCCAAAAAATCCAGGTCGCCCAGCTCGGGGTCGTAGGCCTGCTGGGGGGTGCCGAAGAAGGAGCGCAAGGACTCGATCTGATCGCGGATCTCGGCGGCCCGTTCGAAATCCTGGCTGCGGGCGGCTTCGCGCATCTTGAGCTCGAGGTCCCCCAGCAACTCGCCCACCTTGCCGTCCAACACCTGCTCGACCTGCCGCACCATCTCCCGGTAGGCTGCTGGGTCAGCTTGGTCTATGCAGGGGGCCATGCAGCGGCCCATCGAGAAGTTCAGGCAGGGGTAGCGCCGCTTCTTGAGGGGAACCCCGGAGTTTTTGCGGATGGGGAAGATGCGGTCAATCAGGCGTTTGATCCGCCGCACCGCGCCTCCGTCGGGGAACGGCCCCCAGTAGCGGGCTCCGTCGGTATCCACCCGGCGCACGATGAGCAAAATCGGGTAGGGCTCGTGGGTGAGCTTGAGAAAGGGGTAGTGCTTGTCGTCCTTCATCAGGACGTTGTAGCGGGGGCGGTGCAGCTTGATGAGGTTGGCCTCGAGCAGCAACGCCTCCACCTCGTCGCGGGTGACGATGAACTCGAGCTTGTCAGCCTCGCTCGAGATGGTGAGGGCCTTACCCTCGCCGTGGAAATAGCTGGTCACCCGGGACTTGAGGCTCTTGGCCTTGCCCACGTAGATGATGGTGCCCTCCTTCCACCACTGGTAGACCCCAGGGGCTTCGGGCAGGGGCGGCAAATCCGCGAGGCGCATGGCCTTTAATCCTAGAGGAATGTCAGGATTCCGGCAACGACATAACGCCCAATCGGGGGAGAAAACAGGTCGTACGTCGAACGCTGTACGTCTTAAGCCGGTGAATGCGTATCGCCCATCGCGGATCGCGGATTGCTAAACATCTCTGGCGATATGCGATTTGCGATAACTCAAAACTTGCACCTCCCGCATACCCCGCATAAATCTTCCTCCTTTCCCCCTCCCCCCGGTGGCCACAGACCCAGGGCGTGGAGCTCCCGCAGGGCGACCTGCACCACAAGCTCGGGCAGGAGAACCCGCGCCGCCCGCTCCCTGGCCTCCCGCCAGCTTCCTTCCCCCTCCACCCCCACCCAGTGGGCCAACAGGTAGGCCAAGAGGGAGAGCACCAAGAAGCGGTGCACCCCCAAAGCCGTCCGCTGCCCAAACCGCCCCAGGGAAAACTCGCTCTTCATGGCCCGGAAGAAGTGCTCTATGGTGAACCGCCTTTTCCCCCAGGTGAGCATGGTTCGGGGCGTGGCGGGAAAGGTGGCCACCACGTACCGCCACGCCCAGCCCCCTTGGGGCAGGGGGTACCGGTACCAGGCCACCCAGACCGGGAAGGCAAGCCCCCGCAGGTAGACCCGGCTCCCCTGCCGCCTGAGGTCCAAAAGCCTCCCCCCTCCCTGAAGCCTCCGGTCCTGCCTTATCCCCACCACCGCTTCAAAACCCAACCGCTTCACCCCGGAAAGGAACCAGGCGGTGCCAAAAGCCGCGTCCGCGGCCACCCGGATCCGGAAGGCCCGGCGCATCCAGGGGGGAAGGGAGGCCAGGAGGCTTAGGGCCAGGAGGGAGAGGGCCTTCTCCCCCTTGCCCCGCCAGAGCCGGTAGGCCCAGGGGATGCGGAGGTCTCCGTAGACGAGGTAGAGGACCACCAGGTGGAGCCCCCACTTGCCGTGGAGGAAGGCGAGGGGGAGAGCTGGAAACTGACCCCGTTTTTCCACGGTAACCAGGTCCAGCACCGCAAGAAGGCGGGGCTTAGGCCCTTTTCTCTTCCTGGCCCGGTCCAGGGCTTCCTGGGCCTTCTCGCGGGCCAGGCGGATGAGGGCGCGGGTGGGCCAGGGGTAGCGGCCCAGGAAGCGGGAGAGGGCGGAGGGGGACTTGGTCTTGCTGTGCTGGGGTCTGGCCTTGCCGTGGCCCTGGAAGAACAGTAGTAACAGGGCTTTGAGGGATTCCTGGAGGTGGGGGGTTGGCAGTTGGGCCAGGAGGGTCCAAAGTAGGGATAGGGCCGCTTGGGTCATGGCACCCGTCATCAGACGGGAATCCAGCGGCCCCTTTCAAGGGATCCCGGTGCATAAACCTGAGACAGCCTGTATAAGTGCAAGTTTTGAGTTTATTCACTGCACCGAGCACTCCGGTGAAGTGTGGTGGAGCTCCTCAGAAGATCATGTACCTTACCGCTGACTATGCCCGACGCCATGGCTTTGCCAAAAACCTCGAGGTTATTTTTGGTTCAGCAGGAACCACTATTTTCGCCGTCCCTGAAGTGAAAGCAGTACTAGACAAGGTAATCGAGCGTTACGGCATTAATACCCAGTTCAACCAAGAGCTGATCGCAGTAGACGGGATCAAAAAAGAAGCCACCTTCGAGTTGACTGCTAATCACCCCCAAGTAAAAGCAGCACCGGACGCACCCAGACCGCGGGTCACCATCCCTTTCGACTTTCTCCATGTTTCTCCGCCCCAGAGCGCTCCCGACTTTATCAAACAAAGTCCTTTGGCGGATCCTTCAACACCTTTAGGTTGGGTACAAGTAGACAAATATAGCCTCCAGCACGTGCGCTACCCCAATGTGTTCAGCTTGGGAGATGCTAGCAGCCTCCCCACCTCCAAGACCGGAGCCGCGGTGCGCAAACAAGCCCCGGTGCTGGTGGAAAACCTTTTAGGGGTTATGCGTGGCAAGGAGCCCTCAGCCCGATACGACGGTTACACTTCCTGCCCATTAGTTACCGCGTACGGCAAGATGTTTTTAGCCGAGTTTTTATACGACAATAAGTGGCACCCCACCATTCCCCTCATCAACACCCAAAAAGAGCGCTACGACATGTGGCTACTCAAAAAGTATGGGCTGCCCTTGATGTATTGGGATCTGATGCTCAAAGGGCTGGCTTAACAAGGAAGGCGCCTTTGTCCACCCTTTTTGGGGGCTCATCGGATCCAGCTATGGATCGGGGGTTTCTGATTGCCCAACGTACTTAGTAAGTAGCTTACTGCACTATCGGTTTTCTGGGGATAGCTAGGAAAGGGGTAGACTTATGCGGGTATGGTATTCGAACCTGCTGACCTCGAGCTTCGCCAAGATCCCCTGCGCTTTTTTATCGAGCTTTCCCGTCATAGCCACGATATCACCACCTTCCAGTTCGCCTCTGGCCAGGAGATCGTATTTCTCAACCACCCTGACCTGATCCGCGAGGTGCTGGTCGAGCGGGCCGACAAATTTCACAAATCCGAGATGACCCGGGCCTTCGCCGGGGGGATGGGCCACGGCATCCTGGTCAGTGAAGGCGAATTCTGGAAACAGCAGAGCCGCCTGATCCGCCCGGCCTTCCATTACAAGCGCCTTTTGGGCTATGCCGAGGTGATGACCCGCTTCACTCTGGACATGCTCGAGGGATGGCAGGACGGCGAGGTGCGGCACATCGACGAGGACATGAACGCCCTCACCCTCCGGGTCGTGGCCAAGTGCATGTTCAACGTGGAGGCCAAGGACGACCGCGAGATCATGCACCAGGCCATCATGCTGGGGCAGCAGGTGGTGGGCCGCATGATCCACGGCTGGCTTACCGACCCCCACTGGACACCTTCCTTGAACCGCGCTGGCATCCGGGTAGTGCGGGCCCTGAACGATATGGTGCAGCGGCACATCGCCTTTCGCCGCGAACGGGGCGACTTGGGCGACGATCTCCTCTCGATGCTGATGGAAGCCCAGCAACAGCCCGGCGTACAGATGACCGAGCGGCAACTGCGCGACGAGGTGCTCACGGTGATCACCGCGGGCCTCGAGACCACCGCCAACGCCCTGATTTGGACCTGGTATCTGCTTGACCAACACCCCGAGGTCAAGGCTAAGCTGCAGGCCGAGGTAGACGCCCTGGGCGAGTTACCCAATTTTGAAAACTTGCACCGCCTCCCCTACCTAGATCAGGTGTTCAAGGAGGCGCTGCGGCTTTATCCGCCGGTCTGGGTGATCGGGCGGGAAGCCGTTGAGGAGATCGAGCTGGGTGGAATGCGGCTCGGCCCGAAAGCCCAGATCGTGCTCTGCCAATGGGCCGCCCACCGCGACCCGCGCTTCTTCGAGCACCCCGACGAGTTCATCCCCGAGCGCTGGACACCCGAGTTCGAGAAGCAGTTGCCCCGCGGGGCCTACTTCCCCTTCAGCCTGGGGCCACGGGTCTGCACCGGGCAAAGCTTCGCCACCACCGAGTTCAAGATCATCGTGGCGACCACCCTGCAACGCTTCGACCTCGAGCTGGCCCAATCCCCCAAGATCAAACCGGAGCCGAACTTCACGCTCTGGGTCGGTGGGGGGCTCAAGATGCGGGTGCGGGCTCGAGGTTAAAAAACCCTCCGATCTGGCATTCTGTTTGCCCTCATTGACAAACTGCGCCTCGAGTTTTAGTGTACTGGTTATATAGTGCACTATCTCTGTGCGTTAAGTCAATTGGAGAGGACGGACCTCCATGAAAGCAGTCACTTATGAGCAATGCGGCCAACCCGACGTTCTCCGCCTCAGAGAGGTTGAGAACCCCGTACCCAAGGACAACGAAGTGCTGGTCAAGGTGCGTGCGGCGTCGGTCAACGCCTACGACTGGCACATCCTCACCGCGGACATCTTCCTGGTTCGGCTAAACCGGGGCTTGCTTAGACCCAAAATCGCCATTCTCGGCGCGGATGTTGCGGGAGAGGTCGAAGCCGTTGGCCGAAACGTGCAGCGGTTCAAGCCAGGGGATGCCGTATACGGGTGCTTGTCAGTGTGTGGCGACGGGGCATTCGCCGAGTATGTCTGTGCCACCGAAAACGCATGGGTGTTGAAACCGGCCAACCTATCCTTCGAAGAAGCGGCGGCGGTGCCGATGGCGGCGATCACTGCTTTGCAGGGTCTGCGCGATGAAGGACACATCCAGCCGGGGCAAAGGGTTTTGATCCACGGGGCCGCAGGTGGGGTGGGGACTTTCGCCGTACAGTTTGCCAAGTTGCTCGGGGCGGAAGTCACGGCGGTATGTGGCACCCGCAACGTGGAGCAAGCCCGTGCCCTGGGGGCCGACCATGTTATTGATTACACCAAGCAAGATTTTGCAAAAACCGGGCAGCAATATGACCTCATCCTCGGGGTCAATGGATACCGCTCGCTCGCGGTCTATCGGCGGGGCTTGATCCCAAAGGGGGTTTACGTGATGGCTGGAGGGAAGCCCGCGCAGATGTTCCAGGCATTGCTCTTAGGGCGGTGGATGTCCAGGGGCGGTCAAAAAATGGGGGTAGTCAGCGCGAAACCTAACCAAAAAGATTTGGATTTTATCAAAGGGCTGCTCGAGGCGGGAAAGATTAGGCCGGTGATCGATAAACGCTACAGGCTCGCTGAAACAGCCGAAGCGCTCAGATATCTGGGAACCGGACATGCCAGGGGGAAGGTGGTGATCACGGTGGGCTAGGGTAAGGGCATAAGGTGCGCTCTGCTGACCAACTCGAGCGCACCCTCATTCGCTGAGCAGCCCTCTGACTGCAAGATCAAGCCGCCTAGCTCACCCGCTCCACCCGGAGCATGTTGGTCGTCCCGCGCACCCCAAACGGTACGCCTGCCGCGATCACCACGTACTCGCCCACCTGAGCCAGGCCGGTCTCCTTGGCCTTCGCCACCGCGATCTGCACCATGTCGTCGGTGTCCTTGGGGTCAGGGGCCAACAAAGGGTAGACGTCCGAGACCAGGGCCAGCTGGTTGCGCACGTGGGGGTTGGGGGTGAGGGCCAGGATCGGCACCGGTGGCTTGGTACGGGCGATGCGCCGGGCGGCCCCGCCGGTCGCGGTAAAGGCTACGATCACCCGGGCCCCCACCGCCTCCACCACGTCGTCCACGGCCATGGCGATGGCATCTTGTACCGAGGGGGTGGGGGACGGGCGCAGGGCGTTGAGCCGGGCCCGGTACTCGGTGGAGGCCTCCACGTTGCGGGCTACTCGGGCCATGAAGGAGACCGCCTCGACCGGGTAGGAGCCCGAGGCGGTCTCGGCGGAGAGCATCACTGCATCGGTGCCGTCGAAGACCGCGTTGGCCACGTCGGAGGCCTCGGCCCGGGTGGCGGTGGGGTTCTTGACCATGCTCTCGAGCATCTGGGTGGCGGTAATGACGGGCTTCCCGGTTTGGATGGCCTTGAGGATCAGGCGTTTTTGCACCACCGGGACTTCCTCTAAGGGCATCTCCACGCCCAGATCGCCGCGGGCCACCATGATCCCGTCGGCTTCCTCCAGGATTTCGTCGAAGCGCATTACCGCCGAGGGCTTCTCGATCTTGGCCATCAACCGGGCGCGGGAGGCGTGGCGGGTCAGGTAGTGACGGGCCAAGAGCAGGTCGTCGCGGGTCCGGACGAAGCTCATGGCTACCCAGTCCACCTCGAGTTCCACCCCCAACACCAAGTCTTCGATGTCTTTGTCGGTGAGCGCGGGGATCGAAAGATCGGCCCCGGGGATGTTGATGCCCTTGTTGTTGGAAAGCCGCCCGCCGATGACGACCGTGGTGTAGATATCCGGCCCGCGCACCTCGTCCACCTTGAGGCGGAGGTTCCCGTCGTCGAGCAGAAGCTCCTGACCCGGCAGCACGTCCTCGGGGAGACCCCGGTAGGTCACCGAGACCCGGTTGGCATCCCCCTCCACAGCCTCGCGGGTGAGGGTGAATTTGGCCCCCGGGACGAGTTCCACCGCCCCCTCGGTAAAGCGGCCTACCCGGATCTTGGGGCCTTGCAGGTCTTGCAGGATAGCCACCGTCTGGCCCAGCTCCTCCGCGACCTGGCGGATGTGGGCGACCCGTTCGCGGTGATCCTCAGGGGAGCCGTGGCTGAAGTTGAGGCGGAAGACGTCGACCCCCGCCTGGATGAGCTTGCGAATAACCTCAGGGCTCGAGGAGGCCGGCCCCAACGTGGCCACGATCTTGGTTCGTTTAGTAAACGCCATAACCCAAAAACCTTGCACCCACTCCCAGCTCGTCTTCGATGCGGAGGAGCTGGTTGTACTTGGCTAGCCGGTCCGAGCGCGAAGCCGAACCGGTCTTGATCTGCCCGGCGTTCACCGCCACGGCCAGGTCGGCGATAAAGGCGTCTTCGGTCTCGCCCGAGCGGTGCGAGATCACCGCGTTATAGCCCGAGCGCTGGGCCAAAGCGATGGCCTGGAGGGTCTCGGAGAGCGTGCCGATCTGGTTGACCTTGACCAGGATAGCGTTGCCCACCCCTTTCTCGATCCCCTCGGCCAAGCGCACCGGGTTGGTCACGAAGAGATCATCGCCCACCAGTTGGATCTTGTGGCCGACCCGCTCGGTGAGCATCTTCCAGGCTTCCCAGTCATCCTCGGCCAGCCCGTCTTCGATAGAGACGATGGGGTACTGGCCCACCCAGGACTCCCAGTAAGCCACCATCTCCTCGCTGCTCAGGGCCTTGTTCTCGGCCTCGAGGTGGTATTTGCCGTCCTTGTAGAACTCGGTCGAAGCCGGGTCGAGGGCCAGGCTGATCTCCTGACCCGGTTTATACCCGGCCTTCTCGATGGCCTGTAAAAGTACCTCTATGGCCTCCACGTTCGATTTTAGATCGGGGGCAAACCCTCCCTCGTCCCCGACATTGGTGTTGTAGCCCCGGCCCTTTAAAACGCCTTTGAGCGCGTGGAAGGTCTCCACCCCCATACGCAAAGCCTCGCGGAAGCTGGTGGCCCCGGCGGGGACCAGCATGAACTCCTGAAAATCCACGTTGTTGTCGGCATGTTTGCCGCCGTTGATGACGTTCATCAGAGGGACCGGCAGGGTCAGGCCCTGCACCCCGCCCAAGTAGCGGTAGAGGGGCAGGCCCAAGGCATTGGCTGCCGCCCGGGCGGTGGCCAGCGAGACCGCCAAAATGGCGTTGGCCCCCAGGTTGGCTTTATTGGGGGTGCCGTCCAGCTCGAGCATGGCCCGGTCTACCCCGGCCTGGTCGAGCGCGTCGTAACCGGTGAGCTCGGGAGCGATCCGCTCGTTGACCCCGGCCACCGCCCGCAGCACACCCTTGCCCGCGTAGCGGGGGCCGCCGTCGCGCAGCTCGAGGGCCTCGTGGGCTCCGGTAGAGGCTCCCGAAGGGACCATCGCGCTGCCTTGGGCCCCGCCCTCCAGGGTGACCTCGGCCTCCACGGTGGGGTTCCCCCTCGAG
>DASTSL010000114.1:0-119130 GCA_035760705.1 Meiothermus sp. | reverse complement strand
TGCACCTCGATGTTGGGGTTGGCCGCCGCCGCCACAAACGTGATCGCCGCCGTCAGCGTGGTCTTCCCGTGGTCCACGTGCCCGATCGTCCCTACGTTCACGTGCGGCTTCGTCCTCTCGAATACGCCCTTCGCCATGATTCTCTCCTTACACACGCATGCAGGCGCTTTAGGCAAGCGCCCGCGTCAAAAGTCTTACTGGCCTTTCACCAACTTTTCCTGGATGTTCTTGGGAACTTCGGCGTAGTGGTCGAAGAACATCACGAAGGAAGCCCGGCCCTGGGTCTTGGAACGCAGGTCGGTGGCGTAGCCGAACATCTCCGCCAGCGGCACGTAGGCCCGCACGATCTGGGCATTGCCGCGGGGTTCCATCCCCAGGATCTGGCCGCGGCGGCTGTTGAGGTCGCCGATCACGTCGCCCAGATAGTCTTCGGGGGTGGTTACCTCGACCCGCATGATGGGCTCGAGCACCGCGCTCCCACCCTTCTGCACGGCTTCCTTGATGGCCATTGAACCGGCGATCTTGAAAGCCATTTCGCTCGAGTCCACCTCGTGGTAGCTGCCGTCGTAGAGCGTGACCTTGAGGTCCACGATGGGGAAACCCACCAAGGGCCCGGATTGCATCGCTTCCTCAATGCCTTTTTGCACGGCGGGGATGTACTCCTTGGGGATCACCCCGCCGACGATGGCGTTGACGAACTCGAAACCCGAACCCCGGCCCAGCGGCTCGGCCTTGATCTTGACGTGCCCGTACTGACCGCGACCACCCGACTGACGGACGAACTTACCTTCCACGTCTACCGGGCGGGTGATGGTCTCGCGGTAGGCCACCTGCGGCTCGCCCACGTTGGCCTCGACCTTGAACTCGCGCTTGAGGCGGTCCACGATGATCTCCAGGTGCAGCTCGCCCATCCCGGAGATGATGGTCTGGCCGGTTTCGGGGTGGGTGGAGACCCGGAAGGTGGGGTCTTCCTCGGCCAATCGCGAGAGGCCCTGGCCCAGCTTGTCCTGGTCGGCCTTGGTCTTGGGCTCGATGGCGATGTCGATCACCGGGTCGGGGATCTCGATAGACTCGAGGATCACCGGCTGGTCGCCGTCACCCACCAACGTGTCGCCGGTGATGGTGTCCTTGAGGCCCACCACCGCCCCCAGGTCCCCGGCCCGCAGGATCTCCACCTCTTCGCGGTGGTTGGCGTGCATCTTGAGGAGGCGGGCCACCCGCTCCTTGCGGCCCTTGGTGGTGTTTTGCACGTAGGAGCCGCTGGTCATGGTGCCCGAGTAGATGCGCACGAAGGTCAACCGGCCCACATAGGGGTCGGCCATGATCTTGAAGGCCAAGGCCGCCAGCGGGCCCTCGGGGTCGGCGGGGCGCTCCACCTCTTCGCCATCGGCGGTCTTGCCTTTGACCGGGGGGATGTCGAGCGGCGAGGGCAGGTAATCCACCACCGCGTCGAGCACCAGCTGCACCCCCTTGTTCTTGAGCGAGGAGCCCAAGAACACCGGGAAAATCTGCATGGCGATGGTGCCCTTGCGGATCGCCGCCACCAGCTCGGCCTCGGAGGGCGGCTGCCCCTCGAGGTACTTCATCATGATGTTCTCGTCGAAGTCGGCGGCGGCCTGGATCAGCTCGTCGTGCCACTTGCGGGCTTCCTCGGCGTACTCGGCGGGAATCTCGCCGACCTTGATGTCGGTGCCGAGGTCGTTGCCGTAGGTGTAGGCCTTCATGCGCAGCAGGTCGATGATGCCGTGAAAGGTGTCTTCCCGGCCCATCGGGAGCTGCATCAGCACGGGCCGAGCCCCCAACCGCTCCTTCATGGAGTTGACCGTGAGCCAGATGTCGGCACCGGTCTTGTCCATCTTGTTGGCGAAGGCGATGCGGGGAACCCGGTACTTGTCGGCCTGGCGCCACACCGTCTCGGACTGGGGCTCCACCCCCTGGCTGCCGTCGAAGACCGCCACCGCACCGTCCAGCACCCGCATGGAGCGCTCGACTTCGATGGTGAAGTCCACGTGGCCGGGGGTGTCGATGATGTTGATGGTGTAATCGGTGTTGTTGTGCTTCCACACCGCGGTGGTGGCGGCGGCGGTGATGGTGATGCCCCGCTCGCGCTCTTGCTCCATCCAGTCCATCGTGGCGGCACCCTCGTGCACCTCGCCGATCTTGTGGATGCGACCGGTGTAGTAGAGGATGCGCTCGGTGGTGGTGGTCTTACCCGCGTCGATGTGGGCGGCGATCCCGATGTTACGGACTTTGGTTAGATCGTAGCCAGTCTTGACGGCCATAGTTACCACCGGTAGTGGGCGTAGGCTCGGTTGGCTTCGGCCATGCGCTCCACGTCTTCTTTCTTCTTCACGGCCCCGCCCTTGCCTTCGGCGGCCTCGAGCAACTCCGCGGCGATGCGGGCCGCAGCCCCACGCTCGGGGCGACCCTCGGCAGCGTTAGAGATCCAGCGCAGAGCCAGGGTCTGCTGGCGGCGGGGGGAGACCTCTACCGGAACTTGGTAGTTGGCCCCGCCCACCCGGCGGCTCCGCACCTCGACCCGGGGGCGCACGTTATCCACGGCCTGGCGGAAGACCTTGAGCGGCTCCTGGCCACTCTTGTCCTGGATGATCTTGCAGGCGTCGTAAAAGATGCGGGCCGCCAGGTTCTTCTTGCCCTCGCGCATGATGCGGTTGATAAAGGCCGAAACCACCACGTCCCCGTACACCAGGTCGGGGTTCAGGGGGCGCACTTCTGCTTGTCTTCTGCGCGACATACTCTCTCCTACTTCTTCTTGCTTGCAGCGGCCTTGGCGTCGCCCTTGGGCTTCTTGGCCCCGTACTTGCTGCGGCTCTTCTTGCGGTCCTTAACGCCCTGGGTGTCGAAGACCCCGCGCACGATGTGGTAGCGCACCCCCGGCAGGTCCTTCACACGCCCGCCACGGATCAGCACCACGCTGTGCTCCTGGAGGTTGTGGCCCTCGCCGGGGATGTAAGCGGTCACCTCGTACTGGCTCGAGAGCCGCACCTTGGCGACCTTACGCAAGGCCGAGTTGGGCTTTTTGGGGGTCACGGTGCGCACCACCGTGCAGACCCCCCGGCGGAAGGGGCTCCCCTTCAAAGCGGGCACTTTGCTCTTCTTGATGACCGGAGCGCGACCCTTGCGTAGCAGTTGGTTGATCGTTGGCAGTGTAACCACTCCTTTCGAAATTTCTGGCTTTTCCAAGCCAAACCCCGCACCTTGCGCTCGGGGGATGCTGCTTCGGGCCTTGGGCCTTCAGAGCAGGTGCACAAGGATGACCTTGTGCGCGTTGCGCTCGGTGCGGGGTTTCCCGGCGAGGGGCGAGCCAGAGCGGTTTAGGCTCCGATTTCGCCCCTGGATTCTCAAGAATCGCTGTCGGTGCTCCGACTTGCGCGGGTTGTCCGCCCAGCGCAACCGATGGAACCTCAGGGCTAGGGGCTAGCCTTGAGGCGACGCAACCCTGAAAGTATACAGGGGCGTTACGTCTTAAGCAAGGGGTGGAGATTGCAGTCTGGAACCGGGCGCAGGCTAGATATTCACTTTGTTCACAATTGAGTAGCCCTGCTGAGGGTCTACGAACGCCCAGATGGGGTCTTTTCTTGCTGCTGGGGGGTGGCCCAGGCCTCGAGCAGGGGCGGGTTTTCCAAAGGCTCGATCAGCGTGGGCGCACTTATCCCTCAGTTCATCGCACCGTACTCGCAGCAATCCCTGACCGAGAGTAGCGCAACTAAAAACCCCGTGGGAAAACCACGGGGTGCAATTACCCAAAGACCTTCAGGTTTCCCGGGGGTCGAGAGCGTCGCGCAAGGCGTCGCCCAACAAGTTCCAACCCAACCCGAAGAGGATGATGGTCATGGCCGGGAAAAACGAGACGTACCAGTAGGCTAGCGGTTGCCCCGGCGGCCCCTGGATCCAGGCCCGGGCCGCGCTCACGATCTGCCCCCAGTCGGCATAGCCAGGGGGAAGCCCGATGCCTAAAAACGACAGGGCCGCCGCCGCCAGCGGCACCGAGCCCAGGTCCAGCACCACCACCGCGGTAAGGGCGGTAAGGGCGTTGGGCAGCACGTGACGGAAGATGATGCGCCAGTCAGTGGCCCCGATGGCCTTGGCCCCGTCCACGAACTCGAGCGAACGCACCTTGAGCACCTCGGCGCGCAATAATCGGGCGTACCCGGCCCAGCCCACCACCACGAAGGCCAGGATCACGTTGCTGAGGCTTTTCCCCAAGAGCGAGGTAATGACGATGATCAGCACCAGGCTGGGGAAGGCAAAGATGATGTCGATGATACGCTGGATGAAGTTATCCACCCAGCCCCCGAAATAGCCCGAGATGGCCCCCAGTACCACCCCGATCAGGAGTTGAAAGAACACCACCGAGAGCGAGAGCATGAAGGCGGTGCGAGTACCCCACACCAAGCCGTACCAGATGTCGTAGCCGTTGGAAGTCCCCATCAACGGGCGGACCTCCCCCACGTCGCTCTGCACGGGCTGGAGGGGCGGCGAGGGCTGGGCCTGGAAGTTGACGCGGGCGGTCATGTAACAGCTTTGCGGAGGGGCCACAAGGGCTTTCCAGAAGACCCCAGCGAAGACGTTGTAGACCTGCCCACTCTCGCTGGCCCCGAGGTCGCGCAGACAGTTGTTCCCCACCTTGGGCGGGGGGGCCAGGAGCGGGGCGAACGCGGCGATGAGGATGAACAGCAACACCAGAAATAGCCCGAACACCGCCAAGCGGTTGCGGCGGAAGCGGCGCATGGCCCGCGAGTTCCAGAACTGGCTGCGGGCGGAGGGAGGAGCGGGGGTGGTGCCCTGTACGGCGGCCATATCAGTCGAACCTCACCCGGGGGTCAATCAGGGCGTACAGCACGTCCACCAGCAGGCTGGCGACCACCACGATGACCCCGGCCAACAGGGCAAACCCCAAAAGCCCGGGCACGTCGAACTTGCCCGCCGCGTCCACCCCCCAGGAGCCGATGCCGGGGAGCCCGAAGATGCTCTCGGTGATGATGGCCCCCTGCAAGAGGCCGATCACGGTGTAGCCGCCCAGGGTGGCGACCGGGATCAGCCCGTTGCGGCGGGCGTGTTTGAGGTTCACCACCCGCTCGGGTAGGCCCTTGGCCCGGGCGGTGCGCACGTAGTCCTGCGAGAGCACCTCGAGCATCGCCCCCCGCGTCACCTTGATCAGGGTGGCGGTGGAGATGGTCGCCAGGGTGATGACCGGCAGCAAGAGGTGGTGCAGCACGTCCCAAAACACCGACCAGTTCCCGGCCAGGAGCGCGTCGATGCTGAGCAGCCCGGTGACCCGGGGGACCGGGTTGATCAGCAGGGCCACCTGGGTCTCGGAGGAGATCAGGCCCGGGCCCGGGGCGATCCCCAATGCCCCGTAAAACACCACCAGCAGGAGGATCCCCAGCACGAAGGTGGGGATGTTGTAGGTGATCACCGCGAAGACCCGGGCGAACTGGTCGATCCACTTGTTCTTGTTCAGACCGGCCAGGGTGCCCAGCCAGACCCCGAAACCCAGGAGCGGTACCAGGGCGTAGAGGGTCAGCTCGAGGGTAGCCGGGAAGCGCTCGGCGATGGTCTCGGTGACCGGCTTGTTGGAGGCTTTGGAGAAGCCCAAATTCCCCCGGACGGCCTCCTTCAGCCAGCTCCAGTACTGCACCAGGAAGGGCTGATCGAGGCCCTTGTCGCGGATGATCTTATCCAGGTTCCGGAGTTGCTGCTCGCTGGTGACGTAGGCCGCGGCCCGCTCGGCGGGGGTCAGGAATTGCAGCAGGCCGACGATCACCAAAGTGAGCGCCAAAAGCACCACCGGAAGGATGGCCAGGCGTCGGATGATAAAAGCGAACATTCCCTTATTCCTGATTCTCGGTTTTTTCAGGAGCCCCGCGCCGCTCATGAGCGGCGCGAGGCCAAAGTGGGTTTACAAACCGGAACCCTTGGTGAGGTTCTTCCAGGGGGAGAGGGTGATGCCGGAGAACATGATGTTGGCGTTCTCCTCGAGCCCCTTGATCTTGTCGCTGTAGACCACGAAGCCCTGCCCGGCGGGCACGTTGATGTAGGGGGCCAGCTCGTAGGCGCGGTTGCCGACCTGGCTGTAAAGGGCCTTGCGCTTGGCCGGGTCGGTGGTCTGGCGGGCCTGCTCGAGCAGGCTGTCCATCAGGCTGTCCTTGAAGTTGCTGCGGGGGTAGTAGTACCCGTTGGAGCTATAGAAGGTGTAAAGGAAGTTGTCGGGATCGGCGTAGTCGGGAAGCCAGCCGATGATGATCATGGCCTCTTTGCCCTGTTGCGAGTTCTTGAGGAAGTCCGACCAGGGCTTGGCGGTGAGGTTGACCTTGAACTTGGGGTTAAGCTTCTCGATGTTGGTCTTGAGGATCTCCATCGCGGTCTGGGCCGCGACCGAGTTGGCCCGGTAGCTAGCGTTCAGGACGAAGCCGTTTTGCCAGAGCTGGCCACCGAAGGCCTTCTTGAAGAACGCCTCGGCCAGCTTGGGGTCATAGCTATAGGTCTTGACGCTGGGATCGTAGCCGAAGAAGCTGTCCGGCAGCAGCATGGTGCGCTTGGTGCCCTTGCCGAGCTGGACTTCCTTGATATAGCGGTCGTAGTCGAAGGAGTAGGCGAAGCCCTTGCGCACGTTCACGTCGGCGAAGAAGTTGGCCGGGATCCCGTTGCCGTCCAGCTTGCCCGAACCCAGAATGGCTGGGTCCTTGATGTTCTCGTTCATGAAGATGGCGGTGGAGGCGTTGTTGGTGATCCCGTCGTAGACCTTCAGGCCAGGAGTACCCTGAACCTGCGAGAGTGAGGAGCGCGGGCCGATGCTGGCGATGTCGGCGTCGCCCTTCTTGAGGGCCTCGATGCGGGTGGCCTGCTCCTTGACTAGCTGCCAGACCACGTTCTCGATCTTGGGCTTGCCGCCCCAGTAGCCGTCGAAAGCCCTGAGCACCACGCTGTTGGCCTCGCGGCGCACCAGTTGGTAGGCCCCGGTGCCGGAGGGCTTCTTGGAGAGTTCGGAGTCGGTGAGGTCCTTGCCGATCCATTCCTTCCAGGTGGCCTCGGTGCCATCCCACTCGCCCAGGCCGATGGCCCACTTCTTGTCAATGATGGACATGTTGCTGGCGGCCAGCTTGTAGAGCAAGGCCGGGTCGCGCTTGGGCAGGGTCAGCACCAGTTGGCCTTGGGCGTTGCACTTGACCCCGTTGGCGATCTTGGCGAAGGTCACGCTCTTGTCGTCGTTGGCGTTGGAAGAGGTGCCTAGGATGGCGTCGCTCAGGTACCAGTTGCCCGAGTCGGAGTTGTTGGTAACCAGGTCACGGCGCAGGGTGTACTCGGCGTCGGCGCAGGTGAAGGGGTTGCCGCTATGGAACTTGACGTTCTGCCGCAGGGTGAAGGTGTAGGTTCTGCCGTCACCGGAGATGGTCCAGGAGGTAGCCAGCAAGGGGGCCGCTTCGGAGACGCTCTTGCCTTTGTAGGTGACCAGGGTCTCGTAGATGTTCTCGATGAACTCGTACGAGGCCGAGTCGTAGGCCTGGCCAGGGTCCAGGGTGGGGATGTCGGCATCCTCCATGATGACCAGGGTGTTGGCCGGGGTGGCCGCCAGGGCCAGACCCAGGCCCAGCGCTAGGGCTGCGGCGAGCAGGGGTTTTTTCATCATGACCTCCTCGAGTGGAAACAATCAAAACTCGAGCCTGTGGGCTCGAGCGGTGGTCGCGGTCTGGCAAGCACATAGATTGCCCGCGCGAAACACAGGGCGACCCATACATTCACCGCTATCTACGGCAAGCACTAAGCCACCAGGTTGAGGCGACACCGATTTATTGGCTTCCACTACACAGAGAATCTAGCTCATACTTAAGGCTGACGCAACCTATCTAGGCCCATATCCACCGATTGGTGGAGGAGAAAACGTTTTTCTGCGGCGGCGCACCGCCTGGGTTCTGCCGAGGGCAGATTCGCCCGCGGTTTTTCTTGGAAAGCCTAGCTGACCGCGAGGTGAGGCCTGCCACCGGGCGATTTTGGTGAACCACCTCATCCTAGCGCTGGCTTTTACCCGCACAATCAAGAACATGTCCCGGTCTTACTTGGGGGTAGGGCTGGCGCTCCTCCTGTCGGGCGCTATCGCCCACTACGCCGAGCCCCTCCCCGACTCCAAGATTGCCAAGCCCGCCCGGCAGTTCGGCCTGCCCTTCGCCACCCCGCCGGGCCCCGACACCTGGCTCTTAGGCCAGCCCTACGGCAACACCACCGGCGCTTACCGGCGGCGGGACAGCGACTACCGGGCCGGTCAGGGACTGCACTTCGGCCTCGACCTCTCGGCCCGTTGCGGAACCCCGGTGGTAGCCATCGGGGACGGGGTGGTGGTGGAGGTGGACGGACCCCATGGGGCCCCGCCCCACAACCTGGTGATCGACCACGGCGGGGGGCTCTCAAGCCTCTACGGCCACCTGCTCAAACGGCCCTCGCTCAAGGTGGGGACCCGGGTCAAGCGGGGGCAGGTGATCGCGCTCTCGGGCGATTCGCAGTTCACCTGCACCTCTGCCCCGCACCTGCACCTGGAGATCCGCGACTCCTCGCACCAGCGCTTCTTTAACCCCATCCTCTACCTCGACGCCGACTGGGATACCCTGGCCCTGGGGGGCGCCGGGCGCAGCTTCCAGCGGGACCTCGCCAACCCCCGCCGCTGGCAGCAGCTCGACGACCAGCCCCCGGCCCGGCGGGGAGGGGCCTTGCTCAACAACTTCGCCAGCACCTGGCCGCCCGGCCCGGGCACCCGCCTGCCCAGCCTTACCGGAAAGTTCCCCGGTCTGGAGGTAGCGCGTCTCCACCCCACCGCCTACAGCGCACCCGGCGCGGGGAAGCCCCGCCGCCTCACCAGCGGGGGCTGCTGCGTCCAGCCGGTGTGGAGCCCGGACTCGAGCCAAGTTCTGTTTCTGGACCGCCCCGGCCCCCAGGCCCCGCTGGGCCTTTACGGGGTGGCGGTGGACAATCCTGCCGTCCCACAACCGCTCCTCCCGCTGGCCTTCTACTCCCCCGACTTCGCCTACGCGGTCCAGCCGGGCTCCCCCAGCACCGTCCTGCGCCGCTCGGATGGAAAGCGCTTCAGCCTAGATACCGGCGGCGGCAACCTGCTCTGGTCGCCCAAGAACGCCCAGGTCGCCTGGACCGTGACCGCCGACCGCGGCAACTTCGACACCCGTAGCAGCCAGGTCTTTGTCAGCGAACTGGGGGGGAAGCCGCGCCGGGTCGCCGCGCTCTACGGCGGGGGTCTGCAAGCCTGGCTGGACCCCGATACCCTGCTCTTGGTAGGCAAACCTACCCCCGACTCCCTGCGGGTGATGGAGGTGTTGGACCTCAAGCGCGATCAGCGCCACACCCTAACCCAAGCACTCAACCTGAGGGGCGTCCTCCCCAGTCCGGGCGGGCACTGGATCGCCTACTACGTGGCCTTTGACGCCAAGGAGCGCAACGGGATGTTCGTGACCTCGCGGGGGGGCACGGTGCGTAAACTCCCCTGGTTCGGCTCCTACCGCTGGCGCGACCAAGACCGGCTGCTGTACATCGCCCTCGAGCCCGGGGTAAAGACCCACCTGCTGCGCGAATACAACGCCGCGACCGGCCAGACCCGGACCCTGATAGACCTCGGCGCCAAGGTCAGCAACGACCAGTGGCAGGTCTCGCCGGATGGCAAGCGGGTGGTGTTCGTGAATGCGCAGGACCGGAACCTATGGGTGGTGGAGTTGCCGAACTGAGTAAGGGCACAGCGCACCGTACCTTACCACCGACCGCTAGCTCGCGACCGCTAGCTCGAGCGCCCGGTCTGGCTGGTATAGGTGCTCTCGAAGATCTTGTCGGCGTTCCCGGCCTCGAAGCCCTCGCGGCGGTGCTCGCGGGTGATCGCCTCCTTGGGCAGGTGCGCATACTGCGGCAACACCCGGCGCTCAGCGAACTCCACGTAGGAGCCCGAGATGAGGTGTTTTTCGCCCCCGGCGAACTCGGCCTGGATCATCTCGGCCACCGTGGAACTTTGCAGCAGCAGACCGTCTGGGCTCTTCTTGATCTTCCCACCGGAGTCGTTGAGGCGGAAGCCATGGGCCTCGAGGAAGTCGTTGTAGCGGGCCAGGTCGTCGTAGGGCTCGGGGAGGTTGTGCACCGAGACGGTGTAGTGGTTGAGGTAGTAGCGGTTATAGATCACCCAGGCCGCGTACTCGCTCTCGGCCTCGAGCCGTTTGTAGTCGGCATAGGTGGGCAAGCGCCAGAGGGCGCGGTGCAAGAAGGCGTCCACCTCCTGCCCGTCATCGAGGTCGAGATCGTCCACCGGGTCGCTCCTCACCTCGTCGGTGTAGGAGGTGATGATCCGCCGGGCCACCTCGGAGAGGTCATCCACCCGCAACTCGCTGATGAAGATGCGCGGGAAGCGGGGCTCGGGTGGGGCGTACCAGTGGGCGTTGAGCCTCTTGGTCTCGAAGTAATAGCGGTCGCGGCGCTCATAGCCGTAGTGGAGAAAGATCTTTTCCAGCGAGCGGATGCCGAGTTGTGGCACGCCCAGGGTGCGGAAGGCGATGTGGTCGTTTTCGATGTCCTCCGCTCGAGCGATCATGCCCTCCTGGACCATGGCCTCGAGGATCCCCGCCACGGCGGGAACCCGCTCCTGATACCGCCGCATGAGGCCTGCCAGCACGTGCTCGAGGGTCTCCAACCGGGAATGTATAGCGGTCTGCATGGCTGCATTATTCCTTATTGGGATGAGAACGTGAAAGGGGCGGTTAGACCGCCCCCCGAGAAACTTGGGCTTTGATTACCCTCTAGCCGCGGAGCAAACAGCGCTCCGAAACGAGCATCCCTTTCCGCCTCAGGCCTTCTTCTCGTCGTCCCCGTCCAGCCGGTCCCGCACCGCCTCGATGGTGTCCTGGGCTTTGTCCTTAGCCTGCTCGGCCAAATCCTTGACCGCACCACCCAGGCCGCCCTTGGCTTCCACGTAGTTCTCGACCTGATCCTTGGCCTGCTCGAAACGCTCCTTGGCTTCTTCGGCCAGGTTGCGGGCCATGCCGCTGATGCCCCCCTGGGCGTCGATCTGCTCCCGGACGTCCCCGACCTTATCCTTGGCCTGCTCGACCACGCCCTCCACCCGGTCCTTGAGGCCTTCGACCATCTTGCCCAGACCGCCCAGCAACCCGCCGGCGGCCTCCTGGGTTTTATCCACAACGTTATCCACAGCTTCCTTGGCCTGTTCGGCCACGTTCGGCTTATCTTCGTTCATAGCTAGCCCCTTCCGCTATTTGGATTCCGTCTTCGATAGGCGGTGAGGTGAGTATACCCCCAGCGGGGCTGGAAGTTAGAAGCTAAAAGGAGGAGAAGGGGAGCAAGAGACCCTCACTGCTCTTGTGTTTGCTTTTTCTCCTCTTCTCCCCTTGTTATTAGTTCTTCAACGCCCAGCGCACGTCCTGAACCATCCGCTGGGTCTCGGCGGGTTTGCCATTGCCGTAGATGAGCCGCAGTTGGCCCTTGGGATCGATCAGGTAGGTGCTGGCGGTGTGGTCGACGTTGTACTCTTTGGCCGACTTGATGGCGCTCTTCTGATAAAAGACCCCGTAGGGCTTGGCCACCTCGGCGATCTGTTGCGGGGTCCCGGTGAGCCCGATAAAGCTAGGATTGAAGAAGGTCACGTACTTGTCGAGCACCGCCGGGGTGTCGCGGTCGGGGT
This sequence comes from Meiothermus sp., assembly GCA_035760705.1. Taxonomy (GTDB): domain Bacteria; phylum Deinococcota; class Deinococci; order Deinococcales; family Thermaceae; genus Allomeiothermus. Next base: position 107,432 of record DASTSL010000114.1, on the reverse strand, counting down.
CCACCGAGATCAGGATCACCTGCACCCGGGCGCGCTCTTGGGGGGTGAGGGCCTGGTAGACCTTTTGCAGCTCGAGCAAGGTCGTGGGGCAGACATCCGGGCAGTTGACGAACCCGAAGAAGAGGAGCACCACCTTGCCCCGCTGGGAGGAGAGCCGGAAGGGCTCCCCCTTGTTATCGGTGAGGTTGAAGTCGTAGGCCAGGCGGGGGTTCAGGAGCGGGGTCCCGTAGGGCTGATAGTTGTCGAAGCGGGTGTAGGCCAGATAGCCCAGGCCGCCCAGGATCAGCACCAATAACACCCCCGGCAACCAGAACGAGCGCCGGCGAGCCGGAGGTCCACCAGGAAGGGGGGTAGGTTCGGTCATGGCCTTTAGCGTACTCCCGGGATTAAGGCGCCTCGAGACGAACCGGCAGCGTCAGCGCGAAGGTTTTCCCGCCCTCGAGCTTGAAGATGAGAAGGATTTTCTCCCCTTCCTTGAGGGGTCGTTTGAGTCCCACCATCATCAGGTGCATCCCGCCGGGTTTGAGTTCGACCTGGCCCTTGGCCGGGACCACGATGACCTCCACCGGGCGCATCCCCTTGGCGTCCCCCATCCCGCCATGGTCCATCGAGACCGTCTGGTGCATCTCGACCTTAGCGGCGACCGGGCTGCTCACCGCGACCAGCCGGATGGGGGTGGAACCGCGGTTACTCAAGGTCAGGTAGGCGGCGGTGGTGGGGCCGGGCACCAACCGCACCCAGCCGCCCTCGAGCTTGAGGGTCTGGGCCGAGACCAGACCCGCCGAGAGGAGAAACCACAACACGAGCAAAGACCTTCCCATAACGGGAGCACCCTAGCAGAAATTTCCAGGGAAGAATGTCACCTTGGCGGTTCGCCCCGCTTGGCCCCGGCGTAGACTGGGTAGTATGCGGCAGGATGCGGGGGTGCGCTGGGCGGCGTTCTTGCTGGCGCTCCCTTTTTTCCTCCAACTCTTGGGGTTTGGCAGCACGCCGTTGGGGGGTGGGCTCTGCGGGGAATTGTTCCGAGGCCGGGAGACCCCCTTGGCCCTCCAGGGGGCGGGGTTCTGGTACGCCTTGGTCTTCATGATGCTCCTGCTGGGCCAGCTCGGGTACGCCGGGCTGCTGGCCCTAGCGGGGTTCCTCGAGCTCCCCCCCCTCTGGCTTCGCAACATCTACCGGCTCGGCTCGTACTATGCTGCCGGGATGACCCTGCTGTTCGTCGTGACCCGCACCACCGGCCTGCCGGTCCCGGCCCCACAGGGCTGGGTTCTTGGCGACGTGGCCCCGGTGGACCTCTTGGGGTTGCTGGGGGTGGGGCTCACCCTGGCCGGGGGGGTGTTGCTCTGGGGGATCTCGAGGCCAAATACCCCTCAGCCATCATGAGCACGGGCTGCTGGAAAGGGCTAATCTGATCTTATGGAGCGTCTGTTGGAAGTCATGCGCCGCCTGCGGGCCCCGGACGGCTGCCCATGGGACAAGGAACAGACCCACCTGAGCCTGCGGCCCTATATGCTCGAGGAGGCCGCCGAGGCAGTAGACGCCATGACCACGGGTGACATGGCCCACCTCGCCGAGGAACTGGGCGACGTGCTCTTGCAGGTGGCCTTTCACAGCGTGATCGCCGAGCAGGAGGGCAACTTCAGTTATCCACAGGTCGAGGGGCACATTGTGGATAAGCTGATCCGCCGTCACCCCCACGTCTTTGGCGACGTGCAGGCCGATACCCCCGAACAGGTCACGGCGAACTGGCAGGCCATCAAGGCCAAGGAGGGGAAGGCCCGTCAGTCCGTCTGTGACGAGGTGCCCCGTAGCTTGGGGGCACTGGCTCGAGCCACGGAGATTCAAAAGAAGCGCCAGACCCCGGTGTCCTCCGAGGCCGAGGTGATCGAAGCCCTCCGGCGGGGTGACCTGAGGGAAGCCTTATGGCGGATGGTGGCTCTTTGCCGAAGGGAGCAGGTGAACCCGGAGATTTTGCTCAGGGAACGCTGTGAAAAAGAATGTCTAGGGTCGAGGGCTGAGGGTCCAGAGCCCAAAGCCTTTTAGCCCCCACCCTGGACCCTCGACCACCCCTATGAAATCCGAAGTCCTCAAAGCCGCCGTCAACCGTCCACCCCTCGAGCTGAGCTTGCCCGAGGGCTTCGTGGACGCCGCCGTGCTGCTCCCGGTTTGGGAGGGGCACCTTCTGTTCACCGTGCGGAGCGCCGACCTACCGCACCACGCCGCCCAGGTGAGCTTCCCCGGCGGGCGCTTCGACGACGGCGAGACTGCCGAGCAGGCCGCGTTGCGCGAGGCCTGGGAAGAGGTGGGCCTCAGGGCCGATCTGGTCGAGATCCTTGGCCACCTCGACCCCACCTTCTCCCCCTTCGGCTTCCGGGTCTTCCCGCTGCTGGCGCAGCTCAGAGAAGAACCCCAGCTCAGGCCTAACCCGGTCGAGGTGAGCGAGATCCTCTGGGTCCCGATCGAAGAGTTGATGCAGGCCCCGGCCTACGCTGAGGAGCGGGTGGTCTCCCGGCCCGCCCCACTGCCCGAGGAGGCGCTTGCGGCCCAGCCCGGTGTGATCAAGCGCCGGGTCTGGCACTATCCCTGGCGCGGCTACGACATCTGGGGAGTGACCGGGAACATCGTCCACGACTTTCTCGAGCGGATCAAAGAGGTACGGCTGTAAAGGCCCTTCACCCAACTATCACCTTGCTCTTCTACGCTCAGGTTCATGTATAAGATGTTTTTTTTAGCCTTGTTCGCGGGGCTTTTCGGTCTGGCTCAGGCCCAATCGGCGGTCGAGCGCCAAGCCCTCACCCTCAACTTCGGGGATTTTCAGAGCAAGGCCGAACTCACCTACCCGGCCCAAGGTGGGCCTTTCCCTACGGTGATCCTAATCCACGGCTCGACCCCGATGGATATGGACGCCGGCGTATTTGGCCGCGGCCCGAACGGGCAGCCGGTCAAGCTCTCGGCCATCTTCAAGGACATCAGCGAATTCCTGAGCGCCAGGGGTTTCGCCGTGCTCCGCTACAACAAACACTATGTCAGCGGGCCGGGCCAGGCCGATTTCCAGAGCTTCTACAGCAAGCTCACCCTGCAGCAGATGCTCGCCGACGCACAGACCGCGCTCGAGGCCGCCAAAGCCAATCCCAAGGTGGATAAGCGCAAAATCTTCCTATACGGCTGGAGCGAAGGGAGCACCGTGGCCGCCGCGCTGGCCGCCCAGCACCCCGAGCTGGCCGGGCTGGTGGTGCAAGGGCCGGTCGCGCTCCCCTGGCGGGACCTCTTCGCTTACCAGATCGAACAGGTGGGGCTGCCCTATCTGAGCAACTTTGCCCAGGACGGCAAAGTAACCGATGCAACCCTGGTCGCGGCCCTGCAGGGCAATGGGGGGCTGGTCGCTCAGAGCGTCCTCAATTACATCGCCGACCCGCAGGCTTTCCAGCAGGGCCGGATTGCCATCAATCCAACCCTCGACACCAACAAAAACGGAGCCCTGGACCTAGCCAGCGAGCTGAGCCCGCAGGTGTTCGGTCGTATGCTCGACGCGGCGTTTTCACCCCAGGGCTTCTTCACTATCTACGCTCCGGGCCGGGCGCTGCCCACCGCGACCGAACAGGCCCCCTCCCTCAAAATGCCGGTGCTCATCCTGCAAGGGGCGAACGACGCGAACGTGCCGGCGCAGGGCGCTCGAGCCCTCGACGAAGCCCTGGCCAAATCCGGCAACCCCCGCCACCTGCTCAAAATTTACGAGGGGCTGGGGCATTCGCTGGGAACCGCCTCGAGCCCCCTTGACGACAATTTCCGCCCCATCCAGACAGCTCCCCTGCAAGACCTAGCGGCCTGGCTGACCGAGCGCTCGAGGGGCTAAGTGCGCCCCCCTCCCCCCACTACCTTTCTATCCTGGAGATACTTAAAGTAAAGCCATGAAAACGGTCGGGATTCTGCTGGAGGATTACTTCGACGAGCGCGAGGTGGTCTACCCCTACTACCGGGTGCAAGAAGCTGGGTTCCGACCGCTCGTGATCGGCCCCAAGCCAGGCCTCTACCACGGCAAAACCCCCTTCACCTTCGAGGCCACCGTCGCAGCCAGCGAGGTCAAAGCCGGGGATTTAGCTGGGCTGATCGTGCCGGGCGGGTTCGCCCCGGACCGGATTCGGCGGAGCAAGGCGATGGTGCACCTGATCCGCGAGGTTGACGAAGCCAAGAAACCCCTGGGGGCCATCTGCCACGCGGGCTGGGCGCTCATCAGTGCCGGAGTGGTCAGGGGCCGCAGGCTCACCGGGTTCAGCTCGATCCGCGAAGACCTCGAGAACGCCGGGGCCCTCTACCTCGAGGAGCGGGTCGTGACCGAAGGCCACCTGGTCACCGCACAACACGCCGACGACCTGCCGGGTTTCATGCAGGCTTTTCTCTCGCGCTTCGATTGATACCAAATCCTTAATTGAGGATGGGTTGCCGCAGCCGCCGCGCCGTGCGGTAAGGCGACGATTCCCCCAGAGAACGGACCGCCGGGATCGTTGGCGTAAGACGTACGCCGTTCGACCGTTAGCGTTCAGCGTTAGGCGAACACCTCATCCAGCGAATCCGAGAGGATATTCAGCATCTCGTCCACCTCGGCCTCGGTGATGACCAGAGGGGGAGATATCGCCATGCCGGTGTCGTTGCAGCGTACGATGAGCCCCCGCTGGCGGGTGGCGGCCTGGAGCTTCCCGCCGATGCCCTTGGAGGGGTCAAAGCTCTTCTTGGTAGGTTTGTCCTCGACCACCTCGAGCAGGGCCATCAAGCCCTTGCCGCGCACGTCGCCGACGTTGGGGTGATCGAGCAAGCGCTCGAGCCCTCGCATCAGTTGCTCCCCCCGCAGGGCAGCGTTCTCCCAAAGCTGCTCGCGCTCGATGATGGCGATGTTGGCCAGCCCCACCGCACAGGCCACCGGGTGCCCGGAGTAGGTGAAGCCGTGCATGAACATCCGGTCCGGCCTCGAGACCACCGCGTACACCTGTGGGGTCACGCCCACCCCGCCTAGCGGCACGTAGCCCGAGGTGACGCCCTTGGCAAAGCTGGTGATGTCGGCCTGGAAGCCATAGGTCTCCTGGGCGAACATCCGCCCGGTGCGCCCAAAGCCGGTGATCACCTCGTCGGCGATGAGCAGGATTTCGTGTTTCTTGAGGATTTGCGGGATGACCTGCCAGTAGCCCTCCGGCGGGGGAACCAGGCCGCCCGCCCCCTGCACCGGCTCGGCGATGAAGGCCGCGATGGTCTCGGGGCCTTCGCGCCGGATGGTGTCCTCGAGTTCCCGCGCCAGCATCGCTACAAAGTCGGACTCCGAGAGCCCCGGATTGTTCCGGTAGGCGTGCGGGGCCGTGACGTGGACGAAGCCCGGCGGGAGTGGCCCAAAGTCGGCATGGTAGGCCGGAACCCCGGTCGCGGCCAAGGCTCCCATGGCGATCCCGTGGTAGGCCATGCGCCTCGAGATGATCTTGGTCTTCTGCGGCAGCCCCGAAAGCGCCCAGTAGTAGCGGGCGATCTTGATGGCGGTCTCGTTGCTCTCCGCCCCGCCCGAGGTGAACTGGAAGTGCGAGTGGTGCGGCAGGAGTTCGGAGAGCTTCGCTGCGAGTTCGATGGCCGGAGGGGTCGCCATCCCGAAGAAAGTCGGCTGAAAGGCCAGCCGCCGCATCTGCTCCGCCGCGACCTCAGCCAGCTCGGCGCGCCCGTGCCCCACGTTCACGTTCCACAGGCCCGCGAAGCCGTCTATGTACCACTTCCCGCTCGAGTCCTTGACCCGGCTCCCCCTGCCCTCCACCATCACCAGCGGACCGGATTGGGCGTGGCGGTGGAGGTTGGTGACGGGGTGGAAGAGATGGGCCAAGTCTTGTTCGATGAGTTTTTCGGTGTCGTACTCGAGGGTCTGCGGCATAGATGCTAACGATTGTATCTCTACTGACCCTTAAGAGCACCAACCTGACATGCCACAATAAGCCGGTGCGCGGTACTGGGCGTACATCCTCACCAATGACAGCCAAACTCTATATGTGGGTATGACCAATGATTTAGCGCGGCGTATTCACGAGCAGCGGGACAAGCTGATCGAAGGATTTACGCGGCGGTACAATATCACCCAACTCGTCTACTACGAGGAAACCCAAGATGTTAGGACTGCCATTGAACCCGAAAAGCAGCTCAAAAGCTGGTCGAGACGAAAGAAATATGACCTGATCAACAGCTTCAACCCCCGGTGGCGGGATTTGGGCGATGAGGTCTTAGGCTGACTGCACTGAGGCGCACTCTACCTTTTCGTTGTCATCCCGAACGCAGTTAGGGGTCCCTCCTGCGCACAGCCCCCGCCAAATTCATGCCGGTACACAGACCGTCTTTTCTACCCGAGCCGTTTAGTGGTGTTCGCGGCAAGCCATCCACCCGCAGGAGAGACCCTTCGCTTCCGCTCAGGGTGACAACTTACGGTGGCTTACGGTGGCTCAGGTTTGGGGGACGGATTTAGAGACTCGTTCGGGTACGAAAAGCGTCATCAACAGAATCCCAATGGGCAACAGGGTCAGCAGGGTCATGGTGCTATATAGCCCGAAGGCATCGGCGAAACTCCCCAAAGCCGCCACCCCCAACCCGGTCGCCCCATACGAAGTCCCCAGCGAAAGCCCCGAAGCCAGCCCCACGTTGTTGGGCATGGCCTCCTGGATCATCACCACGATGATCGGCCAGGCCGCGCTCAGGCAGGCCCCAGCAAAGCCGATGGCGACCATCCGCAAGATTCCCTCGGTGTGCAGGAAGAAGTAAAGGGCTCCCAAGGCCAAAACCATCGTCGTCGCCATGGTCGTGCGGCGTCCGAAGCGATCCGCGAGCAAGCCGCCGCTCAGGGTTCCGGCGGCCCCGCAGATGGCGAGCAGGGTGACCAGGAAGGCCGCACCCTCCTTCGATAGGGTTCCGGTCTCGTGGAAGTAGAGCGGGATGAAGGCTTGCAACCCGGACATCACGGTGCTGCGCAGGGTGATGAGGAGCATCAAAAAGGCCACGAGTCCGAAGGCAATGCCCAACCCCCGGCCCCCCACCACCCTGGCCTTCTTGGGCGCATCCTGGCGAATCGTGCGCCACTGGCTCCGCAGGGCCAGCAGGCCCAAGGTGGTCGGGACGAGCATCAAGAGCGCCCCGGGCTTACCCAGGCGCTCGACCAGCAACGTCGCCACGATCGGCCCCAAGGCGAAGCCGATGTTCCCGCCGGAGAAAAAGAACGAGGTCCCGCTGGCGACTTTCTCGGCGCTCACCGCGCGCACCCTCGAGAGCCCCTCCGGATGAAAAGCTGCCGAGCCGACGCCGGAGAGGATCACCGCCGCGATCACCAGCCCGTAGCTGGGCAAAAACAAGACCGAGGCCATCGCCGCCCCGCACAAAAGACAGCCCGCCCAGACCATCCACTTGTAGGATTTTTGGTCGCCCAGGATGCCAAAAAGCGGCTGGGCAATGGCGATGACGATGTTGTTGGCGGTGATGATGGCGGCGGCGGTGGCGTAGCTCAAGTCGAAATTTGCCAGCAAGATCGGCAGCAGCACCACCAGCGAGCCGGTCTGCATGTCCACGCTGATGTGGGCCAGGGTGACGGCGGCGATGCTGGGGCGGTGGGGCTGGGCGGGCATAGGGCCAAATATACGCCGGTTGGGTTTGCGCTGTCACCAAGCCCTCCCCCCGCTAGTGCTCCGCACCGGGCGGGGGAAGTTGACCCACCAGCCTTATTTGAGCCAGGTTGTCCAAAGCCCGAAGCGCACGTCCTCGGGTAGACGCACACCGGACTGTTTGAGGGCCAGCATGACCTGGCCCCGGTGGTGCGACTCGTGCGAGATCAGGTAGCCCAGGAGCCGGATTCCGGTGCGGTCGTAGTTTTTGACCCGGGGGTCACGCCCGAGGCTGGCCCGCAAAAGCTCGGCAACCGCTGAACCCGAAGCCCGCAGAGCTTCCTCGAGTTCGCTCTTGCTGGGGGTCACCCCGTTCTCGAAAAGCCGGGCGCTTCCCTGAAACCCCTTAGGGACGTGCGAAACCCGGACGTTATGGACGTGGGCGAACACCCGGGCCACGTCCCGGCCCGTGGAGGGCTGGCCGTTTTTGAGCAACGTCACGGCCCTCATGCCCGCTTCGGGGATGCGCCCCAGCAGGAAAAAGTTGAGGTCGTCGTGGACCCGCCAGGTCTCGAGGACGGCTTCGATCATTACCCCACCCTACATCCCACCACCTGCATCCTGCCTCAAGCCGCCAGCTTGGAGTTGGCGGCCAGTACCCCGGGCAGGTCACGGATGCGGCTGAGGAGGGCCTCGAGCCCTTCCCGGCTCTCCTCTTCGACCACCACGATGGCCTCGCTCGAGCCCGCCAGGGCGTCGGCCTTGACCACGCCGGGCAGGCGGCGCAGGTTGCGCAGCACGGCCTTGGGGCGGATGCACGAGACGAACACGTAGGCCGAGACGCTGAGCTGGCCGACCTGACGGGCCTTGCGGAGCAAAGCATAGGTGCGGGCTTCGTGCTGGAGTTGTTCGGCCTTGCGCTTAGCCTCCGCCAACTGATCTGCCGCATTTGGGTTCATCAGGTTCCACATCTTCCCTACCTCCTCCAACCAAGCCAGGCCTGACCAAGTCAAGCGATTCGGACGACGAAAACGGATGGTTTTGACGGTTTAAGGGCGATCTTCCCAGATCACCACCAGCACCCCCGAGGGGTCGACGACGGCGAATTCTCTGAACCCCCAGGGTTTTTCTTCCAACAGGGCATCGGGGTGCACGATGCCCTGTTGTTGGCAGCGTTCGTATAAACCCTCAATCTCTCCAACCCCCAACCGGAATGAAGTCCACACCGGAACGTCGGGGTTTTCCGAATAGAAGAAGTGCAGTTCAACCCCGTCTTTGCTGAGCCCCCCGTAATTGACGGGTTCGCCGTGGACGAAAGATTCCCCGAAGCCGAGGTGATCCTGGTAGAAAGCCAGGGACTCCAGGATGTCCCGGCTGGGGAGGACCGGAATGGCTCGAGTCATCCTCATAGCTAAGCCGCGAGCCGCACCGAGACCTTGCGCACCCCCGGCGTGGCCTGCACTTCCACCAGGCGCAATTGCAAGGCTTCGAAGTTCTTCTCCTCGATCAACAAAACAGCTTCCGATCCCAGGAGCAAGTCGGCTCGGGTTACCCCGGGCAACCGCTTGAGCGCCTGCACTACCCGTTTGGGCTGGTGGCAAGAGACGAAGACATAGGCGGATAGACGTTTGGCAATGACCACAGACTGAACCTCTTGCGCGAGTCGCATCACCGGGGCCACCTCCGAGTTTGGGGTTGAGTTGGAAAACGAAGCGCCGCCATAGCGGCATAATGGCTTCGAATCGCGCCATCTCCAGCGGAGTATCCGACCTCGTTGTCTAGGACAAACCCAGCCTGGTGCAACTTATCCTGCTTTGGGCAGAGACTCGAGGTTGACGATGCGGGCAAAGATCTTGGAGAGGGCGTTTTGCAGGTAGTAGGTGGCCCGGTAGGCCGAGATGGCCTCGAGCCAGGCGTTGGCGAGAGCCTGAGCACGGGGGCGCAAGCGCGGCAAGTGCTCCTTGAGTTCGGCTTCCAATGCCCACAGCCCCAGCAATCCCCGGCGGTTATCGAGTTCGACCAGCGTATTCAAAACCTCGCTTGGGAGCACCTTACCCCGGCCCAGGCTTCGCCACACCGTAGGGTTCTCGGTCATATTCGCTGCCTCCTCTTATGATATTAACATAACGATATGCGGATGGCAATACCTTGTCGGGTCATTATGACTTGACCGTAAACCAATTCTGCGCTAAGCTGACTTCAATATGACACTAGCAGAACGCCTCAGAGAACTTCGCAGTGAGCGTGGTTGGCGGCTCAAGGACTTATCCGATCAGAGCGGGCTTTCCGTCCCCTATCTCTCCGATCTCGAGCGGGGCCGCACCAACCCCAGCCTGGAGACCCTCAACACCCTGGCCCGGACCTACGCCCTGAGCGTCCAGGACTTGCTCGAGCCCACCGACTTCGCCGGGGAGCGCACCCAGGCGGCTCTCCCCAAGGGCCTAGCCGAACTCCTGGCCGACCCCATCCTGGGCAAGGAGATCACCCCTGACTGGCAAAAGACCCTCTCGCGTATCGAGCTGCGCGGCAAGCGGCCCCAGTCCAAGCGCGACTGGTACGAGATCTTCTTGCACCTGCGGCGCGTGCTCGAGGGCTAAAAGCTCACCAGCCGATAGCCGATGGCAAAGATTTGCTGTCGGCTTTTTTATTAAGTGGGGTGCAGGATGGATACTTTCTGGAAGAACACCCTCTGGTCGCAGTTGGGCGCGAGCATGGATGCCCTCGAGAACGCCTTGCTGGCCTGCCCCGAAGAGGTCTTGGGCGACCCCTCAAAGCGACCTGAAAGCTGGTACGAGTTCTGGTATCTGGTCTATCACACTCTCTTCTGGCTTGACCTATACCTCCACGGCTCCAAGGAGGGGTTCACCCCGCCTAAGCCGTTCGGGCTCGAGGAGCTAGACCCCGCCGGGTTATTCCCCGAGCAGGTTTACAGCAAAAGCGAATTGCAAGCTTATCTCCAGCACTGCCGCCGGAAAGCCCAGACCACCCTCGAGTCTTTGACCGACGAAAGCGCCCGAAGAATCTGCACGTTTGGTTGGGGTGCGGTGAGCTTTGCCGAGTTGCTGCTATACAACCTGCGTCACGTGCAGCATCACGTGGGCCAGCTCAACCTGATCCTCCGGCAAAAGATCGACGATGCCCCCCGCTGGGTCGTCCGAGCAGGCCGCTAGGCCCCACGGTGTACGTCCTCCGATGAATTGGCTTGTAGGAAAGCGACAAAATAAGCAACTATGGAAAAGCCTTACCGTGCCAGCGAATCCGGTTTTTATGTAGTAGGCCTTGAGACCCGCACCAGCAAGACCCTGGAGGATAACCCCCAAACCGCCCGCATTCCGGCCCTGTGGGAGCGGGCTCGGCAGGAAAACCTGGAGGAGCAAATCCCTCGGCGGCTCGCTAAAGGCCACCCCTTTTGCGTGTACTTCGACTACGAGAACGGCCATACCGGAGCCTACTCGGTGGTCGTGGGGTATCAGGTGCCGGGGCTCGAGGACGTGCCTCCGGGTCTGACCGGCCTCTCCATCCCGGGCGGGAAGTACCTGGTCTTCACCGCCGAGCCGCAGGACGTGGCCCAGACCTGGGCCGCGGTCTGGGACTACTTTGCTCAGCCCGGCGCACCCCGGCGGGCGTTTACCTACGACTACGAGGAGTATTTCCCCCGACCACAAGGAGGGGTGGAGTACCGTGGATCGGGGACGGCTTCTCGCGGCGAAGGGCGGGATGAGGTCAGGATTTATGTCGCGGTGCGCTGATGGCTCATTAAAGCCTAGGCTAGGGTACACCGATGAGGAGGTGAGGGGATATTCGGGTGGTTTGCATGGCGCGATTCCGGCCTACGTCCCGGCTCCCTAGCCAACATGCGCACCACGGAGCCACTTAGCCCAAAATTGAGGGAACGACCCACCGATGTGCGGAAGCTAGCACCCCCACCCGTCCCCCAAAGCAGGATAGAAATTACCTCGGAGGGGGCAAGGGATGATCCAGGAGCACGAGATGCTGCGGGCTAAAGTGCGCGAACTCGCTCGAGACTACCGCAAGGCAAACGCCCCACTCACCCCGGAGCGGCTCGCCAAGGGCATTGGGGCCAGCTTCGAAATCGCCCCCATCCCCACCGACGGGATGTTCGACTTCGACCGGGTCCGTATCCTCATCGCCGAAGGGCAGTCGCCTAAACGCCAGCGCTTCACCCTGGCCCACGAGGTGATGCACTACCTGATCCGCCACGACGAGGATCTGCTCTCGGACATGCACGAGGAGTACGAGGGGGACGAGTTCGAGGAGACCCTCGAGGCCCTCTGCAACCTGGGGGCCGCCGAGATGCTGCTGCCCAGCGAGAACGTGAAGGCCATCCTGGCGAAGAAGGGTCTACGGGCCAAGCTCATCCCCGACCTGGCCGAAACCCACCAGGTCTCAGAGGAGGTCGCGGCCATCACCCTCACCGACCAGGCCGCCCACGTCCTGGCGGTGATCGCCGGAGGACGCCCCTTGAAGGTGCTGTTCTCGAGCCGGGGCGAGTTCTTCCCGGCCCGCCCGGCCAAAAACGCCGAGATTCCCAAGGATCACGCCCTGGCCCTGACCCTCACCACCGGGCTCCCCTTCCAGGGGGAGGCTCCCCTTCCCAAACACCAGCGCCCCTTTTTGCTCGATGCCTATGCCAAAGGAGGGCGGGTTTACGGAATCTATCGGGCCAAGCCGAACTGAGTACGTCTCACGCGAGAATCCTTTTGGTGTAAGACGTATAGCATAGTCCTCACCCTTTCCTCGATCTATGAAACATCACCTAAGCGTCACGGCATCCACCCTCCGCCGCCTCATCCTGGCCCAGCAGGGGCTCTTGGCTTGGCGGGATGGGAAAGGAGCCTTCCCGGAGGGCATCCCCTGGCGGGAACAGCACCGGGGCGAGCGGGGTACGCTCGAGGTGCTCAGGCGGCTCGAGGCCGTCCAGCTCGACCCGGTGAACGTGATCGAGCGCAACCACCACCTGGTGTTCGTGAACCGGGTGGGGGGATACCGACCTGAGCACCTGGAAGCCCTCTACCCTCACAAACACGTCTTCGAGTATTGGGCCCAGGCCCGCTGCATCCTGCCGATAGAAGACTGGCCCATGTTCGGGTGGCGCCGCGAGCGCTGGAGGCTCGAGCATACCGTGGCGGGGATGGCTAGCTACCGCGGCCTCGGTGAGGCCTACGAGCGTGAGATTTATGCGGCCATCGAGCACATCCGAGAAAAATTGGCAGATGGGGCGGCATTGCCAGCTCGAGCCTTGGACACCGGCAAAAAAGTCCAGGGCTACTGGGGTTTTGCCCATAAGGCCACCTCACAGGCGATCGAGCATCTCTGGGAAGCTGGGGAGGCGGTGGTGGCCTATCGCAAGGGCGACGAGCGGCACTTTGCGCTCGCCGAAGGCTGGCTGCCTCCCCAAGTAGCAGGCGTTCACGAATCCCCCCTGCAGGCCAAGCTGCTCAAGTTTATCCGGGCTTACGGCGTGGTGGACGGCTCAGACCCACGGTTAGGCTGGCGGAACTGGGCGGCGGGCGAGCGCAAGTCCGAACTCGCCCAGCTGGTAAAGGAGGGGGTAATCGTTCCCCTCGAGATCAAGGACGCCCAACCCAAGCGCCCCTACTATCTCCACGCCGAACTCGAGCCGCTGTTGACCTCGCTCGAGAGCGCCAAAATCGCCCCCAGGGTCTTCTTCCTCCCCCCGCTCGACAACCTGATGTGGCGGCGTGAGCGCATCCGTGACCTCTTCGGCTTCGATTACAAGTGGGAGATCTACGTGCCCGAAGCGAAGCGCAAGTACGGGCCGTACGTGCTGCCGATCCTGGCGGGCGAGCGCCTGATCGGGCGGCTGGACGCCCGGATGGACCGAGCCAAAAGGACTTTGAACGTCAGAAACATCTGGTGGGAGGGCAACGTTACCGAAGCCCAGCGGCGGCGGGTGTGGCAGGGGCTCGAGGGGTTCGCTCAGAGTTTAGGTGGGCAGCTTGGTTGAGTTCCCTCGTCATCGTCGGGCATCGGGTCGAGTTCAGTCTCTAAGCCGTATTCGACAGACGCTTTGACCTGCGGGCAAGCGTTCTCTCCCAGCCAGCGATTTCTGTTGTCTAATGGGTAATATGTCTTGATTGGGATTGGCTTTGTTAAGCTCTCGAGCGATTTTATCTTAGCTCCGCGATGCGTTCTTGCAGACTCGAGATAACCTTGCGGTTGTGATTTTTGTTAGCTCAATCGAGCCTACCTTACCTTCCACCTGTGAGCAGCGGCGTAGCTTGTAAAAGTTCATATGACTGGTTCAACCCCCCAATACCCCATCCCCACCGTAGCCGCCCTGGTGACCGGCCCGTCCGGGCGGGTGCTCCTGGTTCGCACCACTAAATGGAGGGGGCTATGGGGAATCCCCGGTGGGAAGATCGAATGGGGCGAGGCGCTCGAGGCGGCCCTGCGGCGCGAACTGCGCGAGGAGGTGGGGCTCGAGCTTCACGATATCCGGCTGGCGCTGCTGCAAGAGGCCATCTTAGACCCCCAGTTTCATAAACCGATGCACTTCATCTTCTTCAACTACTATGCCCGGAGCGAGTCCGAGGAAGTCACGCCGAACGAGGAGATCGCCGAGTGGGGCTGGGTGGAGCCGGAAGAAGGGTTGAAGTACCCCCTCAACACGTTCACCCAGGTTCTGCTGAAAGACTACCTGTCCAGTGTTCTCTCGACGGGGGCTCATCGCTATCACGATGGTCGTTTTTCCGGTTAGGGTGGAGGGGATGCGCCGCACCGCTCTCGTCACGGGTTCCGCCAAGGGAATCGGCAAGGCGATTTTGCTGGCTTTGGCCCGCGAAGGCTTTGACGTGGCGGTGCATTACAAAAACAGCGAACTCGAGGCCGAAACCACCCGCCGGGAGGCGGAAGCCTTGGGGGTGCGCTCGGTCAAATTCCAGGCTGATGTGACCAAACCCGAGGAGGCCAAGTGGCTGGTGAGCGCCGCCGCATCCGAGCTGGGGGGTTTGCACGTACTGGTAAATAACGTGGGCGATTACCTCAAGACGCCCATCGAAGAGTGCAGCCCCGAGGAGTGGCAGCGGATGCTCGACAGCAACCTCAATGCGACCTTCTACGTGACCCAGGCAGCTATCCCCCACATGATCAGGACGGGCTGGGGGCGGGTGGTGAACCTCGGCTTCGCCGGGGCGCAGAACCTACTGGCCCGGCCCGGCATCACCGCCTACGTGATCGCCAAGACCGGGGTGATCCTCTACAGCAAGGCCCTGGCCAAACGGCTCGCGGGCCAGGGTGTGACGGTCAACGTGGTCTCGCCGGGAATCGCGGAGAACTCGGTCTCCAAACCGGTCGCGGAGATCCCCATGGGCCGGCTGGCCGATCTGGAAGAACTCGCCCGCGCGGTGCTCTTCTTCGTGCGGGAGGGATACGTCACCGGTCAGGTTGTCGAGGTTTCGGGAGGATGGAATCTCTAGGAAAAATGTGGGTGATTCCCATGTTATCTAGCTTAGGTCGAGGGGTTTTGCTTGGTCATCCGAGATTATACCTGAGCTCGGGGTGTCTAATTATCGTCCAAGATACGGTAAAGATTTAGCGAGAGGAGCAGCATGAAGCGCATGATCGAAGTCGAAGACACTGGCTTAGTCTTCCCCTGCGAAACCGACGTGGACCGCCTGGCCTCTCTGGGCCGGGAGTGGCTCGAGATCATCGGGGAGAACCCCGAGCGCGAAGGACTCCGCAAGACCCCCGAACGCATGGCAAAAGCCTGGGCCTTCTTGACCCGGGGGTACTGCCAGGACCTCGAGGAGATTGTCAACGGGGCGGTCTTTCAGGGGGAGGGCAGCGAGATGGTGGTGGTCAAGGGGATCGAGTTCTACTCGATGTGTGAGCACCACCTGTTACCCTTCTTCGGCAAGGTGCACATCGGCTATATCCCCAACGGGAAGATTTTGGGCTTATCCAAGTTCGGGCGCATCACCGACATGTTCGCCCGCCGCCTCCAGGTGCAAGAAAGGCTGGCTGCCCAGATCGCCGACGCCATCGTGGACGTGCTCGAGCCCCAGGGGGTAGGGGTGGTGATCGAAGGAGTCCACCTCTGCATGATGATGCGCGGGGTGGAGAAGCAGCACTCGAGCACCACCACCAGCGCGGTAAGGGGGGTCTTCCGCGACAACGCCAAGACCCGCGAAGAGTTCATGAGCCTGATCCGCTGAGCCAAGTACGACGAAGCCCACCGTAACCCCGACAAGCTCGAGGCGGGAGATACCTCGTCCGGGTATAGGGGTTTCGAGCGGCCCTACGTCACACTCCCCGCGGTTCGGCCCATGTCCGCATTAGCCAGATCTTTGTGAACGGCGCGTAGTAGGGCTTAGTTGGCTTTAGCCAATCGGCACCGCGGTGCGCTCCTTGCTTTGAGGATTCAGTCGGGATTAACGCGGATACAATCGGCTATCTAGGATTTACACCAGAGAATACCCGCACATGCATCATTAATCTCTACTAAAGACTGAAGCCGGCAAAAATGAAGCTTCCCCGCCCTGGGGAATCAATCTCTCCAACGGCGGAATCTTCCCTGGGCTCGAGGGTTTTCCCGTTACCGTGACCCCTCTCGTTACCTGAGTGTTGCGCCTATCAATCGGCGGTCAAACCAGCGTAACGACCCCGACAAATGCCGTGGCTATGGGCCTAGAGAGGCTTAACGGGGAGTTAACGGCCTAAGCCCTATGGTTATCCTCACGGTTATACCTGGCCGAGGTGACTATGATGCCCGACAAACTCTCCCACACCGCATTTGAAACGGAAAAACCCGTGATCCTGGCGCTTATTCCGGCCTATAACGAGGAACGTTTCATTGCTAGTGTGGTGCTCGAGACCAAAAAGTACGCTACCCACGTGATCGTGGTGGACGACGGCTCCAGCGACCGCACCGCCGAATTGGCGCTGGCCGCCGGGGCGCAGGTGGTGGGGCAGCCCAAAAACATGGGCAAGGCCCAGGCCTTGAACGCAGGCTTTCGGGCAGCCCGGCTCTTGAACCCCGACGTGGTGGTCTGCCTGGACGGCGACGCCCAGCACGACCCGGTGGACATCCCCGAAGTGGTCAAGCCGATCCTCCAGGGCCAGGCCGATGTGGTGATCGGCTCACGCTTCTTGGGCCGCAAGAGCAAGATTCCCGGCTGGCGGATCGTCGGCCAGCACACCCTGACCCTGGTCACCAACCTCACCTCGGGCATCAAGACCACCGACAGCCAGTCGGGGTTCCGGGCTTTCTCGCCCTTGGCCCTCAAGGCCCTGCGCTTCCACACCGCGGGCCTCTCGGTGGAGTCGGAGATGCAGTTCACCATCCAGCAGGCCGGGCTGCGGGTCGCCGAAGTGCCGATCTCGGTCTCTTATATGGACGGCAACAAGCGTAACCCGGTAGTCCAGGCCCTGCAAATCTTCGATGCCATCCTCAGCCTGGTGGCCCGGCGGCGGCCTCTGCTCTTCTTCGGGTTTCCAGGCTTGCTCTGTGCTGGTCTGGGCATTCTGGTGGGGCTACGGGTGGTGCAGAGCGTGACTGCTGGAGGCGAAGTCCCGCTGGGCAGCGCGGTGCTGGCCGACCTGTTATTGGTCGGCGGGCTGATCCTGGGCCTGGCTGGGGTGATGCTCCACTCCATCCACCACTTCGTCACCCAGGTCCGGCGCGAGGTACGCGACGTGATCGAGGTGTCGTTGCGCGGCGACATCCGGGAGATCAGCCAAGCCCGGCAGTCGGAAGCGCAGGAAACCCCTTCGGCCAAGAAGGAATACCTCGCCTAGCCCGCGAGTCGGCGGGATGTGGTCGGGAGAAGCCAGCCTGACCCCCGCGGATAACCCCATGACCGAACCCATCCCCCAGCCTGAACCCCTTCTCGAGCCCCAAGCGGGCCCAGCGCCCGAGCTGAGCGTGGTTCTGGTCTCGTACGGAAGCCGCGCAGACCTCGAGCGCCTCCTCCCCACCCTCTTTGCTCAGGGCTTAGTGTTAGATCAGGGCTTGGTGTTAGAGGTGCTGGTGGTGGACAACCGCCCCGGCGACGGAACCGCCGACTGGCTCCGGGCGGCTTACCCCACCCGGCTGTCGTCGGGAAACAACACCGTTCGGGTTATCCCTCGCGCCGACAACCCCGGCTACGCGGGGGGGAACAACACCGGGATCGCCGCGGCGAGAGGCCGTTACGTCCTGATCTTGAACCCCGATACCGAGCTACACCCCGGAGCCCTGAAGGTTCTGCTCGAGGCCATCCAGGCCCACCCCGAGAGCCTCATCGCGGCCAAGCTGCTGAACCCGGACGGCACGGTGAACGCCGCCGGGAACCAGATGCACTACTCGGGCATCACCACCTGCCGGGGTCTGAACGAGCCCGCCGAGCGCTACCGGGGGCTCGAGCCGGTTCCGCTCTTGTCGGGCGCGGCTCTGATCGCCGCCAAGGAAACCTTGGTCGGGTTGGGGGGCTTCGACGAGGATTACTGGATGTACCTCGAAGACACCGACCTCTCGCTGCGGGCTCGGCTGCGCGGGCACCCCCTGTTCTGCGCCAACGATGCCCTCCTCACCCACCACTACCGGCTGGGGATGAACCCTAAGAAGTTCTACCATCTCGAGCGCAACCGTCTCCTCACCCTCTTCAAGGTTTACGAGGGGCGCACCCTGCGGCGGATGGCCCCAGCCCTCCTCCTCACCGAGTTCGCCACTTGGGGCTTCGCCCTCTTGAAAGGCCCGAAGTACCTGGCCGCCCGCTGGCGAGGCTACGCCTGGCTCTACCGCAACCAGGGCCGCATCCGGCAGAAGCGAGCCGAGGTGCAGGGGAGCCGGGTGATCCCCGATGAAGCCTTGCTCGAGGGTGCTCTCACCCACCTGCCCTTCGAGCAGCTCACCAGCCCCAAGCTGGCCGGACTCCTGGACCGCCTGACCCGCCCGCTCTACACCCTCTTGCGCCCCCGGCTGGACAAGTCGGGCCTGGGGAGGGCGGTGTGAGGATCGCCCACGTCACCGCGACCTTCCCGCCCTACCTGGCCGGGACCGGCAACGTCGCCTATCACAACGCCCGGTTGCTCCACGAGCGGGGGCACCAGGTCACGGTGTTCACCGCCCAGACCCCCGGCGAGAAGTTTTCGCCGCGAAGCGGGGAGGCCATGACCTTCCCCTTCGAGGTAGTGCGGCTTGCAGCGCTATTTCGGCTGGGAAATGCCCCCTTCACGCCGGGGCTGCTGTCCCAGCTCAAGGGCTTCGACCTGATCCACCTGCACTACCCCTACATCTTCGGGGCCGAGCTGGCCTGGCTGGCTTCTCGGCTCTACCGTACCCCGCTCCTCTTCACCTATCACAATCGCTTGCAGGAACACACCCCGGTCAAACGAGAACTCTTCGGGCTCTACAACGCGGTCGTCGAGCCGCTGATTTTCTTGGGCTCGAGTCGCATCCTGGCCGTGCGCAAAGAACACCTGCTGGCCCAGCACCCGAGTCTGCACAAAGACGCGCGGGTGCGGGAAGCCTCCAACGGGGTGGACACCCGGCTCTATAGCCCCGGCGATCCGCTCGAGGCCCGCCGAGCGTTGGGCGTTTCGGCACAGACCCCGGTGGCCCTCTTCGTGGGGGCGCTCGACCAAGCCCATCGCTTCAAAAACGTGGACGGCCTGATCCGGGCCTTCGCGCGGGTGAGGGTTCCTGCCGCCGAACTCTGGATCGTCGGGGCAGGGGGGTTGCGAGCGGACCTCGAGGCTCTGGCGGGTCAGCTCGGCCTGAAAGAGCGCGTCCGGTTCCTGGGGAAGCGCACCCCCGAAGAACTCCCCGCCCTCTACCGCGCCGCCGACGTAAGCGTGCTGCCCTCGACCGGGGTGGAGTCGTTTGGCCTGGTGCTGATCGAATCGCTGGCCTGCGCCACCCCGGTGATCGCCTCGGCCTTGCCGGGCGTACGGACCCTGGTCTTGGACGGGGTGGATGGGCACCTGGTCGCACCGGGAGATGAAATTGCCCTAGCCAAGGCCCTCGAGATCCGCCTCCACGAGCGCGAAGCGGGCCAAGCGATGGGCCAAAAGGGCCGTGAAAGGGTGTTGCAGCTCTACGACTGGGAAGTGATCGGTGACCAACTGGAGCACTTATACGGTGAGGTGATGGGCGAATGGAGCTTGAAGTTCAGCTAAATCCCCTGCCCGGCTTTCCCGCCTTAGAGGGGGCGCACGAGTTGGCCTGGTCGTATTTGCTCGACGCGATCTTTGCCGATGCCTATCACGCTGGGGTCTCCCGGCTTTTGGTGGTACTGCCCCACCCCGATTTGCTGGAAGGGGTCGAGTTGCGGGCTTCGCTGCCCCCTCTCCCGGGAGGCAAGACCGGCCTAGCCTTGTTGGCTCCCGCCCCTTCGGTCAAAGCCGACCGGACCTACACGCTCGAGTTCGGCCTCCTGGCCCCAGCCAGCCTGCGCCGGACGAAGCCGGTACGCCCCGGCAAGGAACCCGAGCAAAGCCTTTACATCTATACGCTACGCTCCAAGCTGGCCGGTCTGGGGATGCGCCTGCCCAGCCCGGCGGCTTCGGATCGGGCCTGGCGGAGAGTCAGGCAGAGCTTTGCCAGCCCCCAACCCACCCCGAGCTTTTACCGGCTGCTCACCTGGGGAGCTTTGTGAATCCGACCCTGGCCCACCCCACTCAAAAACCCCAGGAGCGCATCGCTCAGGCGCTCGCGAACCTCGAGGCCTGGCTCGAGACCATGCGCCAGCCGGGCGGCTATGGTGGCCCGGTATGTCACTGGTGGCAGAACCGGCTGCGTTACACCGGCCCCGGCCATGACTGGCGTTACGAGGGGATCCTGGTCGGGTATCGCAACCTCTGGCAGAAGACCGGCGAGGTGCGCTACCGTGAGAAGCTAAACCGGGCCGCAAAAGATTTGCTCGAGGGGCAACTGCCGGATGGGCGTTACCCCGCCTCGCGCTTCGAGCTAAACCCCGGTACGCTCGGCACCCCCCACGAGGCCGCCGCGACCTTGGGGTTGCTGCTGGCCCTGCCGGGGTTGGATGACCCTGAACGGGTGCTGGCTGCGGCCAAGCGCAACCTCGATAACCTCATCACCCAGCTCTACCTGCCGAACGAAAGCGCCTACCGAGACCGGGTTCCCAACAAGCTGGCGACCCTGGCCCAAGCCCTCCTGGCCTACGCAGAAGCCAGCGGCGAGAAGCTTTTTTCGGTGTCAGCCGTGGAGCCTTACTTGGATTATGCGAAGAAGGCGCTCGAGCAGGCCCTCCGCTACCAAGTCCAGGAGGGGCCACTAGCCGGGGCTACTCACCAGTACGGCCCTACCGCCACCCAGGGCGACGGGCGGTTCTTCCCCTATTACCAAAGCCGCTGTATCCCCCCGCTGGTGGAAGGAGCGCGAGTTTTGGGCGAGCCGCGTTACCTGGAAGCCGCCCGGCAGATCCTGGGCTTTATCGAGCGCACCCGCGAAACCGATGGCGGCTGGCCGATGATCCTCTACCGCGGGGGGGCCAGGGTCGAGCGGCCCCGCTGGATCGCCGCCAACGCCGATGTGCTGCTGGCCTACCGGGCGCTGGGTGAACCCTTGCCCGAAGCGGTGCTGAACCGGCTGCTCGAGGCCCAGCTCAAAAGCGGGGGCTTCCCCACCGCCTATGGCTTTGGCAGCGACCGACCCTCTCCTCATGACCTCATCCCGGTGGTGGGCTGGAACGATAAGGTGTTCCGCCTGCTCGCCGAATTGCTGCCCAAACCCGCCGCCCTGCCCGCCCCCCAGGTGGGTCTGACCGAGGTCGAGGTTTGGGTGGGCAACACCCCGGCTTGGCTCTGCGAGAACAACGAAGCCCTAATCGTCCAGACCCGGAGCGAAGTGCTCTACGCCTGGCGCAAGGACGAGCCTTGGGCGCGGGTGATGGACCCGCTGCTGGACGTCCGATGAGGAGATATTGATGCAAGCGGTGACGATCGAGCCCCAAACCCCCACCCTCCCGCCCTTCACGGCATTGGTGGCAGCTTGGAACGAGGGGGAAAACCTCGAGGCCCATATACGCTCTTTCCGGGCCTTGCGCTGGCCGGGGGCGCAGCTCGTGCTGTGCGCGGGGGGGCAGGACGGCACCTACGAGCGGGCCTTGGCGCTGGCGGACGGCGACCTGACGGTGCTCGAGCAAAAGCCGGGCATGGGCAAACAGCGGGCCTTGCGCGAAGCCCTAAAACACGCCCGCCACGACCTGATCTTCCTCACCGACGCAGACTGCCTCTACGACCGGCATAGCCTCGAGGCCCTTCTAAAACCCTTGGCCGAAGGCCGTTACCAGGCCGCTACGGGGGGCTCGAGGCCCCTCATCAGACAGGCCGGAAACGCGCTGGCGGAGTACCAGGGAGCCCGCGACGCACGCTACTTCGACCAAGCGGGGCCCGAGTCTGATGGCTTGCTGGGCCGTAATGCCGCGCTGACCCGCGAAGCCTTGCGACAGGCGGGGGACTTGACCGAGGACGTACCCACCGGCACCGACTACCACCTGGCCAAGAAACTGCTCGAAGCCGGGATCAAGATCGCTTATGTCAAGGAGAGCCGGGTGGAGAGTGAGTATCCGGGGACGAGCAGCAGCTATATGGGCCGCTGGCGGCGCTGGATCAAGAACCTGGCGGTGCACGACCTCGAGAAAAACCGCCCCGAGCTCCTCAAGAGCGCGGGGTTAGCAGTGTTCTCCCTCCTGGGGCCGGTGAGCTTGCTGTTCAGCCTGAACGGGTTCACCGTGCTTTTGTGTGCTCCTTTTATGCTGGCCCTGGCCTCACGCTACCGCGACCTGATTTACGCGGCCCAGGTGGGGCAGGCGCTCACCCTCAAAACCTATCTGGCCGTACCCTATTTCACTGTCTTGGATCAGATTGGGGTGCTGGGGGCTTTGTGGGATTTGCGCGACCCCGAGCGGCGCAAACGCTGGTAGGCAGCAGTGAGGAGAACCCGGATGTTGACTATGAACCCTTCGAATTCGACCATATCCGCGCAACACCGCAAACCCCGTTATGTGATGGTCTCGAGCGAGGTGCGGCGCGACCTCGAGCAGCCCCTCGAACACTTCCAGCAGCTCGAAGTCCACCACCTTTACAACCGGGCTCCCTGGAACGATCTGCGCCCGGAGGACTTTGGTCCCCGCTCGCACCGCTTTGGCTCCCCCTTGTCGCTTTTCGCCCAGCTCAATCAGGTTAAGCCGGACATCATCCAGGGGCCAGAACCCTTTAGCGCTTTAATGTTTCCCTTCCTCTGCGTGGTGTTTTTGTATCTTCTCCTGAACCCCCGGACCAAGCTGGTCACGGCCAGCCTCGAGGCCATCCCGCTGGAGAAAAAATACCCCTTCTTCCTGGTCTGGCCCTTCCGCGTCGTGCTCCCCTTCTGGTTCCGCCGGGCCTCGATCATCTTCTACTTGGAGGGCGGGGCCAAGGCCAACCTCGAGAAGTACGGCGCTCCCCCAGAGAAGCTGGTGCATCACCTCTATGGCTCGTGGGGAGTGGATCAGCGGGAGTTCAGCCCAGAGGGACCCAAGATCACTTACGCCAAGCCCTGGCCGGTGATCCTCAACGTGGGCCGGATGGTTCCCCTGAAGGGGGCGCACATCCTGATCGAGGCCTACAAGAAGCTGCGTGACCAGGGGCTCGAGGCCTGCCTAGCCCTCATCGGTGACGGTCCCGAGCGAGCCAGCCTGGAAGCCCAGGCCAAAGCGACCGGCTACGGCGAGGACATCATCTTCCACGGCACGGTCAAACACGCCGATCTAGCCGATTATCTGCGCGGGGCCAACATCTTCGTGATGCCCAGCATCACCGGGAAGATCTGGACCCAGCAGCTTTCCTCAGCTACCTGGCACGCCATGGCCTGCGGGCTGCCGGTGGTAGTCAGCGATATCGGACGGATGGCCGAGTTCACCCCGCCGGAGGTGGGCTTTTTGGTACCCGAGCGCGACCCGGACGCCCTGGCCGAAGCCCTGGCCAAGCTGCTGCGCGACCCCGAGTTGCTCCGCCGGATGAGTGAAGGGGCGCTCAATTACGCGCGAGAACGCTTCGACGATGCCAAGAACATTCGGCGGGTCGAGGAGATGATCCTGGAGAGAAGCGGGTGGAACCGCTAAAGAGGTAGGTATGAGTGAAACCATCGAAGCCCGAAAACCCGCCCGCCTAGAGGACATCCGGCTGATCGAACTGCCCAAGATCCCCGACCCGAGGGGCAACCTCACCTTTATCGAAGGACGCCGCCACATCCCCTTCGACATCCAGCGGGTCTTCTACCTCTACGACGTGCCAGGCGGCGAGTCGCGCGGTGGTCACGCGCTCAAGACCACCGAGCAGTTCATCATCGCCGCCTCGGGGAGTTTCTCGGTGGTGCTGGATTCCGGCACCACCCGCCAGCGCTTCGTGCTGAACCGCAGCTATTACGGCCTTTACGTACCCCCCATGATCTGGCGCGAACTCGAGGACTTCTCCTCCGGCGCGGTGTGTTTGGTGCTGGCCTCGGCCCCCTATAACGAGACCGACTACTACCGGGAATACGGCGATTTCAAGCAAGCGATCAAACCGTAGAAGGAGCGACATGAGCGTACCTTTTCTGGATTTGCGGGCGGCCTACCTCGAGCTCAAAGCCGAACTCGACGAGGCCGTCTTGCGGGTGCTGGATAGCGGCTGGTACATCCTGGGGGCGGAGGTCGAGGGCTTCGAGCAAGAGTACGCGGCCTACACCGGAACCCGGCACGCGGTGGGGGTTGCCAACGGCCTGGACGCGCTGATCTTGGCCTTGCGGGCCATGGAGATCGGCCCCGGCCACGAGGTGATCGTCCCCTCCAACACCTACATCGCCACCTGGCTGGCGGTCTCCTACGTGGGGGCCACCCCAGTCCCGGTCGAGCCCGACGAGCGTACCTACACCCTCGACCCGGCCCGAATCGAAGCCGCCCTCACCGAGCGCACCAAGGCGCTCCTGCCAGTCCACCTCTATGGCCTCCCCGCCGACATGGACCCTATCCTCGAGATCGCCCGCAAGTATCGGCTGTGGGTGCTCGAGGACGGGGCGCAGTCGCACGGAGCCCGCTACAAGGGGCGGCGGATCGGTGCTCACGGCGACGCGGTAGCCTGGAGCTTCTATCCCGGCAAAAACCTTGGAGCCTTGGGCGACGCCGGGGCGGTCACCACCGATAACCCCGAGTTGGCCGAGCGGATTCGGGTGCTGCGGAACTACGGCTCGAGGGTCAAGTACGTCAACGAGGTGCAAGGGGTCAATAGCCGCCTGGATCCCATCCACGCGGCAGCTTTGCGGGTCAAGCTCAAGTACCTCGACCTCTGGAACGCCCGCCGCCAGAAGATCGCCGGGTATTACCTCGAGGCCTTGGAGGGTACCGGGCTCACCCTGCCCCACCCGCCCGAGTGGGCCGAGCACGTTTGGCACATCTTCGCGGTGCTCCATCCCGAACGCGACCTCCTGCAAAAACACCTCCAGCAGCAGGGCATCGGCACCCTGATCCACTATCCCATCCCGCCGCACCTCCAAGCCGCCTACCGCGAGCTAGGCTATTCGGAGGGGACCTTTCCGCTCAGCGAGAAGATCCACCGCCAAGAGCTTTCGCTGCCGATGGGGCCACACCTCACCCAAGAGCAGGCCGAACGGGTGGTGGAGGCGGTGCGGAGCTTTGCCCTGAGCGCTCGCGAGGCAGGGTTTCGCTGATCCAAGGGAGGGATGGTTTGATGCAAACGGTCGAGACCAAGCCTGCCACCCCCCGCCCGCTGGTGCTGGCGGTGCCGGGGCTCGAGATGCATTTTCGCGGCGATAGCCGGGTGGCCAATAACCCCCAAAGCGGGGTGGGCCGGGTCTTCGCCAGCCTCCAGGAAGCTTGGGGCGAACGGGTGCGCCTGGTGGGGGCCAGCTTGGAGGCTCCCAACCTGCCACTGTTGCGCAACCTGCCCCGCCGGGTACGCCTGAGCGAGCAGGCCGACTGGGTCTTTCTGCCCCGCACGATGGGGGCCACCGCTCTACAAAACACCGGGGGGATTCCCAGCCTGGCGGTCGTCCACGACCTGGGCCTGCTGGACATGGCCTTCTCGGGGGATCGCCCGGTGGACTGGTGGAGCCACCAGGTGCAGATGGCCCACTTCCGCGCGGTACGGCACGCGACCCGGATCATCACAGTCTCGGAGTTTACGCGCGAGCGGCTGTTGCATCACTTCCCCCAGCTCGAGGGGCGGGTCAGGGTAGCCCCCAACGGGGTCAGCCTGGCTTTCCTGAATTACCGGCGCAGCCAGCCCGAGGCTCTGGCCCGTCTGCGGGTGAACGTTCCTGGCGTCAATGGGGAGCCTTTATTACTCTACGTGGGTTCAGAGAGCCCACGCAAAAACTTGCCGCTCCTCTTCAGGGTGTTGCGGGAACTCAAAGAGCGTTACCCTAAGGCTCAACTGCTCAAGATCGGCAAGTCCGACCACCCCCAATTCCGCCAGGAGATGCTCGAGTCCCTCAAAATATCTCGGCTCGAGCTGGGCCGGGACGTACTCCTCTTGGAAGGCCCCGATGATGATCTGCTACTGGACGCTTACCGCGCCGCCGATGTGCTGGTCTCGACCAGTCTCTACGAGGGGTTTGGCCTCCCAGCGCTCGAGGCGTTGGCGGTGGGAACCCCGGTGGTGGTGACGAACCGGGCCTCCTTTCCCGAGGTGGTGGGAGGTCTGGGAGCTACGGTGGAACCCCGGGTGGACGCCTTCGTCCAAAGGCTCGAGACCCTGCTTCACCATCCCCCCAGCGAGGTCTGGCGTGAGGCCGCGCGAGCGCACGCCGCCCGCTTTTCTTGGAAAGCCAGCGCCGAGAAATACCTGGAGATTTTGAAAGGAGGTAGGAGTGCCTAAAGTCAGCATCCTCACGCTCTCTTACAACAAAGGCCCCTTTCTGGCCGAGTGTCTGGAGAGCGTGCTGGCCCAGACCTACCCAGATTGGGAGTGCATCGTGGTGGACGACGGTTCCACCGACAACACCTGGGAGGTGGCCCAGGCTTACGCAGCCAAGGACCCCCGGATCAAGGCCTATCACAAGGAGAACTGGGGCTATGCCGGGCTGGCCGCGACGCACAACTTCGCCCTCGAGCGCTCCAGTGGCGAACTCATCGCCATCCTGGACGGGGACGACCTCTGGCCCGCCGACCGGCTCGCCAACCAGGTGCCAGTTCACGATGACCCCGAGGTGGTGCTCTCTTACGGAGAGTTTGTGCTGCTGACCCCCGAGGGCACCCGTCCTGGAGCCACCCCGCCCTTCCGGGGCACCATCTCTACCGCCGAGTTCCTCAAGCGGCTGCTCGTTCACCAGACCGAGTGCATCAACGTCACCCTGATGATGTCGCGCAAAGCCCTGGAAGCAGTGGGAAACTTCCACCAGGACGGCTCCAACTTTGCCGATATGCCCACCAACCTGCGTCTGGCCAAGCTGCCGGGCAAGGTCGTCTATATTCCTAAAACCCTGGGGATTTGGCGGCAGCACGCCGTGCAGGCCACCCGCACGGTAGGAGCTCACGTCGGCGAATACAATCTGATGCTGTGTTTGCAAACGCTGCTCGATCTACCCGCAAACCAGCGGAAGGAGATGGGACTCGAGGCCGCCGACATCTTACAGGCACGGTATCCGATGATCGCCGATGCCTACTTTGCCGCTACCCGTGGGGCCCTGTTACGCCGTGACGTGAACTTGGCCCGCAAGCTGGCCCGTCAGCTTTGGTTCTACGGAGGTCCCAAGCGCAAGCTCCAGGCGCTCTACGCCCACTGGGCTGCGCCTTTGGGCCTGACCTACGAACCCATCCTGCGCCTCATTGACCGGACGCAAGGTGGAATGATCAGGAGGAATGCATGAAAAAGCGGTATTTGGGTTCAATAGTCACTCTGTTCGCGCTCAGTTCGGCAGCCTTGGCGTTTGGCCCGGAGGATGCCTTCAAGTATCAAGACCCGCGTGGCCCCCTGCTAAAAACTCAACTCGACGCCGCTGCTCGCAGTTTGCAAAACGCCCAGACTGGGCTTGGAGGCTCACTCACACTCAAACCCGGTTACACTATTGACCTCCCCGACCCTGGCGACACCAACGAAACGGGGTTTGGCCTGGGCGGAACCAAGATCGAGCTTTTCTGGGGACCAGACCCGGTGAACATCGGGCGGGCCCTGCGTGACCTCGAGCGGGCCCGGCGGGAGTATTACCGTACCGTGGTGGGTTCCACCGAAGGAGCCCTCATCGCCCATGCCCGGCTGCTGCGCTTCCAAAATGAAGTTGCCCAGCGGGATGCCCGGCTCAAAGCTTCCCAGGCCAACCTTGACGAATTACAGAAAAAGCCCGATACCTCCGCCGAGCAGCTCGAGCGGGCGCGGGGTGACCTGAACTTTCGTCAACTCGACCTGCAACGCTTCCAAAACGAATTGCAGCAAGCCCGTGATGCCGCCGCGAGCTTCGGCCTCAGCGGTAACGCCGAGCCACGCACCTTACGCTTCGCTATCCCTCAGGCTCGGGTCGAGGATTTGCCCGCTTACAAGCTGGCCCTGGCCGAGTTGCAGCTGGCCCGGGCTGAGGCCCAAAGGGAGAACCTGGCTTACCTCAACCGGCTCTCCCTAGGCGTGACCTATACCGGCGCCCAGGTGGAGACGGGGCTTAACGTAGGGTTTGCTCGCGGAGTCCCCTCGGTGGGGGCTAGCGCTGAACTCAAAACCAGCTCCGATACAAAGATCTCCATCGGGCTCGAGGCTAATATCCCCCTGGAGGCCTTCTTGGGCAGCAGCGCTCAGAGTGCTCAGGCCGCGGTGCGGCTACGCGAGTTAGATCTGGAGAGCACCCGCCAGAACCTAGCTAGCCAGCTCCGGGCAGCACAGGCGAATATCGCCCTGGCCGAGCAAGGGCTGGCTTCGGCAGAAACCTCGCTGGCCAGCGAGACCCGCTTCTTGCAGCAGAGCGAGGCCGACTTCAAGGCCGGAAAGATCTCCGAGCAGGAATACCTGAGCCGGCTGGGCGACGCCCGCGCCATGGCTGACTACGCCCGGGCGTGGGAAGATTACATCCGCAGTGTGGGGGATTACCTCGACTTGGTGGGCGGAACCTGGCAGACCCGTTAGGGATTATCCGCCCGCTCTTCCCTGCCTTTGTCGGCTGACCCTCGAGCCCGGGCTCGTTGATGGAGCCCGGGCTTTTCTCGCTTCTCGCGCCCAACCCCTGTTACGAAAGGTGTGATGCTGGCGTAGCCCATTCATGACCGGCTCATGGATAAGCTTAACGCGGCGCAATTTTCACTTCCAGGGCGCTTTTCTCTTCATCACGGGGGGTTAACGCGACACCCTTTAGCTTGGATGCTAGAGCGCTTATGTCAAGACAAGATATATCCCGACAAATCAGGGCGAAGGGGGTTGCCATGAAGGTCGTCATCCTGGCGGGGGGATGGGGCTCGAGGCTATCCGAGGAGACCATGGTCAAGCCCAAACCCATGGTGGAGATCGGGAACATGCCCATCCTGTGGCATATCATGCGCCACTACGCCCACTATGGGTTCACCGAGTTCGTGATCGCCCTGGGGTACAAGGGCGAATATATCAAGAAGTGGTTCAGCGACTACGCGGCCCTCTCGGGCAACATAACCTTCCATCTGGGCAAGGGCACCGTGGAAGTGGAGAGCCCGGAATTCCTGGACTGGAAGGTCGAGCTGATTGATACCGGGCTCAAGACCCAGACCGCAGGCCGGATCAAGCGGCTACGCCCCTACTTAGGCGAGGGAACTTTCTTCATGACCTTTGGGGACGGGGTCTCGACCGTCAACCTGCGGCAGCAACTCGAGTTCCACCGCCGTCAGGGCAAGCTCGCCACCATCACCGCCGTCCACCCCCCGGCCCGTTTCGGACAGCTCGTCCTGGAGGACGATCAGGTGCTCGAGTTCACCGAAAAACCCCTCGACCAGAGCTGGATCAACGGCGGCTTCTTCGTAATGGAACCCGGCGTGTTCGACTATATCGAAGACGATCGCACCGACCTCAAGGAGACGCTCGAGCGGCTGGCCGCTGACCGGCAACTCGCAGCCTATAAGCACGAAGGCTTCTGGCAACCCATGGACGCTCTGCGCGATAAAACCTACCTGGAGTCCCTTTGGGACAGCGGAAAAGCTCCCTGGAAAGTTTGGGATGAATCCGCCCGCGAACTCGAGGGTCAAGTCTTTGGACAGGTGTGAGATGAAATCCTCATTCGAATCGCCAAGCCCGGTACATCTCACCAGGAGAATAGCGTGAAAGTACTCGTCACAGGCCATAACGGCTACATCGGCGCAGTGCTGGTGCCCTTTATTCAAAAGGCCGGACACGAGGTAGTCGGGCTCGACAACCACCTTTACGAGGGCTGCCACCTGCACGCCGAGCCCGCCCCGGTCCGCGAGCTTCGCCTCGACCTGCGGGAGGTCACCCCTGATCACCTGCTGGGCTTCGACGCAGTGATTCACCTGGCGGGTATCTCCAACGACCCCATCGGCGACCTCAAGCCCCAGGCCACCTACGACATCAACCACCAGGCCACCCTGCGGCTGGCCCACGCCGCCAAGCGGGCCGGCGTGACCCGCTTCCTGTTCGCCTCCTCGTGTAGCACCTACGGAGCCGCTGGGGACGCACCGCTCGACGAGACCGCCCCCTTCAACCCGGTGACCGCTTACGGGTTTTCCAAGGTCTACTCCGAACGAGACCTGGCCCCCCTGGCCGATGCCGACTTTAGTCCCACCTACTTACGTAACGCGACGGCCTTCGGGGTATCGCCCCGGCTACGCGGAGACATCGTGGTGAACAACCTGGTGGGTTATGCCTACACTACCGGCGAGGTGCTGATCAAATCGGATGGCACCCCCTGGCGGCCTCTGGTCCACATCGAGGACATCAGCCGGGCCTTTTTAGCCTTGCTCGAGGCCCCCCGTGACCTGGTACATAACGAAGCTTTCAACATCGGGATGAACAGCGAGAACTACCGGGTGCGGGAGATCGCCGATATGGTGGCCGAGGTGGTGCCGGGCAGCAAGGTCATCTACGCGCCAGGGGCCAGCCCCGACACCCGCAACTACCGGGTCAACTTCGACAAGATCCGGCGCATGATCCCCGCTTTCCAACCCCGCTGGACGGTACATATGGGGATCGAAGAACTCTACGAAGCCTATAAGGCTAACCGGCTCACCCTCGAGGACTTTACCAGCTCGCGCTTTATCCGCATCCGTCGTATCAAGGAACTGCAAGCCGAGGGGCGGTTGGATGAGGATCTGCGCTGGCGGGTGGCTTTGGGCGCAGCCTAACCGGGCGGCCAGAAGTGAGCACGGGATAATGAAACCCGATCTATCCGACCAAACCAATATGACGCCGACATCGATCGCATTCCATGATATAGATCCCAAATACGGGATCCCCGTGAAGGTGGGAGGCAAGCATGGCTAAGGTAACCCATTGTCGTTCCTGCGGCTCGAGCGAGCTGGTGCCCTTTTTGAACCTGGGGCGGATGCCGATTATCAACAACCTGATTACCGACCTCGACGCCGAAGAGCCGCGCTACCCGCTCGAGGTCGCCTTTTGCAGGCGTTGTGCTCTGGTGCAGCTCACCGAGGAACTGCCCGCGGAGGTGATCTTTAACGCCGATTATCCCTACTACTCCTCCTACGCCGACGCCCTCTTGGAGCACTCCCGCCGCCACGTAGAAAAGCTCACCGTCGAACGCAACCTGGGGCCCGCCAGCCAGGTGGTCGAGCTCGCCAGCAACGACGGCTACCTATTGCAATACTTCAAGGCCGCCGGGGTGCCGGTGCTGGGTATTGACCCTGCCCCCGGCCCGGCTAAAGTTGCCCAGGAGAAAGGCATCCCCACCTTGGTGGAGTTCTTCGACCCCAAGCTGGCCAACCGGCTGGTGGCCAATGGGGTTCAGGCCGACGTGATTTTGGCCAACAACGTGCTGGCGCACATCCCTGACCTCAACGGGTTCGTCGAGGGCATCGCCATCCTCCTCAAGGAGACCGGTATCGCCATCATCGAAAACCCCTACGTGCGGGACCTGGTGGAGCAGCGCCAGTTCGACACCATCTACCACGAGCACTACTGCTATCACTCGGTGATCGGGATCAACAATCTGATGAAGCGTCACGGCCTGACCCTCTTCCGGGTCGAACATCACCCCATCCACGGGGGCAGCCTGCGCTACCACGTGGGCAAAAACATGACGGTCGAGCCTTCGGTGTACGCCTACCTCGAGGAAGAGCGCCGGATCGGAATGAACCGGCCCGAATACTACCTCGAGTTCGGCTCCCGCGCTGCTGCCGTGCGCGAGGCCCTGCTGGCCCTCTTGATGGAACTCCGCGCCCAGGGCAAGCGGATCGCCGCCTACGGGGCCGCCGCCAAGGGGGCCATCATGCTCAACTATGCGGGGATCGGCCCCGAGCTAATCCAGTTCATCGCCGACAAAAACCCCCACAAACAGGGCAAGTACCTGCCCGGGGTGCGCATCCCCATCAGCCCCCCCGAACGCATCCTGGAGGAGCAGCCGGATTATTTGCTGATCCTGATCTGGAACTTCAAGGACGAGGTAATGCGCCAGCAGGCCGAGTTCGCCCGGCGGGGCGGCAAATTCATCGTGGCGATCCCCTATCCGGAAATCTTGCAAGGGGAGAGCGCGGTTGTCATCAAGTGAGATTGGCTATCTCGTATTGCTTTGATTGCTCTGATAAGGTATGGCCCAGGGCTTCATGCCTCACTGAGCCGCAGCAAATCCATCATCAATCGACACGATGGGCAGCCTGACTTTCGCCAGCGGGCTCGAGTAGCCGTGAGAATACAAAACTCTACAACTCGGCTGAGCCCACCTTCCCCTTGTCTAGCCTGCGGAAGTACAAGGCTCGAGTCCTTTTACCGGGTAAGTCAGATCCCAGTTCATTCAGTGGTGCTGGTCAAGAGCCGAGCGGAAGCCCTGGCTTTTCCCCGAGGTGACCTCGAGCTGGCTTTCTGCCCGGTGTGCGGCTTTATCCAGAACCGGCTTTTCGCCCCTGAGCGCCTGGACTACTCCACGGGCTACGAGGAGACCCAGGGCTTCTCCCCCACCTTTAGTAGCTGGGCTAAGCGGCTGGTGGAGAACTTGATGGAGAGTTACGGGGTGCGGGGCCAGACCGTGCTCGAGATCGGGTGCGGCAAGGGGGAGTTTCTGGCCGGGCTTTGCCAGGCAGGGAAAAACCGGGGCATCGGGATTGACCCAGGGCTGGCCCTCGAGCGCCTTCCCCGTTTAGAGCAGATCGAGTGGATCGGTGGTTTTTACGAGGATCACGCCGAGCGTACCCGCCAGGCCCAGACGGTGCTATGCCGTCATACCCTCGAGCACATCGCCCCGGTGGGAGCGTTTGTGGGTCAAATCCGCGCCGCCATGAACCCCCAGACCCTGCTCTTTTTGGAGGTACCTGACACCCGTCGCATCTTGGAAGAAAAAGCCTTCTGGGATATCTATTACGAACACTGTTCCTACTTCACCCAGGGCTCGCTCGGCAGGTTGCTACGGGCAAAGGGCTTTTGGGTGCTGGAAAACCGCCGCGACTACGGGGATCAGTATGTACTGGCTTTTGCCCGAGCCGCCGAGGCCAACGAAATCTTCCCTGAAGAGAACGACCTCGAGCAGTTAGGCCGCCTTGTTCGAGAGTTCAAAGTAGCGGTTTCGGCGGCGATCCAGGGTTGGCGCGATCGGCTCGAGGCCTGGCACGAAGCAGGTAAACGAGTAGTCCTGTGGGCAGCCAGTTCCAAGTCGGTGGCTTTTCTGACCACCCTGGCGCTGAGCGACGAAGTGGCTTACGTGGTGGACATCAATCCCTACAAACACGGCCACTACCTGCCGGGCAGCGGACATCGGGTGGTGGGGCCGGGTAATCTCGAGCAAGACCCCCCCGACGTGGTGTTGGTAATGAACCCCCTCTACACCGAGGAAATCCGCCGAGACTTAGCGGGGAGGGGGCTCGAGCCCGAGCTGGTGCCACTAAAGTAAGGACGAACCACCGATCATCACCAAACTCCACATCGCGGGTGGAGAAAGGTGGCTGAAGAGGCCGCGCCGCCGCACATCCCGGAATTCACCTTTCCGCTGGTCAACCCCACCCTTCTATCGCAGGCGCACCTAGAGCGCCTTCAGCAAAATCAAAACCCTTGTGCGCCAGGCCAAAGCCCGCACCCGCGAACGGCTTGGCCTGGCCATTAGCTCCACCCTTCAGGCCATCACCCCTGCCGATGCCAAAGCCTTCTTCACTCGCGCAGACTACCTGCTATCCCAGTGATATTTATTGAAACCGCCCTAAAGACCGCTATAGACTTCTTGCCGGAGTCGCTGCTAGCCGGCACGGTATTGGATATCCCAATCTAAGTTGTGGGTATTTTCGCAGCAGGTTTCCCTAACGACGTCATCACAAACCCACCGTCGTGTGAACGAGGGTGCCCACGAGGAGTCTGGCTGGCAAGCCAGCTACCCCTACAAAACCAACGCTTATTGCTGGATCAGATTCACGCAGAAAATCCGCTCTCGGCTCAGCGCTTCAGGTTATTGAACCAGACATTGAGCGCCGGGGTACGGAAGTTGTAGGGCTTACCCAGAATATCCATATCGCCGTCGCCGTCGAGGTCACCCACCTTGGACTCGTGGTTGTCGTAGCCGCTGGCGATGTCATTGCGGGCGAAGCCACCCCGTCCATCACCAAAGAAGATGATCATTTTGGAGTTGGGGTTGGTACCATCCACGCGCATCTCTGCGACAAAAATGTCCAGGTTGCTGTCACCGTTAAAGTCGGCCAACTCGAGGCTATGTCCCCGCTGCACGTCGATGGGCAGCAGCTTTCGGCCCACCCAGGCCTTGCCATCCCACTCGTACCACTCGAGCGGGCCAGCGGCGTCCCCGGGGACAAACACCACCTCTGGGCGACCGCCCTTTTTGAGCTGACCCACGGCAGCTCGCGAGAACTCCTGCTCGGCATCAATCACCCGTGCGCCAAACTTGCCGTCTTTCTCGAGCTTGAACCAACGCCCGCCCGCCACGATGTCCGACAGGCCATCTCCGTCAATATCGGCTTTAGCGAGCCCTTCGATGTTGTGGGTGGGGGTGGCGAAGACCTCACGGAACTGCCAAGGTGAGTTGTTTTGCGGGTCGGGAGGTACGTCCGCGATATAAAGCCGCCCAATCCCCTGATTCCAGAACACGAACTCGAGCCCCGGGTCGCCGTCAAATTCGCCAAACATCAGGTCATGGTGGAGGCTATACCCTGCATCCTTGATTACGTGCCGCTTCCAGGGGGTGCTGGGCTCGAGGTTGGGGTAAGGGTTCTCCCACCAGTAGATGTGGTTGCCATTGCTATCTTCGGCCATCACCACGTCCGAGTCGCCATCCGAGTCCACGTCGGCATAGGTTCCCCCGGCCTCGATGGGCAAGCTCTCGGGCTCGATCACGCTGCGCACCCAGCCTTTGGGGTCGAGAGGGTCGCGGCGGAACCAGACTACCGCGGGGCCTGGCCCGCCCTCTGAGTTGAGCCCGATCACGAAGTCGTTGGCTCCGTCTTTGTCCACGTCGAGGATCATGGCGGTGGTCTGTTTGGTAGACTCGCCCGGCACCGGCAATTCCCCGTTTTCGCTCGAGAGAAGCCGCCAGCGCAAGGCTCGAGCATCCCGGGCGTCGTTGCCCCAGGCGTGCAAAAAGCGCGAGTTGTCGCCGGTAATGCTGACGATCTCGAGGTCGCCATCACCGTCCAGATCGGTGAGGCGAGCTCCCAGATAACTTTCTTTGCCCCGGTCTACCACGTGCGAGACCCATTTGGCTCCCTTATTCTGGTTTTCCCAGATCACCAGCCGCTGGGCTCCTTTTTGCTCGCCGGTCACGATGTCGGTGTCACCGTCTTTATCCAGATCGGCCACCGAGAGCGAGCGCAAAGAGCCCTGCACGGCTGCGGTGCGGCGCGGCCAGGCTTTTTTATCGTCTGCAGGGTTAGCAAACCAGAAGAGACCCGAGCCGTCACCTTTGTCGTTGGCATCCGCGATGATCACGTCGGGTTTGCGATCCCCATTGATATCGCCGATCGCTGCCCGACCTGCCCGAGAAACGCTCGAGCCCACGACATGCTTCTCCCAGGCTTTGGGAAAGGGGTTGGGGTTTTCCCACCAGACAATGTCGCGGCCCGTCGAATCGAGCGCTCCCACCACATCGGCGTCGCCGTCGGCGTCCATGTCGCTGGCCGCCAGCACCCCGTCCACCACCGGTTCGTCGGTGATCTGTACGCTCAGCCATTCGTTGACGTCATCGGGCGGAACCCGCAGATACCAAATCCCCTTTCCGGTGGTAAAGACGAACTCGGGCGCGTTCTGCGGGATGATCTGGGCCGCCACGTAGCCCTGGCTGTTGCCCTGGAGGGTGGGCTCGAGCGTCGCTACCTCGTGGACCGTCCAGTTGTTCCCCTGGGTGTCGGCCTCGAGCCAATACACCTGGGGAAGGGCCTGGGCGATCGCGTCCAGACGGCCATTTTGATCCACGTCGGCGACCAAGCTGGCATCCAGGTTCTGCGGAAAGGCAATCCGGGTCCAGGCCCCACTCAGGTCACCCCCTGGACTCCGGTAAAAATATTTGCCAGAAACGATGTCGGCAAAGCCATCCCGGTTGATGTCGCCAAAGGCTAAACCCAGATAGGGCTGGGCTTCGCTAAAGCGTTCGCGATTAGCGTCTACGGATAAATAGTGCCATTGGTCCAGCGAAAGCGGGGTGGTAGAGCTTTGCCCTCCGGCTCCTGCCCCTAACAGCAATAAACCCAACACCAGCCCACCGAGGAGCCGCCTCGAGCTCTTCACGTTTCCCCCCATAACCCAAGATGCTCGGATATCGTCATTGGCACGTCGCCTTTCGCTTTAGCATAGCGCGGTTTTCCTTTTCCTGCGCTTATCTGGGACTCTATCAACCTTACTCCCGTACGCCAGTGTTCAAGCTCGAAGAAGCCTTGAACTCAGGGCTTATTTCCCATCGTTGCGCCACAGATGGAGCCGTCGGTAGTCGTCCCAACCGATGCTGACGATCTCGAGGTCGCCATCGCCGTCCAGATCGGCTACCCGAGCCCCCAAGTGGCTCTCCTGGCCCTGACCGACCAAGTGAGCCACCCAGCGGTTGCCCTTCTCCTGGTTCTCCCACACGGTAACCCGCAAGGCTCCCTTGTGTTCGGCGGTGATGATGTCCGGGTCGCCATCCCCGTCCATATCGGCGGCACTCATCGAGTTGGTGGAGCCCTGGGTGGTCACGGCCCGGCGCTTCCAGGGATTCCGCGGATCGGGGGGGTTCTCGAACCAGAAGGTGCTGGCTCCCTCGGCTCGGCCATTCTCCTCGCTGACGATCAAATCGAGCCGTCCATCCTCGTTGATATCGGCTACTGCGCTCCGGTCGGCGGGGTTAGTCGTGGTGCCCAGCGAGTAGCGTTTCCAATTCCCCGAGCCGCCACCGGGGTTTTCCCACCAAAAAAGCCCCCGGCCATCATTCGGGCCGCTATCCCCCAAGACCCCCACCACCTCTGCATCGCCGTCCCCGTCGAGATCGCCAGCGGCCAGCAGGTCATCAGAGGTATCATCGGCGGTGATCTGCACCTTGGGCCAGGGGCTCGAGGCATTATCCGGAATGCGCAAGTACCATAGGCCCTTGCCCGTGGTAAAGGCCAGTTCGGGCGGCCCTCCTGGCACGATCTGGGCGGCTACGTAGCCCTGGCTGTTGGTGTGGGGGGTGGGCTCGAGCCTCGCCACCTCCCTCACCCTCCAGTGATCCCCTTGGGCATTCGGCTTGAGCCAGAACATCCCCGGCAAGGCCTGCGCGATCACGTCGAGCTGGCCATCGGAATCCACGTCTATTACCAGCATGGCATCCAGATTCTGGGGAAAGGTGACCCGCCGCCACTCTCCGCTGAGGTTGCCGCCGGGGTTAGAGTAGAAGTATCTACCTGAGACGATGTCGCTAAAACCGTCGCGGTTGATGTCGCCAAAGGCCAAGCCCAAAAAAGCCACATCCTCGCTAAAGCGTTCGCGGGTGTTATCCAGCCTCAGGTAGTGCCAGTGGTCGAGGGGAGTGGGCCGCGGATTTACCCAAACGCTGTGGCCCTCCGAGCCCGTACCCACCATCAGAAGCAAAGCTAGACAAAGACCCAGGAAGGGGATCGCGCCCGCTCGGTCGCGGGAAAATAGGAAAATCCGCTTTGATCTCATCCGTAGCCTACCAAAGCCATCCTAGTATGGACGTCCGTTAAGCCTCCCGTGACCCCCGCGTATCCCCTGGTGAACCGCTCAAAAGCAGGCGTCACGTAAGCAAATTTGTCGCGTCAGAAGGGAAAAAATCCTGAGTTAACGTAGGCATAACGCCCCTGCGGCTAGGCTTATGCTGCGGGTCCGAGTAGATGAGTAGATGCTGCCTTTGCCCTCTCGAGCCAAGCCCCGCAAAGCGAGGCCCGTTGCATGAAGCCTATCCAACCCATGGTCAGCATATTGATGGCTACTTATAACTATGCCCGCTTCCTACCCACCGCTATCGAGAGCGTGCTGGCCCAGGAAATGGAAGCGCTCGAGCTGATCATCGGGGATAACGCCTCCGAGGATAACACCCCCGAGATCGTCGCCGAGTATGCCGCCCGTGATCCCCGCATCAAACCTTTTCGTAACCCTACCAACCTTGGCATCGTGGAAAACTTCAACCGCTGCTTTCTCAGCATGAGCCCACAAAGCCGCTACTTTATCCTGCTCCCCGCCGATGACTGGTGGACCCCGCAAACCCTCGAACGCTTGTTGGAAGTCGCGCAGGCCAACCCTCAAGCGGCTTTGGTCCACGCCGATGCCTACCGCACCGATGAGACCGGTCAGGTTCTTAACCGCTACAGCGAGTTCATGGGTCACGAGCCCCCTGAGGGGTTGCACCAAGCGGTAGAACTGCTGATGTGCGCCAATTACATTCCTGCCCAAGCCGTTCTGGTCAATCGAAAATTCGTCCAGGAGGAAAAGCCATTCGATCCCGAGTTGCGTTATGTGCACGATATAAACCTCTGGCTGAAGCTGCTTTTTAGGGGTCACCAGGCCTATTATCTGGCCGAGCCCCTAGCCTATATCCGTAAACACGGAGCGGCTCACACTATTCAGGCCAATATTGAACCCCGGCTGAGAGAGGAGGTACGGATGTTCGAGAAATTGGCCCCCCTCACCCCTCCCAGGCTCGAGCCTAGCCGCCGGAAAGCCCTAGCAAACCGTTTAGCTGCCTTGAGCTTTCATCTACTGGGTACTTCGAAGATCGAAGAAGCCAAGGCTTTGCTTCAGAAAACTGCACAGGTCAGCCCTCAAGCCCGGCTCGACCTCATCGTGGCCCGCTGGATCGCTGGGCTGCCTCTTCCTAAGAACACCCGTGCCCAGCTCTGGAACCTGGCCTGGAGTACCACCCAGGTCATGCGGAGGGCCTAGATGCTCACAAAAGCAGTGCGTAACGGGCTGTGGAACGCCCTTAGCACCCTTACCTCAGCCCTCACCGGGATTGTGGTCTCGGTGATCGTCATCCGTACCCTGGATACCCAAGCTTACGGCGAGGTCAGCTACTACGCCTGGTTGGCCGGGCTCCTGAGCGCCTTGGGGGTATTGGCCTTTCCGGCGGCACTCACCCGTTTCATCTCCGAACTCCGCGGCCAAGGCCGGCCTCAGGAGGGTGAGGCCCTGGCGGGATGGGTGACGCGGGGGCTGCTGGCTTTAAACGCGCTCGTCGGACTGGTGCTCTTGGTCTGGGCCGCGCGTAGCCCCTACCCGGTCTCGCTGTACCTGGCCATTACTGCGCCACTGCCCTTTATGAACGCCCTGGGTCGACTCCTCACCTCGAGCTTTTGGGGCAATGAGGAATACCGGCCTGCTGCGATCAGCCTGGTACTGGCCTCCTTCTTACAGCTCGGGATCGCTGCCGCTGCGGCTTTTTTCCACTGGGGCGAGCCCGGTTTTTTGTTGGCACTCTTATCGTTGAGCGCGGTCGGCTCGGTAAGCCTGCTCTTTTATGCCATCCGTAAAGGGGTCCAGCGGCATTTGTTTCAAGTCCGGCAAGGTCCCAGCCGCGCCACCTTGCTGATGTATTTGGCGTTCAGCCTGCCCATGATCCTGCAAACCATCTTCGAGATGATCATTTGGCAGCGCTCGGAGGTTTATTTTCTAGCCCAGCTCTCTACCCAAGCCCAGATCGGCTACTATAGCTTAGCTTTCACCATCTATGGCCTTTGCGTGGGCATGGGCTACGCCCTGGTGGGAGGTTTCTTCCCAGCCATCGCCCGTGACTTCGGTGCGGGGGATTGGGTGCGGGTCCGCGAGAAGATCGCCCAGGGGGTAGTCCTCACCACGCTCTTTGCCACACCCCTTTCCTTCGGTGCACTGACCATGCTGGGCACGCTCATCTACTGGCTATACGGAGAGAAAATGTTCCCCTCGGTCCCGGTGGCTCAAATTCTCTTTCTGGGACTCATCCCCAGCGTGATGGTGACGGTCACCGGCCTCACCATGGGAGCCATCCGCCGCCCCTGGGCGACCATCCCTTTAGGAGTTGCTGCCTCCGTGCTCAACATCGGTCTCGACTTCCTGCTCATCCCCAAATACGGGGCCATCGGAGCGGCTTTTGCCAACACCGGAGCCCAGGTGTTTTACACTCTGGGAGCCTACTGGGTGCTTTTGCGGGTCATCGGGGTCACAGGCCGCTTGTATGTGCCTTGGGTTTCGCTGGGCACTATCTTGCTTCTGGGTTTCGTCACCACCTATCTGGTACCCCACTGGCTGGTGCTACAAAATCTGGACTGGCTCGCCATTCCGCTGGCCGGGGTGCTC
Source organism: Meiothermus sp. (assembly GCA_035760705.1). Lineage (GTDB taxonomy): Bacteria > Deinococcota > Deinococci > Deinococcales > Thermaceae > Allomeiothermus. The sequence continues at coordinate 67,005 of DASTSL010000114.1, read as the reverse complement.
TACTTAGGAGCGGTATGGCGTTTGGGCTACCTGCGCGCTTTGCAGGAGCGGGAGGGCTACCGAGTGCTGCATATTCTGGGCAGCCGGATCCTGCCGCAAAACCCCGATGCTGAAGGGGTAAGCGGCGTGGTGCGAGCAGCGCTCGAGATTGCCCGGGCGCAAACTCAGCAGGGCTATCAGGTCTGGGTTGCCGCGGTAGGCACGGAAAACTGGGAGCGGGAGTGGCAGGGGGTGCGCCTGATCTCACTCCGACCGGCCAGTATCCCGGTACTGCACCTGGTAGGGCGCGAGTTGGATCTGCGGGTTCATCTGCCCTTTGTCCGGCTTTGCCTCCTCGAGGCCTTCGATATCGTACACACCCACCTCTATGACTACGTGCGGGGTTTGCGGGCCAGGGCCAGGGTCATCCACTTCCACAGCGACCCCCTCACCCAGGTATATCAGGGGCAAACCCCAGCGCTCGGGCCCGGGGATTTCCGCCTGGTAGCGCGTCAGAGCCAAGCCCAGGTGGGGGTGAGCCAGTTTGTGGCCCGGCGACTCCAGCAAGGCTTTAGCCAGCACGGCCTGGAGGGTCAGGTTTATTGGGTTCATAACGGGGTAGATATCCAACACTTCGACCCCCAGCGCTATCTCCCGCTAAGGCGAAAACTGCGGCAAAGCTGGGGCGTAGCCGAGGATGAAACGGTGTTTTTGTTCGTCGGAGCCATCGTGCTAGAGAAGGGGGTGATCCACTTGGCGCGGGCTTTCGCTCGGCTCTCTCAGCGCTACCCCAAGGTCCACCTGGTGGTGGCAGGTAGTAGCAAGCTGTGGGGATCTCAGCTTTCCAGCCATGACCCGCACCAAGCCTATGCCGAGGAGGTGCGCCAAACCGTGGGAAGGTGCAAGGCCCACTTTTTGGGCAACCTCCCCGCCGATCAGATCCCCGCCGTCTACGCTGCCGCCGACGTGGTGGTAACCCCCTCGGTGATGGAAGAGGCCTTCGGTTTGGTGGCCCTGGAGGGAATGGCCTCGGGCAAACCGGTCATCGCCTCCATATCAGGCGGGCTCCCGGAAGTGGTTCAGCTCGAGGCCGGACTGCTGGTTCCCCCGGGCGATGAAACCGCCCTCGAAGCGGCCCTGCATACCCTAGCCGAAGACCCCCTGGCCCGCCGTTCACGAGGCCTGGCGGCCCGCCAGATCGCTCTCGGGTTCACCTGGGCCAACACCGCCCAGGGGCTCGAGCAGGTCTACCGGGCTGCCCTGCAACGCCATTACGCTCCGGCCCGCTTGGTTGAAGAGGTACCCCACGGCGAGGAGGCTCAAACCCATGCCTGAATCAGCAACACCTGAATTGATGAAGCCGATATTGGTGAGCATATTGGTCGCTACCTATAACCGCGCCCACCTGCTCACAGAAAGCTTGGATAGCGTGTTGGCCCAGACCTATCCCCACTGGGAGGTGATTCTGGTGGACGATGGCTCCACCGACAACACCTGGGAGGTAGCCCAAGCTTACGCAGCCAAGGACCCTCGGATTCGGCCCCTTCACCAGATGCACCGAGGTGTAGCTCGCTTCGCCGAAACCTACAACTTCGCGCTGGCCCAGGCCAAAGGACCCGTCATCGCGCTGATGGACGACGACGACCTGTGGCTCCCCCATCGTTTGGCCGCCCACCTGCCCTTTCATCTGAGGGGGGGGTATGCCCTGAGCTTCGCCCAATGTCTAGCCGTGGATGAAAAGGCTCAGCCTCTGGGCAAGCCGCCCTACCCGGTACTCGAGCCCACCAACCTGTACACCGCTTTGCTCCGCGGTGAGTACTGGATTCCTACCATCACCACCTTGATCTCTCGGCAGCGGCTCGAAGCCAGTGGGGGATTCCAGCAACGCCCCTACTTGCCCGCTTACGACTACCCTACCTGGTTGGCCGTGGGCCAACCGATGGGCTTTTTGCCGCAGAACCTGGCTCTACGGCGAATCCACGCGGCCCATCAAATCACCACGGAATCGGCCCTCGAGCTGGCGCTGGGTTCTTACCGGCACGCGATCGAAGTGGCCGAAAGAAGCGGCTTTCCCAAGACTTCGCTCCTGTCTGAGAACCGCCGCAATAACCTGGCGCACGCCTACCACCTCGCTGCCGCCCAAGCTAGCGAGAACGGTCACCCCCGGCAAGCCCTATGCCACTGCTGGCAAATCGCCCGGCTGGGCCGCCCCTACTTGTTCGCCCGCTGTGTGACCATGCTAGCTTACAAGCTAGGACGTCATACCTTGCGCTATGCCGCCAGCTTGCTGTAGGAGACGCATGATCGATCCGCTTCGCCGCCTATTGCCGCTTCTCAAGGAGACCCCATCCCGTGGCTGAAAGCGATCAGCGGTGCAACTATCTGGCCCATGCTAGCCATATTGCAGCCTTCCAGGCCGCCGATGCCGGAGACTGGCCCCAAGCTTTTCAACGCCTACGGGAGATGCTGCTGTTGGGTCGCCCATACATGATGGCCCGTTCCTTCGCTATGCTGACCTATAAGCTGGAGCGGAAAACCTTGCACCAGGCCATGGTGAATTGATTAGGAGAGATAGATGGGCAGTCCCTCAGTCAGCGTATTGATGCCAACCTACAAGCACCAGGCCTATATTGCTCAGGCCATTGAGAGTGTGTTGGCTCAGCGCTTTGGCGATTTCGAACTGGTCATCACCGATGACAACTCCCCCGACCGAACCTACGCCATAGCCGAGGCTTATGCCCGAAAAGACCCCCGGGTGCGGGTTTTCCGCAACCCCCAAAACCTGGGACTGGCGGCCAATTATACCCGCTGTTTTCAAAACGCCCACCCCCAGAGCGGCTATTTCATCATTCTTCCCTCAGACGATTGGTGGATGCCAGAAACCCTGGAAGTGTTGGTCGCCACCGCTGAGCAAAATCCCCAAGCCACCTTTGTACACGCGGACGGCTACAAAGTAAAGGAGGACGGACTGGTGCCCTATCTCAGCATCTTCCGGCACCTACCCTCCCAAGGCCTGCACCGGGGCCTACGTGAGCTGTACCTGAACGACTACATCATGGTGCAAACCACCCTGGTGCGGCGAGCTCTGTTCGAACGCTTCTACTGCCGACCCTTCCTCTTCGACCCGGACTACATCTTCGTCTCTGACTACGAATTGTGGCTGGAACTGCTGGGGCGAGGAGCCCAAGCCTATTATCTACCCCGCCCTCTGGCTTATTTCCGCGAGCACCCCGAATCCCACACCATCCCCCAACATATCCTGCCGCGCATGATCGAAGAGGTCGCCATGTTCGAGGAAAAGCTCCCCAAGAGCACGCCGCCAGACCTCGAGCCCTATCGTCATCAGGCGGTGGTGGGCCGCTTGGCGGCCATCGGCTTCATGTACTTGGAAGCTAAGGAGCCAGCCAAAGCCAAACCCTATTTGGAGTGGGCCGCTCGAGAGAGCCCCAAGTTGCGCTGGGACGTCATGGTGGCGCGGGCCATCAGCTGGTTGCCGATGCCCAAAAGCACCCGGGCCCAGCTTTGGTATTTAGCCTTAGAGGCCGCCAGGGCCGAGCCTGGCATGAGGATCAGCTCAGCCTTTCTCCGGCGTTGGAATCAGGAAAATCTAGCCATCATCACCGCTTTAATCAACGATCCCGCCCTCACTACCCGGACCTTACAGGAAGCCATTCCGCCTTTGCTTTACCTCTTTGGGGGGTTCCGATGAAGCACGCAAGCCTCCTCGTGTGGTTGGCCTTGAGCCTCGCTTCAACCAGCCTGGCTGAGACCGCCACCTGGCAAGGAGAAATTGCCGGGGTACCGGCTTGGGTAACGGTAGTGAGCCCCAACCCCATTCCTGCAGGTGTACGCAGCCAACCCTGGTGGCGCTGGGGTAACGCCGAGACCGATGCTTATATTTTCGCCTTCGAGAATCCCCAAAATCCCCGCATGGCATTGGTTTTTTCCAAAACCGGTGATACCCCCGAGGCCCGCCTTTACCTACGAGCTTGGGGTGCTTTGCGCATTGCCTTCAACCTGCAAGGGAACCGCCTCGAGCTGACCAACCCCCCTAACCCCGTCCTCACCCTGCGCCCACAAAGCGGGGGCTGGCTGGTGAACGGCAAGCCCAACTACCGGCTCACGGTGCTTGAAGACGGGCTAGACTGCGACCTGCACGTAGACCCCGACGGCCAGACCGATATCGAAATCACCGTGGGCACCGATGCTAAAGGAGATCCCCTCTGGCAGACCAACCGCCGCCGCCCCGAGGCCGATCCCTACCAGACCACCCGCGGCTGCGAGCGCTTTGGGGCCAATCTGCGGGCTCAGCCCGAGCTACCTTTCAAGGCAGCCCCCTCGATCATGCCCACCTTCCCTTTTCTAGGCATTGGACGGGAATCCCCCGACTGGTTCGAGCAGAACCCTAACCCCCTCTACTTGGATCTACGCGACTATACCTTTCGCTTTAGCCCCTTCCCCGGGTTCCAAAACGGCGGCATGTACGCCATCAACTCCAGCACCTACCCGCCCAAAGTATCCTTTGAGTCGCCCTTTGTTTTCTATAACTTCGACTCGGCTACCCGCTATGCCCAGTTAGTCGTGCGCGGAAGCCGCTTTCCCGCAGGAACTCCATTCGGCCCCGAACCCTACGGCCTCGAGCGCACCACCTTCCGTTACTCCTGGAAAACCGATAGCCCGACCGTTTGGCGCTATGGGTTGCATCTGGCTGGCTTTTATCCCTATCAGGAGACCTATCAGATCGGTGGGCAGAAGTTTAATGCCCCTTCCCCGGCTAACCTGACCCGCTTCGTGGTAGGCCAAAAATGGCCCATGATCTCCTTCGTCGAAGCTACCGAGGGCTACCCCGGCTCGGAAGGTATCTACTTCTTCAGTGCCCAGGCCAACGAGCACTGGAATTGGCTCTCCGGCACCAGCGACCAACCCATCGCCGAACTCGAGACCCCCTACCTCCCTAAAGACGATTCGCTGGTGCGCACCTCCGACCGGGCGATGCCTCCAGGGTTTAGGGGCGAGTACAGCGCGAGCTATTTCCGCACCCCCCTGCTCTACCTGAGCCCGATCGATCAGCGCGTCCACCTGAGCTGGGCCCAAGGGGGGCTATGGAACCTGGGGGATGGCCGGGTGCTCCGCACCAAGAGCCTCCAAGCCGGGCCCAATGTAGATAGCTGGATCCTGGAGCGCCCGGCTTCAGCGCCCCCCACCCCTCCACCGCCTCGGGCCCCAGGCACGAAACCTCCTGCCGAAGACGACACTCCCCGGGCTTACCCTGGCACGCTCGAGCAAGCTTTGTATGCCGTGGATGGCTACCTGCTCTACACCGGCCCTGACGGCGTAGAGCTACGACAGGCCAGCTACCAGCTCCAAGCCTTCACGCTCAATCCCCCAGCTGACCGGGCCAGCTGGCAGGCTTTCCGCGACCGGGTCGCTCCGTTCTCAGGCCGGGATCCGCGCAACCTGCGAGCCTGGCTGCAAGCTTTCCCCGGAGCCGGCTTGCGCCTGCCGGGAGCCCAACTCAGCCAGGTGAGGATAATCTCGGGTGGCTTTCAGATGGTGCTCAGCACGCCGAGCCCGGTCAGTGCGGCCCTTGGTCTGCCCAACCTGCCTGCTGGGACCCACCTGCTACGCTACGACGCGGCCAGCCGCACCTGGAGCCGCCGCCAGGCGGCGGCTCCCAAGCTCCAAGGTCGGCTCGAGACCAAAGGCGCTCGGCAGTTCGAGCCGGCCTGGTTCCGGCTCAACTTGGAGAATCAGGGCAGCCTCGACTACACCGGCCCCGCAGAGCTATGGGTGGGCAAAAATCTGGTGAAGTCCTGGGACCAACTCACCATTCCGGGAGCCGGAAAGTGGTCCGAGGAGCTAGCCTTTTCCCCGACTGGCGCAGCGGATCAGCCGGTCAAGCTGGTGCTGGGGAAAAATACCCTCGAGCTTGAACCAGTTTTTATCGAGCCCAGCCAGCGCGAAAGCATACGACAGGAGTTCAGCGGGAATCCAGTGGCTCTGATCCTGCTAGTGATGTTCCTCGGCGGGGGGCTTTTCAGCTTATGGCGGGCCTGGAGGTGGGCATGAACTGGAGGCAGCAATGATCCCGACCCGGCCCAAAGGGGTCCCCCAGATCCAGCCTGTGGCGAAGGCTAGCTCACAGCCCCGACAAGAAAGCCAGCTTGCGACGTTCTGGCTGATCGCAGCTATCGGGCTTTGCTTTGGCATCTATTTTGTCCTGCGTTACGGGGGTCGCTGGGGCGAGATCGACGGGGTGGCCTTTGCGGGGATCATTGCCCGTATGCAACTCGAAGGCACGATCGACTACGCTGGGGCTTATCCGCATGGATATGCCTATGCCACCTGGGTCAACATGCTGTCTTACTTCACCGGACGGCCCATCGGCGAATTGATGCAGATCTACACGCCCATACTTGGTAACGTATTCCTGGGAATCTTTGGCTTCGCGGCCTTCCGCCGCTGGCTTGGCTCGGACCGGCTAGGTCTGATTGCTGCTTCGGTCTTATTCTTGGTGCCCGAGCTCGTCTTTACCGTCTCTCGCGGCAATCATGAGAAGATCACAGTAGCCCTCACTCTGCTGGCCTCGCTCGGTCTGCTAAAAGGCTTTATGGAAGCACAAGCCCGCAACTGGGGGCTCTTCGCAGCTTGGGTCGCCGTCTATTATCTGGTAGCCTTTACCTTAGCAACGCTTAACGTCTTCTTCGGCTCGAGCTTTATCGTGGCTTCCACCTTGGCCTTGATCTTCGCCCTGCTGTTTTTGGGGATGCGCCGCCACCAGCCCTTGCCCCAGTTGCGCACCTCCACCCAGCGCCTGGCCTTGCGGGTAGGGGCTTCCTGGCTGTTGGTGCTGTTGGTGATGTGGTACATCTATCCACTGGCCGGACAAAACCTCGAAGTGCTCAAAACGGCCTTAGCCAAGCTCGGAGCCTTGGCCCTGAGCTTCACCCCGGAATCCAACCCCTACGAGTCCACCGTTACCGACTGGACTAACCCCACCGTATACAAGCTGATCTCCTCCTTCCGCTGGATCTTATTCCTGGGCTCTTTCGTGGCCTGGCTGATGCTCCTCATCCCCACCCTGCGCACCCCTGAAAGGGCGTCCATTCCAAGGGTCTTCCTGCTGGCCTTGTACGGGGCCTTCGGCTTCCAGTTAGCGGCAGCGATCCCGATTGACCTGGTGGGGCTCGAGGCGGGCAGCAACCTCCAGGTGCGAATGTACACCTACTTCGCAGTCTTCGCCGCCCCGCTTTTCACCTTGGGTCTTTCCCGGCTCTTGGGCTCGAGCCCCTGGCACTGGCGGGTAGCGGGCACAGCAGCGGTGGTACTAGCGGTGCTCAGCCTGCTCAAAGCCACCCTCGACCCCCTAGTGAGCAACCGCTGGATGCACTACGACGCCGCTGAGATCGAGGCGATCCACGCCTGGAGCGAGCGGGAGCGGGAGAGCGTGTTGTGGGTAGGCCCGGAGACCCGTCTCTACGACGCCTACTACATGGAATATAATTTCGGTCCTTCCAACCTCAACGACTTAGACGTGGCCCGGCGCAACCCCTTTACCTTCCATACGCTGAACTCGAGCCTCAAGCAGGCAAATTCGGTAGCTTGGGGATTCCCCCAATCCACCTGGCTCCTGGGCAACCGGGTCTATGACAACGGAGAGGCTCAAATCTATCACCGTTCGCCGCAGACACCCTTCCAGCGCTGAGATCTACAGCACTCTTCTGGGCCCTCCAGGGTGTAGTGGGCTTTAGCCCACCGGCACCGTGGTGTGCCTGCCATCGGTCACGTCAAAGCAGATCTGAGAGGTCGCGGTAATGCTTGATAAGCAGGCCAGGGGGTTAGGGCCCAGCCTGAGCCCTCCGCACCGAGCGTCTTGCGCTCGGCACCACTGCCCGTACGGTCAATTCTTATAGAGAGCGCCAGAGGTGCCGAGCAGAAACCTCGAGCCAAGGTAGTCTCCCCATACAGTCGTGGACAGATAAAACCTCTCCACTTTCCTGTCTGGTGCAGAGTACGGGCGGGAAGAGGGCTAACCCTACACCTTCGGCTATGGAAGGGTTGATACAGAAGTTCGGTGGGGAGCCATGTTTCGTAGGGTTCAGGGCAAACTTTAGCGAGATGGTCGTGACAAATAGCATGAACCCGTGCCAGGAAGCTTCTGTGGGGGAGGTGTAGTTTTGCCCCGAAGCCAGTGGTGGTTTGTAACACCGGGGTTCGGTCAAGCAAATTGCAAACGGCTCTGGCGCTTGGAGACAGGTTCACCCTCGAGGTTAGCCGCCTGGGAACCACCCTCAAAAACAAACCCCACCCAGCCTGGGGTGGGGTTTTTGGCGAGGGGAGGCTCAGTTGGGCTGGCGTAGCGAGTCTTCAAGGTTATGTCCGGAGAAAAACACCTTGCCCGAGGGTACTGCTCGGTACTGCACCCACCAGGGGTCATAGGGAATCCAACGCTCCCCGGTGATGTGAACGATGTCCAGGCCGGATTTGATGTACTGGTGCACCGCGTCGGGGTCGGTGGGTTTGCGCAGCTCGAGGCCCTTGGGATCGGTGTAGAAAACCCCGGTCGCCAGGGCAGTGCTGGCATCAATGCCAAAGCCCTTGTTGGCATCCGCCTCGGCGATGATAAACCAGCGGTTCTCGCCCCAGTCATAGTCGGATTTGGTCTTGATCACTTCTTTGCAGGTGGGGTTGCCCTGGGCATCGGTCTCGGTAGAGCAGCGGGTCTGGGGGTTGTCGGTGTTATAGCCGCGTGCGCCAAACATCCCTAAAGTCTTGGGTAAGCTGGGCTGCCAGGTCTCGTAGCCGTTGCGATCAATCTGGGGAATCCGGCGGCGGCCCTGGTCGTTGTTCATGGGGATGTCGAGATTATCCGGGCACCCCTCGGGTTTGTAACGGGTGGTGTTGGCCTTACCGGGGTCGTCAGGGGTTCCGCTTGCGCTGGCATCCAAGGCCGGGCCGGTGTCGGTCATGAAGTGCAGATCAGCCAGCAATTCACCACTTTGTCGGTTCGCTACCCACACATTGTATTCGTGGAAGCGGGTGCAGAGCCGGCCCTTACCGCCCGTGCCGATGTGGAACTGAATCAGCCACGAATGCCCTTGGTTGTCGTCGTAGGCGAAGAGCTTGAAACCGGTGTGTGGCTCATCGGCATTGGCTTTCTGGCTCACATAGCCGAAGGCCGGGGCGATTTTGTCAAAGGCCGCGAACATGCGCGGGTCGGAGCCGTGTTCGTGGCCGAAGTAACACCAGTAGACCGGGTCAATCTGGGGATGCCAGGTGCGGTACATCTTCCCGTCGAGGCCCTTGACCATGTACTGGTCGTGCACCCAATCGGGACAGGCGGTGTTGGGCTGGGGCACCTCGAGCCCGGCGGGAACCGGAGGGGCAATGGAGGGTTTGTTGTCACGCTCGGCCAGCAGTACCGTGTAGGCCCGCCCCGACTTGCGCTCGATCCCCCCCAGCAACTGCTGACCCGCGCCCATCGTACGCAGGAAAACCGGGTAGCTTTTGCCATCTATCTTAACATCCGCTCCTCGAGTCCAGCCCTGGTTTTGCATCCAGGAAGGAAGGTCGTTGGGGTTGGCGTACCAGATCAAGCCCACCCTGGCCGTACGGTTGAGGTAGATCTCGAGCAGGTTCTTACCGGTCGAGCCGGTGTAGGTACCCCCTCCGGGCAGAATCAGCACGTCCCAACCTCTGTAGGGGCCGGGGTCATCGAGCTTGGACTCAGCAAAGCGTTGCTCGGCGGCGCGGCGGATCAGGCTGACCCCGGTATCGAATTGGCGAGGCCGGTACTCCATGTACTTGACCTCCACTTGGCTATCGGTGGCGGTCACATAATGGTTGATCCAGTAAGCCTGTAGCAGGGTCGGCGGAGCACCGGTGGGCGAAGGCCAGGCTCCTGGCAAAGGCAAAGCCGCAGCCGCAGTGTAGCTCACCGTGACGGTGCTCGAGGCGCGGTTTCCGGCGGCATCGTAAGCGCTCAGGATGAGCACGTTGTGGCCGGGCTTGAGATCTACGGTAAAGCCGAACTCTACCTTGGTTCCAGGGGTGATCTTCACCTCTTGCTCAGGGTTCGCGCCCAAGCGATAGGTGAGGCGGGTCACGCCGGTGTCGTCGCTGGCTTCCCCACTTACGGTGACGTTCCCCACATTGACACTGCTGCCGCTGGGCGGGTTGCTCAGGGTGAGGGTGGGCCGGGTGCGATCCCCACCCTGGCCGAAGGCTACAACTACTAAAAGGATCAGGAGCAAGGCCAGTAAAACTGTGGCCGGTAAGTAAGTGTTTCTCCGCATGACACAATCTCCTCATTTTCTAGGCTTCCGAATACGTCTCTTGGCGAACGACCTGGCCGCCCAATAAATTCCGGTAAACCTCCAGGGTTTTGCGGGCGGTTTCGGCCCAAGTGTATTGCTTGACCCGCTCGAGCCCCCGCCCTTTAAGTTCCTCACGCAAACTCTCATCCCGCCAGATTCGGCGCATTGCTGCGGCGATGGCCTCCACCGACGTCGGGTCGAAGAGCAGCCCGGCCTCGCCCACCACCTCCGGCAAGGAACTAGCCTCAGCGGCCAAGACCGGAGTTCCGTGGGCCATCGCCTCGATCGCGGGGATGCCAAAACCTTCGTAAAGCGAGGGAAAGACCAAGGCCAGCGCCCCGTAGTACAGCGCGTCCAAATCAGAGTCGGAGACGAAACCGGTGAGGGTCACTCCCTCGAGGCTTTGGGCTTTTTGGAAGACCTCGTGACCCTTCCAGGTGCTCGGCCCCACCACGGCCAGGTTTAGCTCGGGGTTCTCCCGGCGGAGCACGGCGAAAGCCTCCAGTAGCCGGGGCAAGTTTTTACGGGCCGCCAACTGGCCCACCGCCAAAAAGTAGGGGGATTTGACGCCCAGGCGCTCGAGCGCCGCCCGAACCTCCGCTTCGCTCATTGCCAGGGGCGGATTCACCGCGTTGGGGGCCACGAAGAGCTTGCTCTCGGGCAGCCGGGCGTGGCGGGCCAAGTCCAGGGCAGCATGCTGGCTCACGGTAAAGACTGCATCGGCGGTATAACGGGCCAGCGGAACCAGGGTGCGAAACACTAACCGGGTCGCCCAGGGTTGAACCTCGGGCATCACCAGGGGGATCGCATCGTGGATGGTGGTGACCCGCCGGTAGGCCTTGGTCGGAACTAGAAAAGGCGCGATGCCACAGGGGTCGTGGAGGATGTCGAGTTTGAGTTCGAGTGCCGCCCGGTGCAACACCCAGTTGCCCAGGCTGGCCGCCGCCGGAACCTTTTGCAATGTGGGAACCGGGTAGGTCTCGAACTCCCGATACCATTCGAGCGGAGAATCCGGGTAGGGGTTGAGCAGGACGATCTCGAGGCCGGGTTCAGCAGCTTTCAAGGCACGGGTCAGCTCCACCGTGTAACGGCCTATTCCCGTGAGATGCTGCCCCATCCCGTAGGTGAAAAATCCGACCCGCATCCACTCCTCCTAACGCACGGATTCACCGAGAGCACCCTGGACGAACTCGAGCAGATTGCCTCCAGCAAAAAGCCGCGCCCGCACCCCTGCTGCCCGGGCCGCCCGGAGGTCGCTTTCCTTGTCGCCGATCGCCAGGCTGCGCGAGAGATCGGGCTGCCACTCGGCGATGGCCCGCAGGAACATACCGGGGTTGGGTTTGCGATCTTCTGACTCGCGGCGGTACTGGCCCAAGCCCTCAGGGTGGTAGGGGCAGTAATAGGTGGCCTCGAGGTGCGCCCCGGCCAAGCGCAGTTGCTCGTGAATCCAATCCGTGAACTTCAGAAAGTGTTCCTCGCTGTAGTAGCCCCGCGCGATTCCCGCCTGGTTGGTGAGCACCAACACCAGATATCCCCGGTCGTTGAGCCACTTCACTGCCTCGACGGCTCCCTCGGTCCAGCGCCACTGCTCGGGCCGGTGGGTGTAGCCCTCATCGTGGTTCAACACCCCGTCGCGGTCGAGGAACACCGCCGGTTTTTCCCGCCAGGCGGGGAGGGCAGTCTGGGCCTCGGTGTAGGTCTCGGGTAGGCCGATATCCAGGAAGAAGCCCTCGTAGGGCTTGCCGAGCAGATCCCCCCGCTCGACGAGCCGGGGGAAGAGGTCGCGCTCGAGCGAGCTCACCCCTTCGGGCAGGAGTTCAACGGCTTGCCGCGAAAGCACGTACACCCCGCCATTCACCAGGCCGGGGCCGCTTCCTTCCTTCTCGCCAAACCCGATGATCCGGTTTCCCTCAAGCCTCACCCGCCCGTAGCGGGCCGCGTCGGGAACCCGGCGCAAGGCTACGGCGGCGGTGCCCTCGAGCAAAGCCAGATCGAGATAATTGAAATCGAGCAGGGTGTCCCCGTTGAGCAGGAGAAAGCGCTCGTCCAGGTAATCCTTGGCGAGCCGCAACGCGCCGCCCGTGCCCATCGGCTCGGTCTCGACAGCGTACTCGACTTCGAGGCCGTGGCGTGCTCCGCTGCCATAGCGCTCGATGATCTGCATGGCTTTGTACCCGGCCAAGAACAAGATGCGCTCGAAGCCATGGCGCTTGAGGTTCCAGAGCAGATAATCCAGAAAGGGTTTACCCGCCACCGAAAGAAGCGGTTTGGGGGTCTCTTGGGTCAAAGCCCCCAGCCGGGTGCCTAAGCCCCCGGCCAGGATCACGGCTTGTCTGGGTGGTTTCAACATGCCAAGCCTTTGGCCTCATTTCGATCAACAACGGTTCTTCCGCTGCTTTGGGCCTCATGCCGAAGGGCTAGAGAAGAGCTTCTTCGACCATCTGGCAGAAGCTGTGGCCCATCAGGATGTGCATCTCCTGGATGCGCGGGGTGCTCTTGGACGGCACCGCCAGCAGCAGGTCGCAGAGGGCCGCTAGCTTGCCCCCGCCCGCGCCGGTCATGCCGATGACCTTCATGCCTGCGGCGCGGGCAGCTAGGGCGGCGGCGAGGATATTGGGGCTGTTGCCGCTGGTGGTGATCCCCACCAGGACGTCATCCGGCTTACCCATGGCCTCGACCTGCCGGGCGAAGACCTTGTCGTAGCTATAGTCGTTGCCGATGGCGGTGAGGATCGAGGTGTTCACGCTGAGGGCCTGGGCCGGCAGAGCGCGGCGTTCCTTGAGGAAACGGCCCACGAACTCGGCGGCGAGGTGCTGCGAGTCGGCGGCGGAACCGCCGTTGCCGCAGAAGAAGATCTGACCCCCATTGCGTAAGCACTCGGTCATCATCTGGGCGGCCTGGGCCACTTGGGGAGCCAGGGCACGGGTGGCTCGAGCCACCTCGAGGTGATCGTCCATCGCCTGATCAAACACGGATACGGTGGGTTGCGTCATGGGTCTCCTACTTGGCGACCAGGGCCTTGGACTCGAGGGCGCTCCCGTTCAGCGTCCAGGCCGAGATGCCCTCCTCCACGAAGCTCAGGTTCACCACCTGGGCCCCGGTCTTCTTGAGGGCTTCCTGCACGGCAAAGCGGCGGTAGGGGTCGCAGTAGAAGAACATAAAGCCACCCCCACCCGCGCCGGTGACCTTGCCGCCCACCGCCCCGGCCTTCTTGGCCTCCTCGTACACCTCGTCGATGCGGGGGTTGCTGATGCCCTCGGCCATGCGCTTCTTGCACTGCCAGGCGGCGTCGAGGAGACCGCCGAACCCCTGAAGTTGGCCGCGCAGCAGGGCCCGCTTCATCTCGTAGGCGATGGCCTTGATCTCGTCCATGGCCCGCACCGCGTCGTATTGGCCTTTCTGGTAGTTCTCCTGCTGCTTCTCGATGATGTGCCCGGAGAAGTGCTGACCGCCCACGAAGGCGAAGACTAGGCTGTACTCGAGTTCCCAAACAGTCTGCGCCGGGAGCCGGAGCGGGTTCACCACGGTGCTGTCGGGGTGGAACTCGATGAAGTTGAACCCGCCGAAGGTGGCCGCGTACTGATCCTGCTTGCCACCCTTGATCCCGATGTCCTCGCGCTCGATGCGGTAGGCTAGGTCGGCGATCTGGTACTTGTCGAAGGACAATCGCAGGTGCTCGGCGATGGCTCCGATCAGGGCTACCGTGATGGCCGAGGAAGAGCCCAAGCCCGACCCTGGGGGGGCGTCGTTGTGCAGGGCCACCTCGAAGCCGTCCTTGAGCCCGTGCGTCCGGCGAAAGTGCTCGAGCACCCCCTTGGCGAGGTCGAGCTGGCCATCGAAGACAAAGGAGTCATTGATCCCGTACTCGATGCTCTGGTCGTAATCGATGCTGCGCACGCTAAAGCGGTCGCCGCCGGGGACCAGCGAGGCCAGGGCGTAGCGGTTGATGGTGGCCGAGAGCACCACTCCCCCACGTTCGTCGCAGTAGGGGGGGACATCGGTTCCCCCACCCCCGAAGCTGATCCGTAAAGGCGCACGGGCTCGAATAATCATCTGCATATCACCTCGCATCGGGCTCCAGGTTCTAACTTAGCGAGGCCTCCATAACGCCCCCGTTACAGCGATTAATCTCGTAGCTGCCGCAATAACCCCCCCTGTTACGCCCAACCCTGTTCACACGGCTTCGAGGAAACGCCCAAATCACAAGGGGCGTAACAAGCCCCTCACCGCTCGGCAATGCGGTTTAAGCTCTCCCAGACCTGATCCGCCAGCGCCTCCCAGGAGAACTGGCTGGCCTGCACCCGGCCCTTCTGCCGTAACGCCTGGGCCAGCCCCGGCTCGTCGAGAATCCGGCACATGGCCGCCGCGATGGCTTCCACCTCGAGCGGGTTGACCAGCAAGGCCGCGTCCCCGGCCACCTCCGGCAGCGAGGAGACATTCGAGGTGATGACCGGAGCCCCCGAGGCCATCCCCTCGAGCACCGGCAGACCGTAGCCTTCCTCGAGCGAGGGGAACACCACTGCTGCCGCGTTGCCGTATAGGCCCGGCAGATCGGTGTCGGGGATAAACCCCAGGTGACGCACCTGCTCAAAGAGCCCCAGCCGGGTTTTCTCAGCCTCCAGCCACTCCTTCTCGGCAGGAGCCCACGGCCCTACAAAGTACAGCCGGGTCTGGGGATGGGTGGGGGCTACCTTGGCGAAAGCCTCGAGCACCCGGCGCATGTTCTTGTTGACCCCCGAGCCCCCCACGTGCAAGAAGTACGGGGGTTCCGCAGCGTAGGGGCCCTGCCCGGTGCTCTCCACGAAACGTTCCCGATCCAAGCCCTGGGCCACCACCGTGATCCGCTCGGGGGCGATGCCCAGCATCTGTACGGCGTCCTTTTTAACCTGCTCGCTGCGGGCGATGATATGCCGCGCCCGCCGCACCTTGGCGAAGTAAACTTGCCAGCGCAGCCGCGAGAGTCGGATCCCTAACCCCTCCCCTTCCTCTGGCACCTTGAGTGGGATCAGGTCGTGCAGCATCGGCACCGATTCGCCAAAGGGGTTGCTGACGATCCCGTTGAAATCCGGGCAGAAAAAAACCCGGGGCCGCAGGCGTAGGATTGCCCAGCGCATGGCTAACTCGTTGTAGGCCCAGTAAACCTGGGCCGGGGTGTGGGGGCGGTAGACGCTGAGGGTGCGCTCGAGTGGGAGGAGGTCCTGGACGTGCTCGAGCCCCACCGTCGAGGCGAAGTAAAAGGGTTTGTGACCTTTGGCTTCCAGGTGCTGAACCAGGTGGCGGACGTAGGCCCCCACCCCACGCAGACGATGTTCGGACTGTAGCGGCGTAGCGTCAATCAGGATCATTCATTTCCCCCACATACAGCCCGGCGAACAGATAAGTCAATACGGCATTGGCCGGGATAAAGGTTAGGTTCCCATCGGTCAGGCCGTGGAGCAAAAGCGCGATCAGCCCCACTTTGATGCCGGTGCCAACGGGTGAATGGGGGCCCTTCCTCAGCACCAGGATCCAAAACCCTAAAAACGCGGCCAGACCCAGCAGCCCGGTCTCGCTGGCGACTTGGAGGTAGTCGTTGTGGGCGTAGTTGATGCGTTTGTGCAGGATCTCCTCGGGCACGGTCTCGATCTTGGGCGGGCGGTACCGCGGCCAGGCGTAGACGAAGTTTCCCGGCCCCACCCCCAGCCAGGGGTGGGTCTTGACCAACTCGAGGCTCCCGCGCCCGATTCTGGCACGGCTCTCGAGGCTCACCCCGACCCAGTCCCCCAAGAGCTGGGCCGTGCGTTGGCCTAGATTCCCGGCCAATTGGGGGCTCAGGCTCACCAACATCAGCAGGGCCAGCCCGACCAGGCTCAGCGCCAGCAGCCCGCCGCGCAACACCCCGGCCCACCCCCTTTGCCGCTCGAACCCCGCCAGCAGCCACCCCGCCAAGGCCAGCGCGACCGCCAGCAAGCCCCAGGAGAAGGTCAGGGCCAGGTTAACGAACAGCAGCACCGCCAAACCCACCCACAGCCCACGCCCAAAACCCCGGCTCGAGAGGGCCAGCCCCAGGGTGATCGGCACGGCCAACGCCAGAAACCCGCTGTAGTGGTTGGAATCGAGGTACAAGCCGCTCACCCGCGTGACACCCAAACCCAAGGCCTGCCAGAGCCCGTAGACCCCGAGTATCCCCGCCCCCAGCCCGAACCCCGCCAGCAAAACCGGTCTGCAACTCGGTCGAAAGACATAGCCCAGGAAAAAGGCCGCCACGAACATCGCCGTGTCGAGCAGGGCTTGGGCGCTGCCATAGGGGTAGGGGCTCGAGACTGCCCCCATCGCCGTGATGACCAGATAGGCGAGCGCAGCCAAGGTAAGCGGCAGCGGCGGCCATCGTAAAAAGCCCCGCATCACCGCCGAGCCCAGCCATAGGATTAGCGCCACCCCGATCAGCACCCGCAAACCGAGCAAACCCCAACCCCAGAACCCACCCTGGCTCAGACCGGCGAAGAGCACGAGGGCGATCAGCACTCCCCAGGCGGCAGATTCCAACCCGGCAGCCCGGATCATCGGCCCACCCCGCTACGCGGCGTAGAAAGCATCTCCCCGAGACGCAAGAGATCGGCTCGCACCCGGGGGTCTTCGCGCACCTCGAGCGCCCGCCGCAAGAACTCCCGCGCCGCCCTCAGGTCGCCTTGCCCCTCTTTGGCCCGTCCCATCCACCACAGGTACTCGAGGTTGTGCGGGTCACCCGGCAAGGCCCGCTCCAGGGCTTCCTCGGCCCGGTCGAACCGCCCCGCCAGCAAGAGGGCCTGACCCAAACTCGCGGGGTAAAAGGGCTCGAGTGGGTTGAGCTGGGTTGCCCGGGAATATTGGCCGATCCCCTCTTCTAAGCGGGCGGGTTCACCCTCGAGCAAATACCCGACCAGGTGGAGGTTTCCCGCCTCGAGCGCCAGCTCGGCGTTCCCCGAAGCAAGCCGCTGCGCCGTCTCCAGCACCCTTAGGGCCCGATCGGCTTGTCCTTGGTGCTGCAGGGCGCGAGCCTGGCTCAGCGCGGTATCGGCCTGGTAAGCCGTCCACGCGGTCTCGAGCCATAAAAAGCCCCCGATCGCCGTCAGGATCGCCAAACCCAGGCGGAGCGGCCAAGATAAGTGCAGGGTCATCGGCACCCCGGGGTGTAGCGACGGAAACGGGTGTAGGCCTCGAGCGCATCCCCCAAAGCCAGCATCTGCTCGCGCGTAGCAAACCGTTGGAGCATCTGGTCGGCCTCGGCCACCGTGGCCGCGATCGCGGAGGGCTCGGCCCCGCTGGCCAGGCTGAGCTTGGCCGCGGCGAGTTGCTGGCGCAGATAAGTTTGCGGCTGGCGAGCCTCCGAAGCCAGCAACCGCAGGAGGGGTTCCGTCCCGTAGCGCTGGCCGCCCAGGCGCAGGGTCTCCAGGGGCCAGCGGGCGGGGTCCAGCTCGAGCCAGTACCGCGCGGGCCGGGGGCAGGGCTTCTCGGGGGCCGGGGATGCCGCATTGCTCCGGTACTGAGCTATGGCCTGGCTCAGAAGCACCACCCCGATGACGATCCAACGCGTACGCATCCACCGTCTAGCTTAAGGGCAACCCGTGAACGGCTCGTAATGATGGATTTATTCGTCCTACAGGGAGGATTTTTTATCCGTTACGCGGCGTCGAGCGAACCCTCGAGCGAGGTAACGCGGCCCTTAACGCCCTCCTCAACCCCGCCCCAGCAAGTAGACCGTTCGCTCGCGCCATATCTCGAGAGGAGTCCGTCGGGGACTCGTCAGCTTCGGGCAAGGGCACTTCCTACTCGCCGAACCCCACCGCGATGACCAGGTTTTGCCTAACGAGCTAGCAGGGGCAGCACGATAAACAAAAACACGTTGGCGACCCCGTGAGCCAGGGCCACCCCGAGGATCGAGCCGCTGCGGTAGACGATCCAGCCGAACACCAACCCCACCGCGATCACGAAAAGCACGTCGGGGAAGGAGTGCCAGCCCGTGTGCAAAACCCCGAACACCAGGGCCACGTAGAAGATCCCCTGCACCGGGCCCAGGGCACCGATGGCCGCCCGTTGCATCAGGCCGCGAAAGAGCAACTCCTCGCTCAAGCCGGTAAACAGGATCAGGCTCAAGACCGGCCAGACCAGGGCGCTCGGCTCGAGGCTGGCCGCCAGCGGAGCGGGTTGGATGATCAGGCGCTCGAGCCAACCGATGAGCGGCCCCAAGGCGGCCACCGGGATTTGCAGCCAGAACCAGCGTAGGTTCAGCCCCACCTCCCCCCAGGTGTACCCCAGTTGCCGGGCTGCCATCAAGCTCGCCAGGATGAGCGGGATGTTGACCACAGCGTACTGGGTCACCGGGTCTACCAGCCCTGTCGGAATCGAGAGCGAGACCACCCGCACCAGCGGAGCGAGCGCCAAAGCCGCGTACAGCCGGCCCAGGGACTCTTTGCTAAAGGCGGAGTGAGCCAGTAAGGCTACCGAGAGCGCCACGTGCACGGCCAGACCCACCGCCGGGTAAGCCCCCGCTGCTAGCACTTCGGCGAAGAGCAAGATCCCCAGGTAGAACCAAACCATCCCGGCCCCGCTGAGAAAGCCGCTGGCTCGAGGGCGGTTCAAGGGGTTCCCTCCTCACCGGGCTGTAACACCAGGTAGATCTCGCGGTAAGGTTTAGCCTCCCCTTTGCGGTACAACTCCAAGCGCAACCGGCCATCCCCACCCGCAGGGGCGGTCAGTTGAAGGGTCTGCTCCCAGGTCTGGCCGCTCGCCAAAAGTGGTAGCTCGAGCGGGGCCATTCCGGGCGCCTGGAGCACGTAGGCCATCGGGCGGCCCTCGAGATTACGCACCCCCACCTCCACCGCCATGGGTGCGCCGGGAGTCACCCGCACCGGATAATCCTCGAAATGGCCCGTCGGACCGAGCAGGTAAAACTCGGTGAGCGGCACATTGGGTCGCAGGAAGAACGACAGCACGAATACCAAGGCTGCTGCGGCGACCCCCCATCCCAGCCATCGGGGCGACCAGGAGAGATCGGGGTAGAACCAATCCTCACGGCGCAACCGGCGGCGGCGGTATACCGCTACCCCGCCTATCAGCAAGGTAAAGACACTCAGCCCTAGCGCCAAGGGCACCGGGCGGATGCCCCAGGTGTCGCTTAGGATCACCCCTAAAAAGCTCACTGGTATTACCGCGAGCCCTAAGCTCATCACGATGCGCTCAACCGTGTCGAGGTCCGAACGCTTGGGGAAAAGCGCGACCATCAAGGTATAGCCGGGCACCGCCAACGCCACCAGAAAACCCAGCAGAACCCGTAGCGGGTTCTGCGCCCCGGGCCAGAGCACCAGCCACATACTCATCGCTAGGGCCAGGATCAAGGCCACCAGCAGATCCCAATGAGCCCACCGAACTCTCACAGACCCAGTGTAACCGCCTTGCATTCTTCTCCGCCTTTCATATGACAACTTTTGTCACTATCGGTTTCTTTCAAGTTTATAAATTCTTGCTGAATGTGCGCTGAAAAGTGCCAACCTCACTCGTGCCCCAATAGCCGCAAGACCAACTTGAGGTACTCGGTCCAGGTGTTGCGAAGACCATCGGTGCTCTGCCACCAATTCTGAGGGGTATACCCTTTCTCGGGGGCCGCGACCACGTGTAGGGTGATACCGCTCGAGCCGAAAACCTCCGAGAGCACCCAGCGTGCCCGGCGGGTGTGGTAGGGCGAGGTCACAACCAGCAAGGAGCGCCAACCCCGGGAGTGGGCCACCTTCAAGATCTCCCGGGCCTCCTCGTAGGTCGTGCGCACGGTGAGGTCGCTCAACACGATGGCCGAGCGAGGCACCCCCTGCCAGACGGCCTCTCTCGCTACGAGTTCCGCGTAGCGCTCGCGGATCCCGGGCGCATCGAGCGGCATGTCGGTGGCGAGAAACCAGCGTCCATAACCTTGGCGAAACAGTTCCGCCGCGTATAACACCCGCTCGCGCCCTCCAGCCAGGGGCACGATGGCCGCCTGCGGATCGTTACGCAGCCCCTCCAGCGAGGTCAGCGGTTCGGGAACCACCAGCCAGGCCGCAATCTCAGGTAGCCATAGGCCATGGGCCAGCCCGAGCACTACCACGAAAGCCAGTCCCACGAGCGGGACACGTAGGGAGTGCGGGATACGAGCAATCATAAAATGCTGCCGTCAATGAAATATATAGAAGCCCCATGGAAAAAATCAAAAAAACAAGCACGGCGAAGACCACTCCCCTCCGCGCCGTGCCAACTGGAACATTCGAACTTCTACAGGAGCTTGGCGAGCACAATCCCAGCCAGCGCAAAAACTAAGGGCACCACCCCGACACTGCTCACTTTGGCATACCAGCGGGCACGCGGATGCTCCGAAGCGCTGGCCAATTCCTTGGAGATCAGCAAGGCGAGCAGTGCGACGATCACCGCCGCTGACCAAGCAAGGGTCGCGACACCACTGATCGCGGCAACGGTGGTGGTGACGGTGGTGGCAACCATAGGCTCCTCTAGTTCAACGGTAGGGGATTGTGACCCCTCTGTCAAGCTAAGGCGGCGTTACGTACATTCGCGTAAGCAACGGCATAAGTCACGCCTCGAGAGTGATGCCCCAGAGCAGATCTAGGGAAATTCCCTGAAAAAAATCCACCCTAGATATAAACGAGGGTGTTACATAGACGTGTTAGCCTAGGGTCAAGTTCTACCAGGACTCCTTCAAGGAGTGGTTTCACCCGTGAGAGAGTAAGCCAGGAGGATGGTTCAGCCGTGAAGCCACACTCGATCTCAAATTTACCTGTTATATGCCCGGTTGATGATTGCCTACGGTCCAGATCCCCTCAAGCGCTAGCCTGCGGAGATTGCCCATGACCACCAACGCACCTTTCCAACTGATGCTCTGGGGGCCGGCCCGTCTCGAGCACCAAGGGCGCGAGGTCAAGCTTCAGCGCAAGGGGCTAGCCATCTTGTATTACCTCGCCCTGGAAGGCCCCACCCGCCGCGAAGTACTGGCCGATCTCCTGTGGGGTCACAGTGCCGCCTCGCAGAACCTACGGGTCGAGCTTTACCGGCTCTCCCAGGCGCTCTCACCGCTGGGGTTCACCGCTTTCGCCCCGGGCGAAGACCCGTTACGTCTGCCTTCGTTGGTCTTCCTGGATCGTACCCCCGGCCCCGGCCTCCCCTTGGAGGGCTTAGAAGAAGTCTCCACCGAGTTTAGGGCCTGGCTCGAGGGTCAGCGTTCGCAGCTCGTCGCCAACACCTCCGGGACCTGGGGGCGCGAGCGCCTGGTGCACGAGATCGCCAACCAGATCCGGCTGCCCTACGCCCTGATCCTGATGGGGCGCCCCGGTTCGGGCCGCACCAACTTCGCCCAGTCCTTGGCCAAAGCCCTGGGGCTGCCTTTCCTGGAGGGCCTGCGGGGCAGCGGCAAGGCCGTCCACTACCTGCGCCAACCCTATCCCGAGGGGGCGCTCGAGCGCATTCTCTCCGACCGCGACGGACTGTGGGTGGTGGAGTGCTCGGCTTACGGGGAGGATCCCCGGCTGATCCTGGAGCTTCGTAGCGGCTACGCCCCCGAGCGGATGCGCTTCATCCACCTGCCCCCGCTTTCTTGGAGCGAGGCCCGGGCCAAGCCGCTGGC
The DNA here is from genome assembly GCA_035760705.1 of Meiothermus sp. Classification (GTDB taxonomy): domain Bacteria; phylum Deinococcota; class Deinococci; order Deinococcales; family Thermaceae; genus Allomeiothermus. The sequence continues at coordinate 45,093 of DASTSL010000114.1, read as the reverse complement.
CCCGATGACCTTTGGCGAGGCCGCCCGGGTCTACCTGGCCTCGGGCGGCAACCCCGGCCACCTGCGTGAACTGCTGGCGCTCTCCCCCCTGGAGGGCGAGATGACCGGCACCCTCCCGCTGCCCCAGCGGGTGCGGGCCATGCTCCAGCTCGAGGCCCGGATGCTCTCGCTGGAAGCCCGCCTAGCGGTCGAACGCCTCTCAATCCACCCCGGCTCGCTCTCCGAGGGGCTTTTGGGGGCCCTGGAGGCTTCGCCCTACCTCGACGAACTCGAGCGGCGGGGCTGGCTGATCTACGACGGACACTGGCGCTTTAGCGACGAATCGAGCCGCCGGGTCTTCTATCAGAGCTTGCAACCGGGGCGGCGGCAGCAGTACCATCGCCAGGCCGCGTTGCAATCCGCCCTGGAGGGCCAGCGGGTAGCCGAGGCCTACCACCGTCTGCTGGCCGGGGATACCGCCGACTGGGGCAACTTCCTCAAGCACCTCGAGGGCTGGTCGCGGGCTGCTCTGGAAGCCTGGCTGGGGATGCCGAGCCAGGCCGTGAGCGCTGCTTCGCGCAAGTCGGTGGTACCGGGCGGGGAGTTGGCGATGCTCGAGGAAAACCGCTTTGGCACCGGCTTCCAGGCCGAGGGTCGGCGGCTGGTCTGGGTACGCCAACCCACCCAGACCAGCCCTTCCGGGGCCGAGTGGATCCTGCCCGAAGAGTCCTGCCTGGTGCACCTGCACGGCCAGGTCCACCTGGAAAACCCACTGGGGATCGGTGTGACCGGCGAGGCCGCCCCGCTCATAATCGAGATCCACAACCACCGCCGCGTCCAGGTCTTCCTGCTCAGCGGCGTGAGCCCCGGCTGGCTGGACGAACACACCCTCCTGTTGCCCCTGGCCGAGCAGCTCGATTACTGGTTCTGGATGCCCGCGGAGGCCCGGATGCGGCTCTCCAGCCGAGCCGAGAGTGCCATCCTGGACCTGGAAGTCTCGGCCTACCGGGCCCTGCAAGGAACCCCCGGCGAGGGCCGGTCGGTGGTGGAGGCCTTCGTGCTGAGCCCGGCTAAGGTGCTCAAGTAACCTTCCAGCCGCCCCCGCCCTAAACCGGATGCCCTCCTGGATGGGAGGGTTTTTTATTACGGCGTCACTCATGACATCCCCCCTAGGGGCGGTCACGGGGGCCGCCCTAAAGCTCCGGCCCATCCAAGACGACCCTCACCAAGCAAATCCGCCGTCCGGTGACGAGGATACCCACAGGGGGTGCCCCTACAAAACCCTGGAGATCAGAGATTCGCGGCCAAAACAAACGCGGCGGGCCGTCCCGCCAGCTAACCCGGAGCCCTGAGCTAATCGGCGGCTTCGGAGAGCAGCCCGGCCTCGCGAAGCCAGGTCCGTAGCTTGACGATCGAAAAGCGGCTCATCGAGGCGGCGTGGTTGGCGTAAACCAGGGTCGGTACGCTACGGCGGCCCTGGTTGGCCTCGAGTACCACCCGCTCCCCCTCGAGGTCTTGATCGATGTCCACCTCGGTGAAGGGGATGCCGAGCATCCGCAGGGCTTGTTTGGCCGCCCGACAGTCGCCGCACCAAGAAGTCGAGTAAACCGTCACCACGCCGCGAATGATAAGGTCGGGTTCTGGGAATCAATGTGACAGATGACAATTTTCAAATCGGGGGCCAGTCTAAACCTCCCCGACCTCGACCGCTGCGGTGAGCGCGGCGCCCAAGAGCCCGGCCTCGGTGCCGAGCTGGGCCAGCTTTAGGGGTGGAGCGATCCAGCCTTCCAGGTAGTGCTGGTAGCTCCGGTTCAGCTCGTCCAGATAAGCCTGTCCGGCGTTTAGGGCGATACCCCCACCGATCACGATCACCTCGGGATCGAAGCACTTGACGAGCGAGGCCAGGCCGATCCCCACGTAATGGGCTGCTTGCAGCACGATGCGCCCGGCTTTACTCTCCCCGGCTTTGAAGCGATGGAAAAGCTCTCGAGTGGAGACCTCGGTCTTATACACCGCCTGGGCCATGCGTTCCATAGCCGGGCCGGTGGCGAGGGCCTCGAAACAGCCATCGAGCCCGCATCCACACGATGGCCCACCGGGCAGAATGGTGATATGTCCGACCTCCGCCCCCTGCCCGTTGGCCCCGCGCAGAACCCGGTTTCCCCACACGAACCCACCCCCTACCCCGGTCGAGATGGTGACGAAGAGCGAACTGCCTGCGCCTTTCGCTGCCCCCAAGTAGTGTTCGGCCAGCGCAGCGGCGTTGGCATCGTTCTCCACGTGAACCGGCAACCCGCTGGCCTGCTCCAGCAGTTCGCGGATGGGGAAATTGGTAAACCCCGCGATGTTCGGGGCAAACTTAATTAATCCTTGCCTGTAGTCCAGCGGTCCTGGCGTCCCCAAACCGATGGCATTAGGCGCAACCCTGGCGTCTCGAGCCACTTGCCGGGCGGCATCGGCCATCGCCTCGATCACCGCCTCCCCACCCTCCTGGGGGGTAGGGACGGTAATTTTGGAACGCAAGGCCCCTTCGCTAAAAACCCCCGCCGCGATCTTGGTCCCGCCCAAGTCAATCCCGATTACGCTCATAAGGAGGTTATACCGCAGTCAGGGGCTGGAAGTTAGGGGCTAGAAGTTAGGGGTTGGAAGCTAGAGAGGGGGTGAGGGGGAGAACAAGAGCGGTGACGGTCTATTTCTCCCCCTCTCCTGGTCTCCTCCCCTATTGATCCCGCTCGAGCAGCATCACTGCGTCGTCGTAGAGGCGCTGGGGAATCCAGACCGCCACGTCGCCGGTGTAGGTGCCGATGTAGGCCTCGGGGAGACCGAAGTAGGTAAAGGGGGTCTCCAGGCGTACCGGGATCTTACGATCCTCGAGCCGCACCCGGATCCCCTCGGCGAAGGGGCGGGGGAAAGTACCCAAAAAGACATAGGGCTCTCCCCCGATCAGGCGGGTCTGGGGTTCCTCCATCGGCCTCAGTTTAGAAGAGCCCGCACGAGCCGAGCGTAATCCTCTGCGCTTTGCTCGAGGTCCGCCAGGTGGAGGTGTTCGTGGGTGGTGTGGGCCAGAGCCGGGTCGCCGGGGCCATAGCCGATCACCGGGGCCAAGGTGCCCAAGTAGGGGGCATCGGTGGTGAAGGGCCAGAAACCGGCTTCGGGCTGATCCAGGGCCTCGAGCGCCCGCCGGAGCAAGGGATGCTCGGCCTCCAGATGGTAGGGCGGGTACATCATGGGGATGGTCATGGTGACCGATCCCGAAGACCAAACCTTCTCCGGCACATATACCGACGCATCCCCGGCCAGTTCACGCAGACCCCGCAGGAGCTGATCGGTGTCCGCGCCGGGGTCGAAACGCAAGTCGAGGATGACCCGGGCCACCCCCGGCAACACGTTGGAGGTCGCCGGGAAGCACTCGACCACGGTGGGGTTCAGGCGTAGTTGCGCTGACCGGAGGGAAGGGTGGCGAAGCCCGGCGGGGTCTTCTTCCCGGTGGGCTTCAAGGTCATTCAAGAAGCGCCCCAGCGCGTAGAGGGCGTTATTCCCGTCGACGATCGCGGCGTGCCCCTGGTCGCCGGAGAAGTCCGCCCAGATCTCGCCGCGGCCCCGGTTCCCCCGCACCACCCGGTTCCGGCTGGGCTCCCCCAGGATGACCGCCCTGGGAGCGAGTCTCTTCGTGGCGTGGCGGGCTCCCAAGCCCCCCACCTCCTCTTGCACCGTGGCGAGGAAGCGCACCCGGCCCGGCAAGCGTTCGCCCTTGAGGCGGTGCAGGGCGCCCATCATCCCCACCAGCGGGCCTTTCATGTCCACGGCCCCTCGGCCCCAGATCACCCCGTCTTCGACCTGTCCCGAGAACGGCGGGTGGGGCCAAGCCGCTTCATCTCCGGGGGGAACGATGTCCATGTGCCCGGTCAGGACGATCTCTGGGCCGTCCGCCCCTATGACCGCTTCCAGGTTTCCGGCTTCGTCGAGGCGGGGGGAAAAGCCTATGGCCTCGAGCGTTTCCATCAACACCCCAGCAGCGGGTCCTTCGCAGCCCGAGGGGCTTTCGGCCTGGATGAGCTTGGAGAGGGTTCGGGCCAAATCCATGCGGCTATCGTACTTTAGCCAGACCATCAACACCCCAGCGAATCCTGCACCCGGATGACGCTAAGTTCATCGCAAGGGCTGCCGATTCCGCAACAACAGCAAACTCATGCCGACCCCAATTTGTACCTGCGCAGCAGAGTAAAGCGCATCCGGGGACCAGAAAAGCGGCGAGCCAGATGGGTTGCCCAGGATAACCCTTACCCGGCTCGCCCCAACCTCGCTTGGTAAAGGAAAATCGCCAGAGCAACGCTCGCGTTCAGCGACTCGGCGCCGAGCGAAAGGGGAATGCGGGCGGTCTCGTCGCAGTGCTGATCTACCAATCGGCGCATCCCCTCTCCCTCCGAGCCGATCACGATGGCCAGGGGGCGTTTGTAGTCGAGCATCGTGAGGTCTTTCTGGGCCTTGCCGCTGGCCCCGTAGATCCACACCCCGCGCTCCTTGATCTCCTCCATGTAGCGCGGCAGGTTCTTGACCTGTACCAGCGGTAGCTTGTGGGCGGTCCCCGCCGAGGCTTTGAGCACCAGTGGCGAAAGCGGGGCGCTGCGGCGCTCCTCGCTGACGACCCCGTGGGCTCCCAGGGCCAAGGCCGCGCGGATGATGGCCCCGTAGTTGCGGGGGTCGGTCACCCCGTCCAGGAGGACCAGCAAGACGTCTTCTTTGCGCTCCTTGGCAAGGCGAAAAGGGGCCTCGGGGTCCGAGAATTTGAGTTCGGCCACCTCGGCCACCAGGCCCTGGTGCTGGGTGGTGCGCACTTTCTGGTCGAGTTCGATGCGGGGGAGGAGTTCGTAATCGGCCCCCAGCTTCTCGAGTTCGCGGATCAGCCAGTTCTCCACGCCTCTGGCGACCCAGACCCGCACCGCCTGGCCTTCCTTGATCGCCTCGAGCACCGGATTCCTGCCGTAAATTAGCATATCTTCACCATGATTCCAAAATCCTAGTCCATGCTCGTAGTGAACGTCTCGAGCACCGGGTTACGCCCGTAGATCAGCATAAAACCATCCCCTCGAGAGCGGTTTTCGGCGGGGGGAGCATGAGCCTCAGTCTACCCGGTCTGGGGGGATAGTTTTTCGAGGAAGGCTCGATTACGAAGCGGGCTCGATGATCTGGGTCAACCCGCTGGTGGGGGTGGTTTGGCCTCGCTCCTGGTCAATGCGCATCGCGGCCACCTTGAAGCTCTGGCGGCTGGTGGCGTGGCTGATGGCGGTCTCGTAGTCGAGGAGGTCTTGGCCGTAGAGTCCGGCCAGATGGTCGTCGAAGGTCTGCATCCCGTCCAGGCGCGACTCGCGCAAGGCGTCGTAGAGGCCGTAGGTCTTGGCCGGGTCTTTAATCATGTCGCGGATTCGCAGCGTGCCCTTGAGGATCTCCGTGACGGCCACCCGCCCGCCCCGCTTGCCCTTGAGCAGCCGCTGTGAGACGATGCCCACCAAGCTCTCCGCGAAGAGGATCCGGGCCACCTCGCGCTCGTGCGGGGGGAACAGGTCCATCATGCGGTTCACGGTGCGCACGGTGTCGAGGGTGTGCATGGTGGAAAAGACCAGGTGGCCAGTCTGGGCGGCCTCGAGCGCCGCTGCCGCAGTCTCGTAGTTGCGGATCTCCCCGATCATGATCACATCGGGGTCTTGCCGCATTGCGGCGATCAGGGCCTCGTCGAAGGAGAGCGTGTCCGAGCCCAGCTCGCGTTGCACGATCACCGACTTCTTGGGCTTGTGCAAGTACTCGATGGGGTCCTCGACGGTGATGATCATCTTGTCGTGGGTCCGGTTGATCTCGTCGAGGATGCGAGCCAGCGTGGTGGACTTCCCCGAGCCCGTGGGGCCGGTGATCAGCACCAAACCCTTCTCCTGGTCACGGAAGTACTCGATCGTCTCCTGGGGCAAGGAGACGATCTTGAGCTTTTCCTCGTCGGAGTTGATGACCCGCATCACCGCGCTCACCGAGCCCCGCTGCCGGAAGAGGTTGACCCGGAAACGGGCCACGCCGGGGAGGCTATAGGCTAAGTCCACCTGATACTTCTGCTTGAACAGCACCTTCTGGCGCTCGTCGCACATCAGATCCACCAGGGTGGCGGTCCACTGCGGGGTGAGCTTGCTCTGACCGATGGGTTGCAGCCGCCCGTGGAGCCGGGCCATGAGCGGCATCCCGGCGTGGATGTGGATGTCGGAGGCCCCTTGGGAGACGAGTTGGGCGAGAAGCTCGGGGAAAGTCATCCTTCCGATCGTAGGGGGGAAGGGCGTAACGCCCAGCGGATTTTGCACAAGAGTGCTGATCGCCACCAGGCTAGCGGTCTTTGGCTTTTTTGCATCCGTCAGCATCCGTCGGGGTAGATTGTCCCTGCATTTTAGGGCTACACTAGGCTCAAGAGGTGGTGTATGTACGGCAAAATCCTGATGCCCACCGATGGCAGCAGCTGCAGCGCCAAGGCTATTGAGCAGGGGCTCGAGCTGGCCAAAACCCTAAGTGCCCAGGTTACTTTCGTGTACGTAGTGGAAGACCCCACCCGCACCCTCTGGATCAGCCCCGAAGCGGTGCCTTATGGCCTCGAGCTGATCGAGGACCTCAAAAAAGCCGGGGACGTAGCCTTAGAAGCAGCCCTACAGCTGGCCGCCCAAGCCGGGGTGAACGCCCAGAGCAAGTTGCTCGAGGGCAAACCCATAGACACCATCTTGAGCGAGGCCAAAAACCACGATCTGATCGTGATGGGTACCCACGGACGCAGCGGCATTGACCGGCTTTTGTTGGGCTCGGTGACCGAAGGGGTGCTGCACCGCTCGGAGAAGCCCGTCCTGGTAATACGCTGCAAATAACCCTAGCTAGTAAGGGCATATCGCCCTTACCCTCATTCCTCCCCCATCCCTCCCTGCCTCTCGAGGTGGGGAGGGGGTGGTTTTGCAGGCTTGAACCTACAGCGGTTCCCGAGGGAAAAGAAGCCATGCTATGACCCCGGACAGGTCAATATGGGTGAACGAAGCAACCCTACCCAGCCAGAGGCCTTCAATCACTTCCAGCTTCTAGCTTCCGACCCCCACCGCTGACCCGGCGCTCATCTCGCCCCGGTAGGATAACCCGGTGCAGATCCAGCTTAGTCGTCGCAAGGTGCTCGGCCTGGGGCTGGGGTTGGCGGGTTTATCGCGGGGGCAGGCTCCGCTCGAGCCCCAAGCGGTCTTTCCGCTGGGCGTGGCCGCTGGCGACCCCGGCCCCGGCGGGGTGGTGCTGTGGACGCGGATCGCCCCGGAAGCCTTCCAGCCCGGCGAACCCATCATGGTCGAAGCTGGTGAATCGCCGAATTTTCTCGAGCCCCAATACGGTCTGATCGAAACCGGCTTCGGCCCCGAGACTGACTACACCCTGCGGGCCGACCTGGACGGCCAGCTCGAGCCCGGAAGGCGCTACTTTTACCGCTTCACCTACCGTGGCGTGAAGAGCCCCATCGGGTGCACCCGCACCCCCAACCCGCCCGGCACGATGCCCGAGCGTCTACGCCTGGGCCTAGTCACCTGCCAGGAGTTCGGGAGCGGCTACTACGGAGCCTTAGCCCACCTGGCCCGAGAAGACCTCGACGCGGTGATCCACCTGGGGGACTTCATCTACGAGTACTCCGGCGACCCCCGCTACCGCCGCGAGCGGTTTTTGGGGCGGGCCTTCAGCCTGCCGAGTGGGAGCTATCTGGCGGTGAACCTAGCCGATTACCGCGCTCTGTACCGCGCCTACCGCCGCGACCCCTTTTTGCAGCAAGCCCTGGCCGCCCATCCCTGGATCTTTTTGTGGGACGACCACGAGTTCGCCAACGACACCTACTGGGACCCCGCCACCGGCGCGCCCGGAGCCCCTGATCACCCCTTCAAGAACCAGCCTGAACGCCTCAAGAAGCTCCGGCTCGAGGCCAACCAAGCCTGGGCCGAGTACGTCCCGGCGCGGGTGGTCTACGACCCCACGGCGAGCGAACCCCACCGCCAGATGAGCCAGTACCGCAAGCTGGCCTTTGGTGACCTGCTCGAGCTCTTCGTGACCGACACCCGCAGCTACCGCTCGCCGCACCCCTGCGGCGAGGGGGACTTCGGCCAGCGGCAGTTCGCCACCTGCTTGGCCCAGACCAGCCCCGCCCAGACCATGCTGGGGGCCGAGCAGTACCGCTGGCTCAGGGAAAACCTGACCCGCAGCCCGGCAAAGTGGCGGGGGCTCACCAGCGCGGTGATGTTCTCCCCCTTTCGCTCGGGCAATCTCACCATCAATACCGATGGCTGGGATGGTTACGCCGCCGAGCGCAAAGCCTTGCTGGAAACCTTGGTCGAGGCTGGGGTGAACAACCTGGTGGCGCTGAGTGGCGATCTTCACTCCGCCCTAGCTTCGCAAATCTCCCCCACGTTCAAACCCGGCGAGCCCTGGTTGGGGGCCGAGTTCATGGCCCCCTCCCTGACCAGCCCCGGCCCCGCCGAGACCCTGCGGCGCCTGGCCTTCTGGCCCGGCAACGCCTTCTTGGAGCAGGCCAACCCGCACCTGAACTTCTTTGACGGCGATATCAACGGGTATGCCGTCCTCGAGGTCACGCCGGAGTCCATCACTTACGAGCTTTACTCGGTGGATAAGACGCAGAACCGCCCGGACGCCCCCAAGCGCCTGGTCCGGAGGCTGCGGTACCGGCCCGGAAAGGGGCTCGAGGCTTGCTAACCGCCCTATGCCGCATGCTAAGCAGCTATCCTTCTTCCGGCTTTGGCCGTTCGCTGTAGGACGAACCACCTTGACCCTCCACCCCCCTGGCCTAGACTACCTTCATGCAGCGTCAGACCCTGGTCGCGGTATTCGGCTCCTCGCGCACCCCGCCGAACACCACGGCCTATCAGGAAGCTTATAGTTGGGGCCGCTCCATCGCGGAGGCCGGTTTCGGGGTGGTGACCGGCGGCTACGACGGCTCAATGGCGGCGGTGTCGCAGGGGGCCAAGGAGGCCGGGGGGCTGGTGGTGGGGGTCACCGCCCCGCAGCTTTTTCCCCAGCGGGCCGGGGCCAATATCCACGTGGGCCTCGAGCTTCCGGCCTCCACCTTGCTGGTGCGCATCGAGCGTCTGCTGGACTTGGCCCAGGGCTTTTTGGTCCTGCCCGGTGGGATCGGCACCCTGACCGAGCTGATGGCGGCCTGGAACGCGGCCCTGGTCGAGCAGATGCACACCCGGCCCTATAAGCCCATCGCGGTGCACTCAGCCTGGATGGAGATCCTCGAGTACATCCACGACACCCCGCAGCTCGAGATCCCCCGCAGCAACCTGGAGATGCTCAGCGTGATCGAGAACCTGGGCGGCCTGAGGGATTTTCTGGGGCGATTGCGCTGGGGGGCTGAGGGGTAATGGGATAGCGAGGGAGCTGACGCGGGGATTGCGCCCCCGCGCCTCATTCCCAAACCCGGATCCTGGCGCAGCTTAGCGGGCCTAGCGCCGCGCCAGGGTGCGCTCGGCCTCGGCGATGGCCCGGTCCATCGCGGCCAAGGGATGCTCGAGGGTGTTCCCGTGCCCGACCGCCAGCCGCGCAGGTTCGAGCGCCCGCAGGCGTTGGCCGGTGCACAGAGCGGTCTCCTTGTCCCAGGTGGCCCAAGCCGGGAAGGGGAACCCCAGCTTGAGCGTCCCCGACACCGCGACCCCGCCCTGGATCTGGAATGCGTCCCCGGCGATCAGGCTGCCGTCGCGGGGGTCGAAGAAGGCCATCTGCCCGACCGAGTGACCCGGCGCGGCGATGACCTCGAGCGAACCCACCCGGTCCCCCTGGCGGAGCAGGCGGGTAGGCCGGGTCTGGCAGGCCATCCCATTCGGCTTGCCGGTCTCGCCCGGCAGCAGCGAGCGATCCCCGGCCAGGATGCGGGCCTCGCGCTCCCCGATCAGCACCTCGGCCTGAGGGAGCAGTCGGTGCAACTCGTCCAGCGAGGCCACGTGGTCGTTGTGGGCGTGGGTGAGGGCGATGCGGCGGATCGGTGCGCCCAGGCTTCGGGCTGCCTCAAAGATCGGCTTGGCGTTGTGGGTGAACCCAGTGTCGAGCAGCGTGAAGCCATCCTCCTCGCGGATCAGATAGGCATTGACGGGAAACCAGTCGCCAAGAAGGGGAAAAGTCTGGGTGAGCTGGATCAGGTAGTTGCCGCGGGGGATGATCTTCATCTCGAGCCTCCCAAAGACTAACTTCGTTAGTCTTTATGGCTAACACTGTACGTCTTGCTCTTCGAGTTGTCAAGACTTACACTGTTCGCAAATGCCCTATCCGGCCAAAACCAGCGCTGACTCTATCCTCGAGGCCGCCCTGGAGATCCTCGAGCACGAAGGCGAAGCCGCCTTGTCCATGCGTACCCTGGCCGAAAGGTCGGGCATCAAAGCCCCCAGCCTGTACCGGCACTACCCCAGCAAGGAGGCGCTCGAAGGAGCGATGGTCCGGCACGGGAACACCCTGCTCAAAGGCTGGCTCGGGCAGGCCGCGCGGGATAAGGCTCCGCTCGAGGCCGTACGGGCGGCGGCCCAGGCCTATCTGGACTTCACCCGCGCCCATCCCCACCTCTACCGCCTGATGAGCGACGTCCGGCTCGGCGCTTTGGCCGGAAATACCGGCAAGGACTTGTGGAACACCGTGCTGGGGCTGGTCGGTCGGGTCACCGGCAACCCCGACGACACCGCCTCTGCCGTAGCCTTGTGGGCGTTCTTGTACGGGTTCGCCGAACTCGAGCGTTCGGGTTTATTTGGCTCGAGCGGGCCCCAAGGGGGGTTCGAGGTGGGTCTCGAGGCCCTCCTTTCGGATTTTCAAGCCCGTAGGCAGAGTTTATGAGTTCTCCCCACCGAAGGGCGGTAAACCCGGCGCCGCAAACCCGGTTCCGGTGCGCACCTAGCCAGGCTGGGGAGGGAGTCGGGGGTGTTGGCATCGGCGCTCCCACCCCGTCGAGAAGCCCGCCCATCGCCAGCGAGACCACCCTCACAGCGGCAGGGAATAAAGGTACAAGTTGCGCCGAGGTTTGGTCATATCAGGGAGCCACAAGGCTGCTCGGGGGATTGCAGCGCAGGACACCGTATAATCCCCCCATGCGCATCACCGGTATCCATCACGTGGGGTACGTGGTTACCGATCTGGTCGAAGCTGTGGCTTTCTTTGCGAGGTTTTGGGGTTCGAGGTCACCCGCCAGGGAAACCTGGTCAACGACGAGAGCGGAACCCTGAGCGAGTGGTTCGACATCCCCGACGACGCCCAGGTGCGGTTCGCCTTTATGCAAAGCGGAACCGGGACCATCGAGCTGCTGGAGGCTCGAGCCGCCCATCCGGCGCACCTCCTCGAGCCCTTGCTCGAGCCGGGCCAGGGTTTGCTGAGCGAGTTGCAAGAACAGCTTGCCCGATTCGCTCAGCCGCATTCTTCGGCGGTTGCGCTCGAAGAGGATCACCCCTAGCGCTTCTTCCAGCCGCTGGACTTGGAGGCTTAGGGCGGGCTGGGTCAGGGAGAGCCGCTTCGCCGCCCGGCTGAAGTTGAGCTCTTCGGCGATCACCACGAAATAGCGCAGTTGGCGGACCTCAACATCCATGATTAACCCATGCTAAGCTTTTCGAGCGAATACAACGGTAGTGTTTGACCGGCATGGATAAAACCAAAACCCCGGCTCAAGACCGGGGACGTTGGAAAGGGATTTTTCCCGCCTCGAGCGGGTCTTGGGTGGCGAGGGGCGCTAAAGGCTAGATGGAAACGAGTTCGTCGCGGACGTAGTGCAGTTGCACACGGCGGGGGGTCATGCCGGGGCCAAAGTAGCTGCGCACGGCCTCGAGCACGTTGGCTTTAAGCTCCTCCCAGGTCTGGCCGTGGGTAGCGATGTTTTCCTCGCCGATTGCACGGGCGGCGAACCCCCCTTCGGCATCACGGACTTCGAAGATCAACTCCATACCCGCCCTATATTACTCGCACTTGGCCCGATAATTGTGTGCAAACTACAGAGGGGAGCGGCTAGCTTCAGCTATCGGCCCCTTCAGCGATACCGCGCCAGATCCCGGTTGTGGCTGGCGAAATCGGGGTTGACGAAGAGTTTGCCCTGATGGTCGTGGAAGAAGTAGAAGAGCGCCCTCCCCTGGGCGTCGGTGCGCTGGGGCTCGAGCACCGCCCGCAAGGCCTCGGAGCCGGGGTTGCTGATGGCCCCGGGCGGCAAACCGGCCACCCGGTAGGTGTTGTAGGGGGTATTGCTCCCGAAGTCCCCGGCGGGCCGGGAAAGCTCGGGGAGGGTCTTGCCCAGGCCGTAGGCCACGGTGGGGTCGGCTTGCAGGGGCATTCCGGCTTCCAGCCGGTTGAGGAAGATCCCGGCGATCACCGGCTTCTCGGCGGGGTGGGCGGCCTCGGCCTGGACGATGGAAGCCAGCGTGACCCACTCTTGCACGCTGAGCTTCTCCTGGGCCAAGCGGCTTCGTACCTGCGGGGTGAGCTCTTGCTCGAAACGAGCCAGCATGGCCCGCACGATCTCCTCGGCGGGGGCATCGAGGGGAAAGGTATAGGTGGCGGGGAATAAAAAACCCTCGAGCGTCGGGCCCTGGGCATAGCTGGGCCGCAGATCGGCGGGGGGGTTCTCGACCAGCTCGAGGAATTTTTCCCCCGGCAGACCGTTCTGGCTGAGCCGCAGGGCCATCTGGTTCATGCGCCAGCCCTCGGGGAAGGTCAGGCGCACGGTGAGGGGCCGGGCCTCTTCGGTGAGCGAGATCGCCAACCGGCGCACCCCGTCCCCCTCGAGCCGGTACACCCCCGGCTTGAGGAGCTTGTCCCGCCCTGAGGCTCGTAAGTACACCGCGAACAACTGCCCCGAGCGCACCAACCCGGCCCGCTCCAGGGCGCGGCCCACCGTGAGCGCCCCCTGGCCCCGCTCGAGCCGCACCTGAGCCTGCACCCCGGTCGGCCCCGACAGCCACAGCAAATACCCCAAGACCCCCGCCAGCAGGCCGAATAGCAGCAAAATGCCCCGCAGCAGCCAGGGGCTGCGGCGTCCTTCGCGTTCGGCCAGGGGAAGGCTCTCGGGGATGGAGGTGGGCTTTTCTGGATTCAACGCTTCACCTATTGGGCCGAAGGGCGAGCCTGCTCGAGATAGCTCTCCAGCAAAGCCACCGCGGCGGCTTCGTCCAGTTTACCCTTCTCCTGCCGCACCCGCCGGGGCGCTTCCTTGAGCCGCCGTGCTCCCAGCTTGGTGGTAAAGCGTTCGTCCAGGGTCTCGACCTCGAGCCCGGCTTCCCGCAAGGCGCCCACCAGCTCGAGCACCCGAGCGGCCTGGGCGCTGGGATTTCCGTCGGTGCGGAGCGGCAGGCCGACGATGAATTTGTCTACCCGTTCGCGCTCGGCGAACTCCCGCAACGCCAGCAGATCGGCCTGTGGCTTCCGGCGCACCAGGTAACCCCGCCCGAAAACCCAGGGCGAGCCCACCTCCCCCACCGCCAGGCCAATTCGAGCCTCACCCACGTCCAGGGCTGCGACCTTCATCCTCATAGCCTATCAAGGCTAGCCTAAGGCCGATAACTGAGCTGAGGCTGAAGGCAATGAATCGTTGCCGCCTTGAGCGGCTCAGCCCGCAGGGGTAGTGGTGTTTCGCGTCCGCCCAGTCGCTCATCGCGCTGCGGCCAAGCCAGCGTGCGGCAAGCCGTCCACCCGCAGGAGAGATTCTTCCCTGCCTTCAGGATGACTCCTTACTTCCGGTGGGCTACCCGATAAAGATATAACCCACATTTATTTATCAACCATGCTAGGGTTTAAAGTGATCGCTGGCATGAACCCCTCGCGGGTCGGGCTTGCTCCACCTCAACGTTTATCTTTGGAGAACCAGCTATGGTGGTATCGGGCAACCTCGGTCAGACCAAATTTCACGAGATCGTCTCGATGGCCTCGAGCAAGACCGGGATCCTCGAGTTCTGGAACCTACCGGGTCGGCGCAACTGCACCCTCTATATCAAGAACGGCCACCTGCGCTGCCTCCAGGTGGGCGGCCACTACGCCGACCCGCTCCAGGCCAAGGCTTTTCTGCTCGAGCTGGTCTCGGCCCATGTCGGCTCCTTCGAGCTACGGATAGTCCCCTTCCAGACCCCCTGCGACCCCGCGCTCAACTGGCCCTTGGAGCGGGTGCTGTTCTCGCTCACGGTGATGGACGACGAGATCAAGTACCGCACCGCCGAACTGGCTCCCCCCGATGCCCTCTACCGGGCGGTCGAAGGGGCCAGCCTGCCAGCCTCAAGCGCCAGCTTTTTCTGGGAGCGAGCCCACCCCCGGCTCAGCCAAGGTATCACCGCCCGCGAGCTAGCTGGGGTGCTCAACATCTCCGAGCACTTAGCCTGCTACTACCTGGCCAAGCTCGAGGGCATGGGACTGGTGCGCCACCAGCACGGCCAGCCCTCGAGCTGAAGCTCAGACCCGAATTCCGGTGCGCAGCAGTTCGGTCACGGCCTGGCCGGGCATCGGCTTGGCGAAGTAGTAGCCTTGAGCGAAATCACACCCCAGGGTGCGGAGCCGCTCGAGCTGGGCGGAGGTCTCCACGCCTTCGGCCACCACCTTGAGGCCCAGGGCCCGGGCCAGCCCCATCACCGCCCCCACGATGGCCTCTCCTTGGGTCTGGACTAGGTCGCGTACGAAGGAGCGATCAATCTTTAGCGCCCCCACGGGGAAACGCTTGAGATACCCCAGGCTGGAGTAGCCGGTGCCAAAGTCGTCCACCGCCAGCGCCACCCCCAGCGCCTTGAGCCGCCCGAGGGTCTCGACGGTGGCCTCGGCGTCTTCCATCACCACGCTCTCGGTGATCTCTAACTCCAAAAGCCCCGGCTCGAGCCTGGTCTGGGCCAGCACCTCGGCTACTTCCTCCACCAGCTTGGGGTGGCGGAACTGGCGCATCGAGAGGTTGACCGCGATGCGCAGGGGGGCGATCTCCTGCCAGCGCTTGGCCTCGCGGCAGGCGGTCTCGAGCACCCAGCGCCCGATGGGGACGATCAGGCCGGTATCCTCGGCCACCGGGATGAATTGGGCGGGGGATACCAGGCCCCGCTCGGGGTGCTCCCAGCGCAGCAGGGCCTCCAGACCCACCACCTGCCCGGTGCGCAGGTCGAGCTGGGGCTGGTAGAAAAGCCGCAGCTCCTCCCGCTCGAGGGCCCGGCGCAAGTCGGCCTCGAGGCGCAGGTACTCGGGGGCCTGGGACCCCATGCTGGCCTCGTAGACCTCGACCCGCGAGCGGCCCGCGTTCTTGGCCCGGTACATGGCGATGTCGGCATCTCGCATCAGTTCGCCCGCCTTGTGCTGCACCCCACTGCCCAAAGCGATGCCCACGCTGGCGCTGACGAAGACCTGCTGGTCTTCGATGTAGAAGGGGGCTTCCAGGGCCTGGCGGATGCGCTCGGCCACCTGGCGGGGCACCTCGGCGCTCGAGACCTCCTCCAAGAGCACCGCGAACTCGTCGCCGCCCAGCCGGGCCGCGGTGTCTTCCAAGCGCAGACAGCCCGCCAGCCGCCGGGCCACCTCCACCAAGAGCTGGTCGCCCCGGCTGTGGCCGAAGCTGTCGTTGATCAGCTTGAAGCGGTCGAGGTCTAAAAAGAGCACCGCCACCGGCTTGCCCCGCCGCACCGAGCGGGCCAGGGCCTGCTCGAGCCGCTCGACGAACAGGGTGCGGTTGGCCAGGCCGGTGAGGGGGTCGTGGAAGGCCTGCTGGGTGAGCTGGCGCTCGAGCCGTTTGCGCTCGGTGACGTCGTGGGCCACCACCAGCACGGCCTCACTCCCGGCGAACTCCAGGGCGTGGGAGAGGATCTCCACCTCGATCTCGCGCCCGTCTTTGAGCCGGTGCTTCCAGCCTTGGGAGAACTGCAAATCGGGCCGCTCTTGGGCCAGCTCTGCATCGAGCCGGTCCGCCTCGGCGGGGGAGCGGATCTGAAAGATGTCCATCCGCAAAAACTCCTCGCGGGTGTAGCCATACTTCTCGGTGGCGGCCTCGTTCACCTCCAGGAAGCGGCAGGTGCGCCGGTCGTAGACCCACATCGGCAGGGGGTGGTTGTGGAAGAGCATGCGGAAGGTCTCTTCCCGCTGGCGCAAGGCCTCCTGGGCCAGATAACGCTCGGTGATGTCGCGCACGTTGAGCACGATCCCGGCCAGGTCGGGGTCGCCGAGCTGGTTGGTGCCCCGCACCTCGAGGTAGCGCCAGCTTCCCTCACGGTGCCGAAAGCGCAGCTCAGCCTGGTATGGGGTTTCCGGATGGCCCAAGACCCACTCCAGGACCTCACGAGCGCGAGAGCGGTCATCGGGGTGCAATAGATCGCGCACGTTCTTGCCCAGGAGTTCTTCGGGCCGATACCCCAACACGCTCTCTACCGCTGGGCTCAAGTAGCGGAAGGTGGCATCGGCCTCGAGCACCACGATGATGTCTTGAGCCTGCTGCACCAAGGCCTGAAAAAGCTCCGATCCCTTGCGCAAAGCCCGCTGCTCGGCTGCCGCCAGCATCCCCGCCCGGCGCACCGCCTCGATGTGGTAAGCCATCCCCAGCACCAGCAAAACCCCGAGCGCAGTAAGCACCACCGATCCAACATCGGCTAGCCAACGCGCCTCTCGGGTACGCTGTTCGTAGGCCCGGCTGGTGGTCTTTAAGAGCGCCTCGAGCCGCTCGAAAGCGGCTTGGTCACGCCCATCCGGCCCCCAGCCGCTATTGGCCTGTATGGCCTCCGAATACGCCCTCCAAGCAGCCCGGACCGGCTCGAGCCAAGGAGGAGGGGCAGAAAGGCCAAGCGGGATCCCCTGTTGCTCGAGCTGCGCCAACTTGTTGAATTCGGCCTCGACCTGCTGGCGAACCTGGGCAAACTCGCTCCCTGTGGGGTGCTCCGAGAGCGTACGCAGGGCGAAGATCTGGCCGCGAATGCGCTCGAGCCCGACTATCGCCTGCTGGTGGTCATCGGCATAGTTGCGTAGCGCCAGGATCAGCAACAAGCTGGTCAGGCCCACCAGTATCGCCAGCGGCGGAAAAAGTCGCTCGAGCCAGAAACGGCGGCCCCAAGCCGGGGGCACTTCGCTGGTGTGGTAGGGAGAAAGCGGCTCCATATCGCGAACCCGAGTGGGCAATCCAATCCTAGGCCAAGCCGCCCACAACCCCGCCCGCTTTTGCACATTCAAGCGAGAGCTTTTCCAAGGTGCCAGAGGCCAAAAGCCCCGCCATCCTCAGCAATTAAGAACTAACCTAGCGCGGTACGAGCGCTGTTTGCAGCGCCGCGAAGGCCCGCTCGAGGTCGAAACCGCCCCCCTGAGCCAAAGCCCCCTTCCCACCCCCGCGCCCACCCGCCGTCTCGGAGAGCTTCTTCATCACCGCCCCGGCATCAAGCCCCTTAGCCTGGGCTTCCTTGCTCAGTTTGATGACCAGGTTCTGCCCCGAGCCCACCGCTACCAGGTCAGCTTTGTGCTTATCCAGTAGTTCGTCAGCGGTAGAGCGCAAGGCCCCGGCTTCGAGGCCCTCCAGCCGCACCGCCAGGTACTTGTAGCCGCCCGCCTCCCTGAGCTGGATGCCAGCTCCGCCCCCACTGAGCTGGGCCCGGGCCAATTCGCGCCTCAGCCGCTCGATCTCTTTCTCGCGGGCTTTAAGTTCGTCTTGCAGCTTGCCGATTCGCTCAGGCAGCCCTTCTGGATTCACCCCGAGGTCGCGGGAGAGGGCTTGCAACAGCCCTAGGTTCTCCCGCACGTACTGTACTGCCCCCATACCAGTAAGGGCCTCGATCCGGCGCACCCCCGCCGAGACCGCCTCCTCGAAGCGGATCACAAACATCCCGATCTCCCCGGTGCGGCGTACGTGGCAGCCGCCGCAGAGTTCCTTGCTGTTCACGTCGTCCACGCTGCCCTCGACGCTCACGACCCGCACCACGTCGGCGTATTTCTCGCCGAAGAGGGCCATCGCGCCCTCTTTTTTGGCCTCCTCGAGCCCCTTGTAGGCATAGCTGACCGGGAAGTCGGCCTGGATCCACTTGTTCACCAGCAGCTCGATCCGGGCGAGGTCCTTGGGGCTCGGGGGTTCGGGCTGGGTGAAGTCGAAGCGCAGCCGGTCCGGGCCCACGTAGCTCCCGGCCTGGCGGACGTGGGTCCCCAGGATCGCCCGCAAGGCGGCGTGCAGCAGGTGGGTGGCGGTGTGGTTACGCTCGGTGTCGCGGCGGTGGGGGTCCACCAGGGCCCGAACGGTGGTGCCCGCCTTGAGCGTGCCTTCTTGTACCTCCGCCAGGTGGAGGTAGATGCCGTCGGGGTTCTTTTGCGTAGTGGTAACTTTAGCCCAGCCGTCGGCCCACTCGAGCACCCCGAAATCCCCGATCTGCCCGCCACCCTCGGCGTAGAAGGGGGTCTTGTCGAGGACCACCTGCACCTCGGTCCTGGCAGGGGCTTCGTCCAAAGATTGATTGCCCGCCAGCAAAAGCTTGACCTGGGCGGTCTCCTCGGTGCGCTCGTAGCCCACGAAGACCGTGCCGCCATAGTCCTTGGCCAGCGCCAGCAGGGCCTCGTTGGGCCGCTTGAACACGTCCTTGTCAAAGGCCGCGTTCTGCCGGGCGAGTTCCTGGGCCTGCTCGAGCGCCTTCTCGAAGCCCTCGGTGTCTACTTTGATGCCGCGCTCGTCAGCGATCTCGAGGGTGAGGTCCAGCGGGAAGCCGTAGGTGTCGTAAAGCCGGAAGGCCTCCTCGCCGGAAAGGGTATCGCCGGGCTCGAGCCCCGACAGGAGAGTGTCCAAGCGCCGGATGCCCTGCTCCAAGGTTTCGAAGAAACGCTCCTCCTCGAGCCGGATCTGCCGCTGCACGCTCTCGAGGTTCTCCCGCAGCTCGGGGTAGACCCCGCCCATCACCTCGGCCACGATGGCCGCGAGCCGGTGCATGAAGGGCTCGCGCAGACCCAGCAAATAGCCGTAGCGCACGGCGCGGCGCAACAGGCGGCGCACCACGTAGCCGCGCCCGGTATTGGAGAAGGTGGCCCCGTCGGAGAGGATGAAGCTCACCGCGCGGGCGTGCTCGCTGATGACCCGGTGCGCCAGCGAACTCGGCCCCTCGTAGCTCACCCCGCTAAGCTCGACGATCTTCTGGATGAGTGGCTTGAACTCGTCGGTCTCGTAGAAGTCGGTCACCTCCTGCAAGACCATCGCCACCCTGGCGAGCCCCATCCCGGTATCGATGTTGGGCTTGGGCAAAGGCTCGAGGACACCGCCGTCCTTGCGGTCGTACTGGGGAAACACCAGGTTCCAGATCTCCACGAAACGGCTGCTCTCGCGGGTCTCGTAGTAATCGGCCCAGGTGTCCCCTCCGAACTCTGGCCCCCGGTCGTAGTAGATCTCCGAGCAGGGCCCGCAGGGCCCGTTGGGGCCTTTGCTGGGGGCGTCGGCGGGCCAGAAGTTCTCGTCGGCGTCGAAGCGGTGCAGGCGCTCCGGTGGCAGCCCCACGTTTTTGGTCCAGTATTCAAAGGCTTCGTCGTCGTCTTTGTAGATGGTGACGTAGATGCGGTCGGGCTCGAGGCCCAGCCACTGTTTGTCGGTCAGGAACTCCCAGGCCCAAAGGATGGCTTCCTTTTTGAAGTAGTCGCCAAAGCTAAAGTTGCCCAGCATCTCGAAGACGGTCTGGTGCCGGTTGGTGCGGCCCACGTTCTCGATGTCGCCGGTGCGGACGCACTTCTGGCAGGTGGTGATGCGGTAGTAGGTCTTCTCGCCCTCGGGGGTGCGGAAGACCGGGGGTTTGCCCAAGAAGTAAGGCTTGAGCGGGGTCATGCCCGCGTTGATAAAGAGCAGCGAGGGGTCGTCCTGGGGGATCACGCTGAAGGAGGGGAGCCGGAGGTGGCCCTTCGACTGAAAAAACTGCAGGTATTTCTCGCGGATTTCGGCGGTCGGCACGTACATGACAGGTTCCTTTCAAGCTCAGCGGGTGGGCCGCAACTTCAAGCTAACCCAGCATAAAAAAAGACTCCCCGCCCTCGCAAACCCCCAAGGCCCCTTTCCGTGGAAAGAGCGCCGTTAGCGGGAAGCTCGAGCGGAGAATCGCATCTGAATTTGAATATACAGGGGCTTTATGCAGATGTAAAGGCGAAAAACCCTTACAGCGGGGTGATCGGATCGTCGGGGAAGGCGAGCGGTGCTACCGATTCTCCTGGCTTGACCATAAAACGGGTCAGGTACTCCTCGCCGGAGGGGTCGCGGAAACCTCGGTCTGCCGGTCTTTAAGGTTGACGATCCAGACCTCACGAAGCCCAGCTTTGGCATAACGTTTGAGTTTGCTGCTCCGGTCAAACCAAAGGGTGGCATCCGAAACCTCGACCACCAAATAAACGTTTTCCGGCCTGGAGTGCCCCTGACGATAAAAATCTTCTTTCCATTCCAGGAGGGCCAAGTCCGGCAGGGGAAGGTCTTCATCATCGAGGCGTATAGGATTCTGGCTTCACACCACCGCCCGCTCATCGAATTGCTTGAAGAATAAACGAACCAGCCAGTCTACGCTACTTGCATGGCTCTCACCAGTGGGAGGCATCTCGTACACCTCGCCATCCAGGAGTTCGATGCGCTTTTCAGGGTCGAGCAGGCCCGCCTTGTCCATCGCCAACAGCTCATCCACCGTCCACCGCTTTTTCTGCGGGGCGACGATCTGATGCTCGAGCGTGACCACAAACCCATGATACATAGACGCCCGTCGGTTATCTGAACTACAATGACGGTTCGTGGATACAACCGCGCTGGATCAGTTGTCGCACCAGGCCCTCGAGCAGGCCCAGACCGCCATCGCCAGCTACCCTTTCCCCCGCCTCGAGACCTACTACACCTTCGCCGACAAGTCCATCATCCCCACCTTCCTCACCAAGCCCTTCTCGCGCAGCCAGGTAAGTACCCGGCAGCTTTTTTACACCCTGCGCGGCCCTAAGGAGATCTTCCCGGCCTTCGGCGCTTCGATGAGCATGATGCGCTCGAGGTTCGCCCGCGACGTGTGGGACGGGGGGAACGGCGGGGTGCACATCCTGCCCAGGGTGGGCCTCTCCGATGCCCAGCGCATCCAAGACATCAAAGCCAGCGCCCCGGCCCTGGTCGGGGTGGCCCTCGGCATCCACGAGGACGAGGCTTTTCTGGCCGAGCTTTTCCAGCAGCCCAACCTGGCTTTTGCCTCAATTGACATCGCCCACGGAGCCAACGCCGCAGTGTTGCCGGTGCTGGCCAAGATTCGCTCGCAGGGCCTAGAGAGCGGGGTCATCCTGGGGAACGTGGGCAGCATCGAGGGCTTCGCCTTCGCCTACTGGCTGATGAAGCTCTCGGGGTTCAAGCACTTCATCATCAAGGTGGGGGTGGGGCCAGGCTCGGTCTGCACCACGCGGATCAACACCGGGGTGGGGGTGGGGCAGCTTTCGTTGCTCGAGGAGATCTACCGCTTCCGCAATCACGCCGGTTACACCGACGCCCAGATCATCGCGGACGGCGGGGTGAACTCCTCGGGCGATTTCGTGAAGGCCCTGGCCCGTGCTGAAGGGGTGATGATGGGCAAGTTCTTCGCCTCGGGTTCCTTCGAAGACGAGGTGCTGATCAAAAACGACGGTCACCTCGAGGGCATTCTGCTGTTTGGAATGGCCTCGAGCCTGGTGACCGAGAAGCGCAACTACATCGAGGGCTCCTCGCAGACCCTGCGGGCCTTCCACAAGGACGCGCGAGAGGCGGTCTCTCGGCTGCGCGAGGGTTTGCAAAGCGCCATGACCTACGTAAACGCCACCAACCTCAACGAGTTCCGCGGCAACGTGCGTTTCGCCCTCAACTCGGCGGCGGCCATCACCGAGGCCGGGGTGCATTAGAACAAGTCGGCCAAATGCACGATCTTCACGTCGAGGATCGGGCTTTAGTTTTAGCCACGTGGTAGCTTGAAGACGTGCCAGACATCATCGTGGTGGGCAGCATCAACATGGATTTGGTGGTGCATGTGGAGCGCCACCCGGCCCCCGGCGAGACCCTGCTGGGCTCGGACTACCAGACTTTTCCCGGCGGGAAAGGAGCCAACCAGGCGGTAGCGGCGGCCCGGGCGGGCGGCTCGGTGCGAATGGTGGGGTGTCTGGGGAGCGACGGCTTCGGCGGGCAGCTCCTTCAGGGGCTCGTTCAGGACGGGATCGACACCGATTGGATCAAACGCGTGGGTGGCCCCAGCGGGGTCGCTTTCATCGCGGTGAACGCCCAGGGCCAGAACAGCATCATCGTGGCACCGGGGAGCAACCGTCGGCTCTTGCCGGAAGATCTGAAAGCCGAGGCATTCTCGAGCGCGAAGGTGATGCTTTTGCAGCTCGAGGTTCCCCTCCCCACCGTGCTCGAGGCGGCCCGCAGAGGTAAAGAAGCCGGGGCCAGGGTGATCCTGAACGCGGCCCCGGCGCGAAGTTTCGCCGCCGATGAACTCCGCGACGTGGACCTGCTGGTCGTCAACGAGTTCGAGGCGGGGATCGTGCTGGGGCAAGAAGCACCGGAGGGGATCGAGGAGGCTTTGGCGGCGGCGCAGGGTTTACGCGAGCGGGTCTCGAGCGTGGTCATCACCCTGGGCGCACAGGGCTGTGTCTGGGCAGATACCAGCGGACAAGGCTACGTCCCGGCCTTCCCGGTCCAGCCGGTGGATACGACGGCTGCCGGGGATGCCTTCGTGGGGATGCTGGCCAGCCGGTTGGCCGAGTGGGAGAGCCTCGAGCACGGAGCGCTCGAGGCCGCATTGCGCTGGGCCAGCGCCGCCGGAGCCCTGGCGACGACCCAGGAGGGGGCTCAGCCTTCGCTGCCCACCCTGGCCGAAGTGGAAAGCTTTATGGCCGGGCGCTCGAGCCCGTAGATTTCCAAGTAGCGCCGGATTCGCTCCTCGAGGGTCGGTAGCGGGGCCACCTCGCCGCAGACCCAGTCCGGGGTATAACTGCGGCAGACCTGGGGGCGATCAGCGTAGATCGTGCAACAGCAGCTCGAGTCCAGATGCCTACAGGGGATACCCAAGGGCTTTTCCAAGGCCGAGATGTCCGGTGCGGCACAGCAGGCCCCGCAAAGGGTGCATTCGGGGTGCCAAAAGCTGGACGGGAAAACCTCTGCTTGCGCAGGGACTTCGTCAACTGCCACGTTCACAGATTCTCAGCATAGTCCAACTTTTGCCGGGGCTCAGCGGGTATCCTTGGGGGATGGAAGTGCTCGCCCTGGTCTACCGAAACCTGCGGGCCCGGCCCATCCGCAGCATCCTGACCCTGCTGGGGATCGTGGTCTCGACCGCCTCGATGGTCCTTTTCTTGTCCTTCGGCGAAGGGTTGCGCCGGGCCCTGGGCTCCGAGCTTTCCAACGTCGGCCCGGCCATCCTGGTGCTCCCCGAGGGGGTCGAGGCCATCAGCCCCGGTTACCCCGAGCTAGGCCCCGACACGGTGAGGCGGCTCGAGGGCTTAGCGAGCGAGTTGGGCATTACCCAGGTGATTCCTTACGTGGTGCTCACTCGAGGGGGCTTCGACCCCCAAAGCACCTTCATCTTCCAGGGGCTCCCCGACGGCACCAGCCCCAAAACCCTCTACCCCAACCTGGCGGTGAGCCAAGGAGCACTCACCCCTAGCCCCCGGGGCGCGGTGGTGGGGAAGCGGGTCGCCGAGCGCAGCAACCTCACCCTCGGCAAGACCCTGCGGCTCTCCCCCCGCATCTCGCTCGAGGTGGAGGGCATCTTGCAGCCCGCCGGAGGGCTCTCCGATAGTGTGATCTACGTTCCAGCCAGCGCCGTTCACGCCGCGCTCGATACCCAGAACTACACCTCGATCGCGGTTTCCGTCCGCGAGGGCCGCAAGGCTGAGGACGTGGCCAAGGCCATCAAGGAGCGCATCCCCGGCGTCAATGCCCAGACCACCGGCGACGTCCTGCGCTTCGCCGAGCGGGCGGTGCGGATCTCCGACCTGGTGCGCTTCGGCATCAGCCTGGTGGCGTTGGTGGTGGGCGGGCTGTTGGTGGCCAACACGGTGATGATGTCAGTCTACGAGCGCATCCGCGAGTTCGGCCTGATGCGGGCGTTGGGGGCCAAGCGTGGGTTCATCTTCGGCCTGGTGCTCCTAGAAGCCCTCCTGTTGGGGCTGGTGGGCGGGCTGGTGGGGCTGGGACTGGGAGGGCTGGCCTCTACGGCGGTCAACTGGTACACGGTGCACGAGGTGGGCCTGGCCCTCTCCGCGGTGACTTTCAGGCTCGCGCTGTTCGCCATGCTGGTCGCGGTAGTTTTGGGCTTGCTGGCCGGATTTCTCCCGGCTCGCACCGCCAGCCGCATCCCGGTGGTGGAGGCGCTGGGGCGCATCTGATAGACGCCTAAAGCGTATCGTATCTTTGGCGATCCGCTATCCGCCTCTTTTTGCCTGCCCCACGCCGCGTAGTATGCTACCCCCTAGTCTGTTTTAATGCTCGCTGCGAGCACGACCCACCGAAGGTAGTTCAAACATGCTCGAGGCCATCCACCTGCACAAGCGCTACCACCAGGGCGAGATCGACGTGGTGGCGGTGGATCATTTCAGCTTTCGCTTCCCGGCAGGGCTCACCGCCGTCGTGGGGCCTTCGGGCTCGGGCAAAACCACGCTTTTGAACCTGCTGGCAGGCTTCGACGTGCCCACCGAGGGCGAGGTGCGCCTGGAGGGCACGGTGCTCTCGAGGCTCTCCGAGGACGCCCGTTCGGAGGTGCGGCTCAAACACATGGGCTTCGTGTTCCAGCAGTGGAACCTGGTCCCGACCCTCACCGCCCTGGAGAACGTGGCCTTCCCGATGATGCTGGCCGGGGTGGGTCAGCGCGAGCGCCAGGCCCGCGCGGCGGCCCTTTTGGAGAAGGTGGGGCTGGACAAACGGGCCCATCACCTGCCCAACAAGCTCTCCGGCGGCGAACAGCAACGGGTGGCCATCGCCCGCTCGCTGGCCCTGAACCCGCCGATCCTCTTCGCCGACGAGCCCACCGGGAACCTGGACTCCGGCTCGGGGGGCAGGGTGGTGGAACTGCTCACCGCGCAGGCCCGGGAGGGCCGCACGGTGATTTTGGTGACGCACGACCTCGAGCTGGCCCGGAAGGCCGAGCGCGTGCTCTATCTGCGGGACGGGCGGCTCATCCAGGTGGAGGAGACCCGGCCTAACCCGGAAATCCCCGGCAGGGTCAGCTAAACCCGCAAGGGGCCTTGCCTCGAGCCCGCCCGGCCTTAATTTTTGCGATACCTCACCCGGTTTAAGGCCGCTCCCGGCAAACTCTGAACCATGAGCCGGTATGCCCTGGTGCTGGTCCTGCTTTTCAGCCTGGGCACGGGAATGCTGCCCGCAGCGGCCCAGCAGTTCTCGATTAGCGGCTTCTTGCGCCGTGACGATAGCGGCAACCTGAACGCGGCGCTGCCCTTCACCCTCTCGCTCTCGAGCCGCAACCCGCTCCTGCTCGAGGTGCGCGGCAACCTGGACCTGGTCTTCGCCGCCGATCCCCGCCTCAACCTGTTCCTCATCCCGCTCCTGACGTACCGACCGGGCGCGCTGAGCCTATACGCCGGGCCGCAGTTCTTGCTCCAGGGGGAGGGCTGGAATTGGGAGCTGACGGGCGGGCTCGCCGGGATCAACCTGCAGTGGCCGGGTGGGGCCTCGAGCTATGCCGAGGCCAACCTGAACCTCCAGGGCGAGACACCCCGATTCTCGATCCGAGGTGGGCTGCGCTTCCCCTTCTGACCCCGGTTATTTGTAACGCTTTTTTAACTCCCTCCTCTCTACACTGGCCTTAAGAGTGGAGCGGGTTATGGAGACTTCCTGGGTTTCGGTGCTGTTGGTGATGGTGCTGTTGGCCCTCACCTACTGTGTGCGTAACCCCCTGGCCCCGGCCCGGCCCCAGCCCTCCAAGCCCACCCCCGGCGAGAGCGGCTCCCGCCGGGGGCGAACCCTGACGCCAGAAGCAGGGCGGATCACGATCCGGGGCCTCCGCCGCCGGAGCCCGCCGGGGGTTTTCCTCGAGCCCGAGGCCCGCTCGGACCGCCTTCACCTCGATGAGTAATGGGGTCGGCGGCCCTTTTTGGTACCCTAAGACCAACCGTGAGCCGCCTGGAGCTGCGCCTGCTCGGCCCGCCGGAGTTGAGCCTAGACGGGCAAAAGCTCGCCCTGCCCACCCGCAAGCTGCTGGGGCTCTTGGCCTATCTGGCCCTGGAGGGCCCCACCCCCCGGAGCAAGCTGGCGGACCTGTTCTGGAGCGAGACCGAGGAGGAGAGCGCCCGGGGAAACCTGCGCCGCGAACTCAACCGGCTGCGACACACCCCCTTGGCCCGAGGGCTCGAGGCCGAGCGCGACCTGCTCCGGCTGGGCGAGGTCCACACCGACGTGGCCGGGTTCCGGGCCTGTCTGGCAGCGGGGAGGCTGAAAGAAGCCCTGGCCCACTACCGGGGGGAGTTGCTGGAGGGGCTGGAACTCTCCGGCGCGGCGGGGTTCGAGGGGTGGCTCCAGGCCGAGCGCGAAACCCTGGCGCAGGCCCGCTACGCTGCGCTGGCCCAATACGCCGAGCAGCTCGAGGCGGCGGGCAACCTGCGCGAAGCTCTGGCGGCCCGGCTGGAGCTGTTGCGCGAGGACGAGCTGCAAGAACTCCAACACCGCGAGGCCATGCGGCTGCACGCCCTGCTGGGCGAGCGGGAGGCCGCGCTAACCCGCTTTGCCCGCCTGAAAGAGTTGCTCCGACACGAATTGCACCTGGAACCCCTGCCCGAGACCCTGGAACTAGCCCACCAGATCGAGCAAGGAACCCTGGCCCCTCCTCCGCCCCCGCCTGCACCGACCGGTAGGGGCCTCGCGCTTGACCCTCCCCTGATCGGGCGCGAGGCCGAGTGGGCGCGCATGGAAGCCGCCTGGGAGGCCGGGCAAGCCATCTACCTCTGCGGGACAGAGGGGGTGGGCAAGACCCGGCTGATGCAGGAGTTCGCCCGGCGCAAGGGCCCCTTGTTTCTCCTGCAAGCCCAGCCCGGCGATAGCGGCGTTCCCTACGCTTTGTACACCCGGGCCATTCGCCAGTCCTTGGCCCAGTTTCCCCGCCTGGAGCTTCCCCCCTGGGCGCGGCGGGAGCTTGCCCGGCTTTTGCCCGAGCTGGAGGACAGCCCCTTGCCCCCCATCACCACCCCGGAGGGCAAGCTGCGGCTTTTGGAGGCTATCACCGAGGTGATCCGGGCCCTGGGGCGGCAAGGCGTGCGGAGCATCGTGACCGACGATTTGCAGTTTGTGAGCGACGCCGCCAGCAACGAGGTGGCCGCCTACGCCCTGGGGCGGCTGCTGCCCGAGGGGGTGCTGCACCCCCTGGTGGCCTTCCGGCGGGAAGAGCTGGACCCCCTCATCCTGCAGAGCATCCAGCAACAGGTCCTTCAGGGCCAGGCCATCCTGATTGAACTGAAGCCCCTCTCGGAGACCGACCTCTTGCGGCTGGTGCGGGCCTTGTCGGGCTCAAGCGGCGCCATTCGCTTCACCCAGCGCCTGTACGGGGCCACCGGGGGCAACCCGCTGTTTGTGCTGGAGACCCTCAAGGCCTTGTTCGAGTCGGGGGCGTTGCAGGTGGGCCCGGAGGGCTGGCGCACCCCCTACGACCAGGAGACCGAGGACTACCGCGAGCTGCCTTTGCCCGCCTCGGTGCGGGAGGCGGTGACCCGCCGCCTGCAGGGCCTGGGGGCTGCATCCCGGCGGCTTCTGGAAGCGGCCAGCCTGGCGGGCGATGGCTTTGGCCTGGAAGAGCTGGAAGGGGCCACCGCCCTTTCGGAGTGGGAGAGCCTGGGGGCCCTGGAGCAGGCCCTGGCCGCGAACCTGCTACAACAGCAGGGGTCCGCCTACGCCTTTAGCCACGACCTGGTGCGGCGCTCGATCCGGGAGGGTATGGGTGCACAACGCAGGCAGTTGCTGCATCGCAAGCTGGCTCAAAGCTTAGAAAGGCAAAGCGGCAACCCCGCCCGCATTGCCGAACACTGGGAGGAAGGCGGAAAACCCCAAGCGGCCATCCCCTGGCGCATCCGGGCTGCCGAGGCGGCGGTGCGGGTCTATGCCCACGCCGAAGCCCTCGAGCAGTACGCCCGGGCCTTGCAGGACGGGGCTGATGCGGATCAGGCTTTCGCCATCTACCGGGCTCGCATCGAGATCTGGGCCGACCAGGGCAACTTCGCCGAATGGGCCCAGGAACTCGCCCGGATGGAAGCTCTCAGCGCCGAGAACCCGGCCTTCGCGGTTCCGGCAGCGCTGGCCCGGGTTCGCTTCGCCAACCGGGCCAGCCGTTTCGAGGAGGCCCTAAAACGGGTGGAGGCGATCCTGCAAGACCCCCACCTCACCCCGGTGCAATCCGGGCAGGCCCGCTACGAGCGGGGGATCGCCCTGGTTCAACTGGGGCGGGTTCAGGCCGGGGAGGAGGGTTTGCAGGAGACCCTGGCCCACCTCCCGCCCGAACTCGCCGGTCTGAGGGCCCCGATCTACAACACCCTCTACGCGTGCGCCTGGCGAGCGGGGAACTGGGACCTGGCCGAGGAGCGGGCCCGCCAGGCCCATGCGGCGGCCCGGGAAACCGCGAACCCCACCAATCAGGTGCAGGGGCTGGCCAATCTGGGCAAGGCCCTGATGCAAAAAGGGGACTATTCCGGCGCGCTCGAGCAGCTCCAAGCCGCCCTGAACCTGGCCCGCGGGTTCGGCCATATCTTCTTTCAGCGGCAGATCCTGCTGGACTTGTATACCGTCCATTACCATCTGGACGACTTCGAGGCGGGGATCGCCGGTCTGGAAGAAGGTCTGCGCCTAGCCCGAGACCCCCAAGACCCCCTGACCGAGGGAACCTTTTTGAACAACCTGGGCTTCGCCTACCGCCAGCGCGGGCAGTTAGGCCGGGCCCTGGAGTCCATCCAGGCCGCCATCGAGATCGCCGACCGGATTGCCATGCCGCTGCAACAGGTTTGGCGGCGCATCACCTTGGCCGATCTGTGGCTGGACCTGGGGAGTCCGGAAAGAGCTGGGCTCCTGCTGAGCGAGGCCCGCGAACTCCTCACCCCGGCCAAGCTGCACGCGCTGTCCTTGTGGCTGGAGGCCGTCTGGGCGCGCTACTGCTGGCTCGCGCGGGGGGAAGCGGACCCGGCCCGGCTCGAGGAACAGCTCTCCATGGGCGGGGCCAGCAGCGCCGATCAGGCCCGGGCGCGCTGGGTTTTGGGCAGCCTCCGGCTAGCCCGGGGGGATGCTTTGGGAGCGCTCGAGGCGGTAGCCGAACTCGAGCGCTCCGCCGCCATGCGGCCTCGAGCCCTGGCGCTTTCGCTTCGGGCCGAGGTCCGGTTGGGCCAACCCACCCCCCAGAGCCTCGAGCAGGCCGTGGCTTTGCTAGACGCCGGGAAGCTCCCGGCCCTCGAGCGGCTGGAGCTCGAGCAGAGCCTGCTCGAGGCGCGTCTGGCTTTGGGCGAACTCGAAGAAGCCCGGCGCTTACGGGAAAAAGCCCGCCGCCACCTGCGGGAACTGGCGCAGAGCCTCAAGACCTCCCCCGACCTCGAGCGCAACTTCCTCGACCTCTACCCCGACCTGGCCCACCCCGAATAGCCGAGTCGGCTATTCGGGAAAGCCCAGCCTAGAGCGGGGGATTGCCGCGCTTCGCGACCGCCGCTCTAGGGGCTTGCCACGCTTTTGCCACGCCCCCTCCTCTACCCTGCTGGGCATAGGGAGGTGAGGTGTGGATGACGAGGATATTCGGCAACAGGAGTTCAAGCTGTTTATCCACCCCCCCGACCTGACCCACCCCTGGCACGCCCGGCTCGAGCGGGAGGGGGAGGTGCTCGAGTTCGAGAGCCCCCTGGAACTGCTGGCCTGGCTCGAGGCCCAGTTCAAGCGACCCACAGAGGGCCTGCGTTAGGGGAGGACCGTATGAAGATGGCCTGGGTAATTGCAGCAGCTTTTCTGATCGCCTCAGCTTGGGCCCAAGGCCCTGCCACCTGTGGGTGGCTCAGCCCCCAGCAGGTCAAGGCGGTGCTGGGAGCAGGAGCGGCAGGACACGAGAGGAGCCCACGAACCGGGCAGGAAAACGGGGTACGTGTAACCTACGGGGGTTGTGACTGGGAGATCCAAGGCAGCAGCGATCAGATAGGCAAAGCCCTGATCTTGACCTGGGCCCACCTGGATTCCACTCGCGGCTCTAGCACTAAAGATCTGATACAGCAGATCGTAAAGGCGGAGCAGGCCCAGACAAATGTAAAGTTTACCCTGACCCCTCTTTCCGGGTTTGGAGATGAAGCCTACACCCTTCTTCTCAGCAGCTCCAGGCTCGAGCAAGATCTTCACCTTCAAAAGCAAATCGGGTGGAAGCACCAGCAGCTATACCATCCGCGTGGTGAACTCCAGCGCTAATGGCTTTACCCTGCGCTACAACTGGACCAACCCCACGCGGGTGCTGGATGTTCCCTACACCTGCACCGCCGAGGGCCTCACCACCCCCTCGCTCGGGGCGGGCCTGGGCTCTGGCCCCAGCGCCACCCTGACCACCCAGGTCAAAGCGAGCCGGGGGGTGGTGATCCCGACCGCCGAGCGCTGGCGGGTAGGGGCCAGTTGGACCTACGCCAACGAGGGAACCATCACCGCCAACGACAAGCAGCAGGGCCAGCTCGTCTATACCTTCAAGGGTGAGTTCACCTTCCAGATCGTGGCTCAGGAGCAAATCCAGGTGCCCGCCGGAACCTTCCCAGCCTTCAAGGTGGTGCTGACCCAGAAAGGTGAGTTCAGCGCGAAGGGCCTGAGCCAGCCGATCAACTACAGCATCACCCAGTGGTACGCCAAAGGGGTCGGGCTGGTGCGCCAGGAGGACCAGACCGCGGTCCACGAGTTGGCCGACTACCAACCCTAGAGCCGGTCGTAACGCGAACTTAACGGCGCCTGTCCTATCCTCGCCGTGTCAAGGAGGGTTTATGCACAAAATCATGGCGGCGCTCGGCGCAGGTCTCCTGCTGCTGCTCACGGCCTGCCCGGGCAACAGCACCCCCGGTCTTACCGTCACCGGCAAGGTGGTCTACCCCACCGGGGAGGCCGGGGCTTTTCTCCCGGTGATGGTCGCAAATAAGGTCACCTCCACCGACGCCGGGGGCAACTTCAGCGCCGGCGGGATCAGCGCTCCCTACCGATTGGTGGTGGTCCAGCCCACCCAGAAGTACGCCCAGATCTTCGAGGGGGTGACCCGCGCGGACCCCACGGTGATCGCGGTGGGTTCGGGCAACTATAACGGTCAGGCCAACCTGACCGTAAACCTCTCCGGGGCGGGCTATACCTGGCCCCAGCCCAGCGGCTACGATACCCTGCTCCAGGTCACCGGGCCGGTGAACATGAACGGGGGCGCCACCGGCAGCCTGGGAACCAGCTACACCACCACCTTGCAGTGGGTCGGCCCGGCCAGCTTCCGTGGGAGCATCTGTGCACTCCAGTCGCAGAAGAACTCGAGCAACGTGGCCACCGGTTTTAACGGCTACGGCCAACTGGACAACCTGGCGTTTACCGACAAGCAACCCAGCAGCGCAAATTTAGTGCTCAACCCCATCCAGAGCAAGACCCTCAGCGGCCTGGTCACGGTCCCGGGGGGGTACACACTTACCGCCAAGACCCTGGGGTTTGTCTGCGGCTCCAGGCTGGCTTACCCCTTCACCTTCGAGCAGAGCAGCACCCCCGCCTTTAGCTACGCTGCCCCCGTGATCGGCTCCGCCCTCTACCTCAGTGCCAGCGCCAAGAAGGGGGATGCCTCGGTCTATCTGCAACAGCTTGGGGTGGCCGCGGATGCCAGCGGGGTGAGCCTCGCGCTGCCCAGCGCCACCGAGTTGAACCAGCCCGCGGATAACGCACTGGGAGTCAATAATGCTACCCCGTTTTCCTGGTCGGCTTTCCCCGGCGGAATCCACCAACTCAGCGTCTACCCCAAAACCAGCGGCCCCCTGGCCCTGACCCTCTTCACCACCGCCGCCAGCGCCACCCTGCCGGATCTGAGCAGCCTGGGTTACCCGCTCCCCAAGGGGATCGTGTACCGCTGGATCGTATCAGGGATCGCCCCGGTGGGCAGCGTCAACGACTGGCTGGGTGGGGCGTCCTTTGATTTCAACCAGAACTACTCGAGCGGTTACTCGGGCGAGCGGACCTTCACCACCGCTCCCTGAGCCTCCAGGAGGAGGTATGCGGATTCGCTGGATCATCGTTCTGCTGCTGCTGCTCGCCGCTTGTGGCGGGGGCGGCAGCCAAACCCAACACGGGGTGTGGGACCAAAGCAAGTGGGACCAGACCAACTGGCAATGATCGCTGGAGGATGGAGATGAACGGCAAGAACCTCAAGTATTTTTTCCTGGGGGCTTTCGTGGTTGCAGCCGGGTTTTCGGTGTTGGCGGCGGTGAATCTCCCGCACACCTTCAAAGCTGGCGACCCGATCAAGTCGAGCGAGGTCAACGAGAATTTCGCCGCGCTGAAGCAGGCCGTAGAGACCCTGCAAGGCCAGGTGGGCTCTTTGAGTTCGCAGCAAAGCACGCTGGACGGGCGGGTCTCCGGGCTCGAGCAGTTCAAACAGGGCCTGCCCACCGCCAAGGGATTCCCTCGGGTCTACGCTTTTATCAAGTCGGACGGGACCATCGAGCGGGCCTGGTCCTCGACCGGGGCCAACCTCTCGGTGAGCCATCCCAGCAGCGGCATCTACATCGTCAAATACTCCGACAACAACGGGCAGATCTACGGCACCCCGGCCTTCGTGACCCCCTACAACAGCCCCGCCGCCTGCGACAGCGTCCCCTTCAACGACTTCATCGAGGTGGACTGTTACGGCACCGGCGTGGTCAACGACACCAAAAGCACCGATACCGCCTTTTTCCTCCTGGTCCTCAACCCCTGAAGCGATAATCCCGTCTTAACGGGGATATAACGGCCCAAGCCCTAGGGTAGAGGGCGAAGGAGGCAAAACTATGAAGAAGCTATTTTCTATCCTGGCGGTTATTCTCGTCCTGCTGCTGGCCGCTTGCGGTGGGGGCGGGGGGCTTGCCCCGGGAAGCATCCAGGCCACCATCCTGGGGGTTCCGGCGGGGACCGACGCCAAGGTGCGGATCACCGGGCCCAACGGGTTTAGCGAGACCCTCACCGCTTCCAAGACCCTGGCTAACCTGACCCCCGGAGCCTACAGCGTGGATGCCCAGAGCGTGAACACCGGCTCCGGGATCTACACCGCGACCTCGAGCGCCACCAGCCTCCAGGTGCAGTCCGGCCAGACCACCCCGCTCAACGTGACCTACGCGCCGCCCCCGGGCTCGAGCACCTCGAGCACCCTCGATGTCGCCACCGGCGGAACCCTCACCCTCGGCCCGGCCACCCTGACCATCCCGCCCGGAGCCTTCGTGGGCGGAAGCACCGCCACCGTCACCCTCAAAAGCCTGGGCAAGCCCACCTCCACCGACCCCGGCGACCCGCTCAAGTACGTCTCGGACGCCTATACGGTGAGCGCCACGCTGGCCTCGGGCTTTGGCCCCAGCAGCGTTACCAGCCTGCGGGTCAACCCCGAGAAGCCCCCGGTGCTGAGCATCACCCCCAACGGCGACGCCCTCAACAACACGCAAAGCCTGATCGTAGGCAACCGCGATCCCCAGACCCCGGGCGTGGTAAACCTGTACCGCCCCACCGAGGCCGACCAGGGGCCCAAGTTCGGCCCGATCAGCTACACCTACACCACCCTCGATAAAGCCCAGTGGGTGGTGGCGATCCCCAAGCTTGTGCAAAAGCCCCAGGAGAAAGAAGTCTTGCAGGTGCCCTGGTATTACCAGTCGGGGATTCCCTGGTGCGCCCCCACCTCGCTCACCGCAATGCTGCGCTACTACGACTTCAACGAGACGGTCTTCGACGACGCCGAGAACGCCGATTTTGGCAACAGCATGGCCCTGGCCAACTGGCAGGTGGCCCAGTTGCAAAACCAAGACCGCGACTCCGGCGGCGGCTGGCCGCTCGACCAGGTGGGGCTGGCGGGCAAGTACACCATCTATTTGTGGGACGCCGCGGCCTTCCTGCCCGACTCCGGCGCCAAGGGTGGGTTCAACGATTTCCTGGTCTACACCGTGCTGGTCAACACCGGCCTCTTCGGCCTCTTCGACCGCCGCCCGCTGGTGATGGGCGTGGACATGTGGTGGCACTCGGTCACGGTGGTGGGGGTGGACGGGGACGGCCTCTACTACCACGACTCCAATGGGGACATCGCCAAAAAGACCACCTGGGATCAGTTCCAGCAAGACGCCACCGGCTGGAAGAAGGACGCCCAGGGCAAACAGATCTTTGTCCAGACCATCTTTACCGGGGTGCTCAACACCAGCAGCGGGGTGGCCCTGAGGCCCGAGACCGCCCGCCGGGGGAGCATCGCCTTCAGCCGAGGTGGGGTCAGCTTCGACAAGAACGGCGGGGGCACGGCCACGCTCGAGTGGGACGCCGATAGTCCGCACAGCTACGGCTACTACTTCAAGGACGGCACCACCGCCACCGATAGCCTTCAGCTCGGGGCGACGGCCAAACCCGGCGGCAACCTCTCCTATTCGTTTAGGGTGGCGAACGTGACCAACGTGGATTTGCCCTTTACCGTGGAGGTCTCGCTGGCGAACTCGAGTGGCGCCCCCATTGGCAGCCCCAGCACGAGCAGCGTCAGCGTACCGGCCCGCAGTTGGAACACCGCCAGCAGCCTGGTGAGCGGCACCCTCACCGTGCCCGACAGCGGCGGCTCGGCCATGCTGATCGTCAAGCTGAAGCAGGGCGGGGTGCTCCAGGACGTCAAATACCTGCGCTTCCGCACCCCCTTGATCCTCAAATAGAGCCCGTAACAGCGGTTTAACGCCTCCCCGGCTACCCTATGTCGGTAGCCGGGGGATTTATGCTGAAGCTAGAACCCAAGAGCGTCGAAGCGATGCGTCCTGTCTATGCCACGCTGATCGACCAACTCAAGCCCCTTCCGCTCAAACGCGAAGGGCTGGCCCTGGGGTTGTGGGGCGAGCCGGGTATCGGCAAAAGCTACACCGTAACGGAACTCTTGCGGGAAACCCCCTACCGCACCCTCAGCCTCCACGTCACGGTGCCCCTCTCCGAGCTGACCCGAGCCCTCCCCTCCCCCGCCAAGCCCCCGGCCTGGGCCGAGAGCCTCCTGCGCCGCCTCGAGCGCGGAGAGCACGTCGAGAATGAAAAAGCGGCCTCGGCCTTAAGCGCCTTGCTGGGGGGGCTGGCCCCGGTGATCCTGCACCTCGAGGACCTGCACGAAGCGAGCCCGGAGCGGCTCGACTGGGTGGGGAAGCTAGCCACGATGGTCAAGCGAAGCCGGGGGGTAGCCTTGCTCGTTACCAGCCGGGTGATGCCCCCCGCACCCTTCGTCGCATTCCGACTAGAACCCTTGGACGCCGCTGGTGTCCGCCGGCTCCTCGAGGGCGAGGCCGGGGCCAGCCTGCCCGCAGAAGCCCTGGACTGGATCTACACCCAAGCGGCGGGCAACCCGCTCTTTACCCTCGAGTTCTTCCGCCACCTGGCCCGGCGGGGGTTTTTGTGGAACGACGGGAGAAAGTGGCGCTGGCGACCCCCGCCCACCGCCGACGTACCCCTGACTGTCGAGGCCCTGATCGAACGGTTGGTGGGGGAAGCCGTCTTGGAGGCCGGGGTAAGGGCCGCGCTGGAGGCTAGGGCCATCCTGCCGGTAGAGGTTTCCGCCACCTTGTGGGCGGAGGTGACCGGGCTCAGCCGGGAAAGGCTCGAGGCCGCCCATCTCGAACTCCAACGCCGCGGGCTGATGCGGGGTGGGAAGTTCGCTCACCCCCTATTCCGCGAAGTCACCCTGAACCTGATGCCCTCGCTGCAGCGCCAGGGGCTGGCCCGGCGGACGCTCGAGGCGTTGCGAGCGGGGGAGCCCCAGGCGGCGGCGGCCTACGTCGAGGCTGCCGGCCTGGAGCGCAAACCGGCGCTCGAGTTGCTCCGCCGGGCCGCCGAACAGGCCAAGCAGGCCGGGAACGAGACGCAAGCGGCCCGGTGGATGGCCCGGGCGGTGGAGTACGCCTGGGGTGAGGAACAGGGAAGGCTGGCCCTGGAAGCCGCCCAGGTGCTCCAACACCACGACCTCCCGGAAGCCGCCCGGCTGGTCAAGCTCGCCCTGCCGACCTCCGCTGCGACGCCTGAGGCGGTGCGGTTTTACGCCCACCTGCTGGCCCGGCAGGGCCGGATGCCCGACCTCGAGGCCCTGCTCCGAGAGCTTCCCCAAAGCCTGCGCGAGGCGGTAAACCTCCCCGCGCTATCCATCAGCACCTACCATATCGGCGGGAAAAACGCCCAAGCCCTGGAGATCTGGGAGGCCCACCCCGAGCTTCACGCCGACCCTTCGCCGGAACTGTTGCGGGCGGTAGCAGGTTCGGCCCTGGCTACGGGGCAGACCGAGAAAGCCCAGACCCTCGTCACCCAGGGCCTCAGCACCACCGATCCCCTAACCCACCCCACCCTGCGCTGCGAGTTCTTGTCCACCCAGGCCCTGATCCATTACCACCGAGGCGAGTACGCCGCGGCGGAGGCCACCTTGGCCGAGGTCCTGGAAATCCTAGCCCCGCTCGACGTGCCGCGTCTGCGGGGCACCGCGCTGGTCAACCGGGCGGCCTTCTTGCGCATGCTGGGGCGCTACGGCGAGATGAGCAATTGCCTCGAGGAAGCGCTCCAGATCCGCCGCCAGGTCGGGGACGCCAACGCCTACGCCTTCGCCCAGGCCGCGCTGGCCGAAGCGCTGATCGAGCAAGGCCGCTACGAAGTCGCCGAGGAAGCCCTGAGCGAGGCCATCGCCACCCTCGAGCTTTACGGCCCCAGCCGCCCCCTGACCGCCACCCACTCGATGGCGAACCTGCTCTACCGCTCCCAGGACACCCCCATCGCCAAGCTCCTGGCCCTCAGGCACGCCGAGCAAGCGCTCGGCTACGCCCGCCAGATGGGAAACCCCCGCTTGCTGCGGGAAGTGCTTCTCGACGCCGCGTTCGCCCAAATCCGGGCCGGATACCCCGAGCGGGCTCTGGCCCTCACCGCCGAGGCCGAAGGCGTGGCCGAAGCCGCCGGGAACTCCCCCCACGACACCCTGCAAACCCTCTGGGCCAGGGGCTTGGCCCTGGGTGCTTTGGGCGAAGCAGCAGCCCTGGGGGCGTTGCAGCAGGCCTTAAAGCTGGCCCGGGAACTCCACCTGGAGGTGGACCAGCACAAGGTCGGCCTCGAGCTGGACCGGCTCAACGGAGATCTAGAAAGCGCCCGGCGGCGGATGGAGTGGTTCGCGGAGCGCGGCCTGATGAACGGGGTCAACCTGGCCGTGCGCCTCTTCCCCCAACTCGCTGAGCATTCCCGGCCCGCCGCGCACAGGCTCGAGCCCCCAGCCACCGGCCCACGCCTGGAAGTCCTGGGGCCCCTCCAATTTGCCGGGGAACCGCTGCGGGGCCACAAGCGCCAGGAACTGCTGGCCCTCTTGCTCGAGGCCCGGGTGGCCGGGAAGACCGAGGTGGGCAAGCTCGAGCTTCTAGACCGCCTCTACCCCGGCGAGGACGAGAAAAAGGCTGCCTCCTCGCTCAAGGAACTCATCCGCACGGTGCGCTCGAACCTGGGCGCTTCCGCCGTGGTCACCACCCCCTCCGGTTATGCGCTGGGAGTGGCGGTAAGCTCAGACCTGGAAGAGTTTTTGCGCACCGGCGACCCCAGCCTGTGGCGGGGGGCCTACCTGGAGGGCCTCTCCTCCCTCCACGAGACCGTGCGCGAGTCGGTGCATCTGGCCCTGCGTACCCGCGCCCAGGCCTTGCTCGAGGCCGACCCCAAGGAGGCTGCCCGGCTGGGAAGAATCCTGCTCGAGGCCGACCCCTATGACCCACAGGCCTTGCGCCTGACCCTGCTGGCCCTGCGGGGCAGCAAAAACCACAAGAGCCTGGCTCGCCTCTACGAGGAAGCCAGGGAATGGATGCTCGAGGTGGGTGAGCAGTTGCCGATCGGTTGGATGGAGTATCTGAACGCGGAGGTGCAGGGCTGATTGGCTTTTGATCGATGATTGCCGCAGATAACCTCATCCTCCTTATCCCTAGGCTTAAGGCCGTCGTGCTCAAACGCACAGGGGTAGCCCTGGCGCTGTGGGGGGAGGCCGGAATCGGCAAGACCTGGACGGCCCGGCGCTTGCTCCTCGAGACCCCCTGCAAGGGCTTTAGCTTCCACGCCACCACGCGGCTGGCAGAGCTGACCCTTACCCTCCCCAGGCCCCCGAGGCTCCCCCTATGGGCCGAACGGGTGTTGGAGCGTCTGGCCAGAGGCGAGTTTGCCGAGGCCCCCCAGGTCGCCGATGCCCTAGGAGCTTTGCTGGGGGCGCTGGCCCCGGTGATCCTGCATCTCGAAGACCTGCACGAAGCCGACCCCCCTCGCCACGAACTCGCCACAGCTTTGGCCCAGCGGGTAAACCGTACTCGAGGGGTAGCCTTTTTGGTCACGAGCCGGATGCAGCCGCCGGAGCCCTTCGAGGCGGTGCGGCTCGAACCCCTGGACGGCGCAGCTTCCGCCGAAGTGCTCCAGGCCGAGGTGGGGGCCTCTCTGCCCGAGGAAGCCGCCCACTGGATCTACGCTCGGGCGAGGGGAAACCCGCTGTTCACCCTGGAGTACCTGCGCTACTTGGCAAGAGCGGGATTCCTCTGGAGCGATAGCCAGCGCTGGCATTGGCGTGCTCCCCCGGCTGGCCTGTTGCCCCTCACGGTGGAAGCCCTGCTCGAGCGGCAAATCCTGGAGGTTTCAGGCTCCGAAACCCTACGCAAAGCCCTGGAAGCCAGGGCCATCCTGCCGCCGGAAGCACCCCAGGAACTGTGGGCCAGGGTGGCCGGGCTGGGGGCCGCCGAGCTCGAGAGAGCCAAGGTTCGGCTGCTGGAGCGGGGAATCCTGCGGGGTTCGGACTTCGCCCACCCACTCTTCCGCGAGGTGCGGCTCAAGACCCTGCGCCCCGAGCGCAAGCAGGCCCTGGCGCGAAGAGCCCTGGAAGCTCTGGCCGATGACCCCGAAGCGGCGGCAGGGTTCGTGGAGGAAGCCGGGCTCGAGGGCGAACCGGCCAAGCAGGGGCTCTTGCAGGCGGCCCAAAGTGCCAAGAGCCGGGGGAATGAAGTCCAGGCCGCACGCTTCCTGGCCCGAGCAGCGGAATATGCCCAGGGGGAGGAGCGGGGAAGGTTGGCGCTGGAGGCAGCGCAAATCCTGCGATCTGCCGACTTGCCTCGAGCAATCCAACTGCTGGAACTGGTATTGCGTTTGCGGCCTGACGATTTCGAAGCCACCTATCTCCTAGCAGAATTATTGGCCCACAAGGGGCAGCAAGCCGAGGTCGAGCGGGTGTTGCAGACGTTGCCGGAAACCTTGCGGCAGGGCTCGGCTTGGTTGTTGCGCTTGATCCGCCTGAAAGCCATCTTGGATGATCATGCGGGGGTGG
This sequence comes from Meiothermus sp., assembly GCA_035760705.1. GTDB lineage: Bacteria > Deinococcota > Deinococci > Deinococcales > Thermaceae > Allomeiothermus. Next base: position 5,668 of record DASTSL010000114.1, on the reverse strand, counting down.
TGGAATTGTGGGAGAAGCATCCCCAGATTCACCCTCAAGCCAAGGCCGACACCGTGGTCTTGGTGTCGGATGCAATGCTTGCTTTGGGCCAGTTTGAGCGCAGTCAAACCTGGCTTGACGCAGTGCTCATGCAGCCCCATCTGACCAACTACGAACGCGCTAAATTGCAAGTCAATCTGGCCAGGGCCAAATTTTTTCTCGGCCAGTTCGAGCCATCACTGGCCTTGGTCGAGGCAGCCCTCAACAGCCTCAGACAGTATGAAACCCCCCGAGATATAGCCTTTGCACTGCACCGCAAAGGAATCATCCTCCATTACTCGGCCCGTTTTGCCGAGGCCCTGGGCGCGTTTCAGGAAGCCTACGGGGTATTTTCGAACCTAGGGGATGGGCGGTGGTGTGCCATCTTGAAAAACCATATGGCGGCCAGCCTTCTGCAACTGAATCAGGATCAGGTAGCCGAGGACTACCACCTCGAGGCGCTAGAATACCTGCGCCGCCTGGATGCCTCGGACTTCCTGGGCAGCGTGCTCAATTCCCTGGCTTGGCTCTATAGCTCCCGAGGAACCCCCCTCAGCACCCAGCTCGGCCTGAAATACGCCAGGGAGGCGTGTGCTCTGGCCGAAACGCTCAAAAGTCCGAGGGCTAAAATCAACGCCAAGATTCAGATGATTTATGCCCTAGTTCGCGCAGGTCGCCCGGCAGAGGGTTTGGCCGCCGCCGAGGAATCTATCGCGCAGTTGCGCCAGGGTAACTATCCACAGCTTCTGGGGATGTACTTGGATGCCCAAGCCGAAGCCCTGGAACGGTTGGGCCACCCTGAGCGAGCCCTGCAAGACCTCCGCGAAGCCTACTCCATCGCCGACTCGGTCGGCGATCTTCTCATGCTGGAAGGGGTAGGGGTGAAAATTGACCGGCTGACGGGGAACCTAAGCGGGGTTTCGATGCGGCTCGAGCGGGCCAGAAGCCGGGGCTGGGCTTCTCTTGAGCAGTGGATCTTGCGGGAGTTTCCCCGGCTTGCCCAGCCAGCCCCCGCACCGCAGGCTCCCCTGAGGGGCATCTCACCCCTCGCGGTTTTGGGCCCTATGCTCCTGGGGGGCAAACCTGTCCGTGGCCAAAAACGCAAAGAACTTCTAGCCCTATTGGTAGAAGCCCGCATCGCCGGGCGTGCAGAAGTGGGCACCCTCGAGTTGCTTGAGGCCCTCTACCCCGGCCTGCCGGAAGCCGAGGCCGCCAACCTGCTCAAACAGGCGGTGTTCCAGGCCCGGGCCCACCTTGGTCAGGGGGTCATCGCCACCACTCCGGGCGGCTATACCCTGGGCTCGCTGGAGACCGACGCCGAGCTGTTTCTCAAAACCGGCGATACCCAGCTGTGGCGCGGGGGCTTGCTCGAGGACGCCTCAGGGGACCGTGACGAGGCCGTGCGCGGGGCCTTGTACCAAGCTCTGGCGGGCCGGGTCCGAAGCCTGCTCGAGACCGATCCCCGCGAAGCCGTGCGCTTGGGAAGGATTCTGCTTTCTGCCGAGCCCTACGACGCCGAAATCCTGGCCCTCACCCTGCGGGCCCTGCGCCAGGAGGGCAACCGCCGGGGGCTCTCGAGGCTCTACCAGCAGGCCAGGGAACGAATGACAGAGGTGGGCGAGGCATTGCCCCAAGACTGGCAGGGGTTTCTCGAGGGTCACCCTGTCTGATTGGGCTTCTTGCAGAAGTCGCCAATAGCCAATAGCTGATGGCTACGCCAGGCACGATGGCTAGAGGCTGGCTCGCGGACCCTTTTACCCGAGGTCATGTACTTGGGTGGCCCCGGCGATCACCAGATCCACCGTTAGGTACTTTTACTTGACCGGCAAAAACCTCCTAAGAACTAACCGGCAGATAACCGGGCCTCCTCCACCCTGTAGGGCAGAGGAGGTTTGAATGCGTGGGAACCATAGGCGTTGCTTACCGGCTGTGCCCGCGTTGCTTCCGGGCAGTCCCGGCGGCTTCGGGGGAGAGGTACTGCCCTGACGACGGCACCCGGCTCCTGGAGGCCTGTCCCCGTTGCAAAGCCCCCATCACCTCGCCGTATGCGCGCTACTGCGTGAGGTGTGGGTTCCGCCTCGATCAAAGCGAGGAACTCAGGAGGTAAAGATGCGAAAAACACTCGTGGGGATTCTGGCCGCGCTGACCCTTTCGGCCTGCAACCTGTCCGGTGGAGGCAAGGACAGCAGCACCTCGGCCTTCATCCCAGCTGCTCAGGGAGGCACTTTAGAGACCGCTGGAGCCAAGTTGGTGATCCTGGCGGGAGCCCTGAGCCAGGACAGTACGGTGACGCTGGAGGTGGGGGAAAAACCCGTAGAACCCGCCGACAATCCCATGCAGCCGGTGGGTCCGGCGGTACGGGTGGATCTGGGCGGGGCCAGTCTGAAACAACCGGCCAGTCTGCAGGCCCCCTACACCCCCGACAGCCAGCCCGCCTATTACCTCTACCTCGAGACCAGCCCCGACAATGCCAAGGACGGCGGCCCAGCCACCTATGTGCGGCCCATCCCTGGCCTCTCGCTGAATGCGGTCCAGGCTCAGGGCAATCCCCTGACCCTAGAGGTGCCGCGAGGTGGGCTGTACACCCCAGTAGTAGTGCGGCAAGTGCCCACCGAGGGCGGGGACAACCCCTTGCAGGTGCCCTTCTACTGGCAGGCCGGGTATCCCTGGTGCAGCCCCACCTCGATGGCCATGCTGATCAACTATTTCAAGCCCTTGCCGGGGATCAATGGGCGCCCCTTCGGGGCCCCTACCGGGCGGGTGGCCAACTACACCCTCACCGACATGCTGGACTGGCCCGCCCAACAATCCGGCTGGGTGGGCGACTTCGTGAAGAACACCGGGGTTCCCGAGCAGCTCTGGAAGTGGTTGCGCTGGGATCCCAACCTGATGCCCAGCGCCCCCTTCACCGCCTATGCCATCCAGCTCACCACCGGCTTCTTCGGTCTGGGTCCGGCTCGCCCGCTGGTGGCCACCTCCGACCGTCAATGGCACGCTTTCATAATTGCCGGAGCCAACGGCAACGGGGTCTTTATCAACAACAGCAACGACCGCTGGAATGGCTTCCACCCTTTCATGACCTGGAAGCAGTTCAAGGAGTGGACCTGCAAGCTTAAAGACCCCAACAATCCTTCCAAGGGCTGCTCGTCAGAGCCCAACCAAGACCTCAGCACGCTGGTGATCTACGGCGAACCCCGGCCCGAGGCCGAGCGCCGGGGCTCACTCGAGCTGGCCCCCTCCTCGCTCAGCATCTACGACCCATATGCCACCCTGCTCTCCAGCAGCAAGTGGGATGGCCGCTACCTGGGCGGGTACCTCTTCGACGACACCCAGGGTTTTGGCTATATCCCCTACGACGCCGACTCGGGCCGCGCCATCCCCAGCAGCGCCAACCCCAGGCTGAGCTTCAACGTGGTCAACCTCACCGGGGCGCCACTGGAGTACGAGGTGCTGGTACGTCTCCACGCGGGCAGCCTGCCAAGCACCACCCGGCGCACCCTCACGGTAGGGACCTATAGCCTGGCCTCCATCACCCCCTACGACGGGCTGTTCAGCCTCGAGGAACTGGCCGGTCACAAGATCAGCAGCCTGACCCCCGCCTTCATAGAGATCGAGTTGCGGCAGGACGGGGTGGTGCAGGACGTCAAGGAGATTCGCTTCAAGGCTACCCCACCCACGCTGATTCCCCAAGTGACCATCACCCAACCCGCGCCGAACGCGACGGTGTACCGGGGCGTCCCAGTGCAGCTTTCCGGCTTCGCCAGGGAGGGCACCCCCAGCCTGGACCTGCCCTGCGAGCGCCTTTCCTGGCGTAGCAGCGTGTCCGGCGAGTTTCCCGGTTCGGGGTGCAGCACTTCCCTGACCTTCACCACCAACGGCCCTCGCACCCTGACCCTGCGGGCCATCGGGCGGCAGGGAGCCATCGCCGAGGCCAGCGTGAACGTGAACGTGGTGGACCCGCCCCCCAACCAGCCCCCAGTAATTGACGAGATGCACATCAAGGACGCAAACGGCAACGATATTGGCGACGGGCAGCGGGTGGAGACCATGCGTCCCTTGAGCCTCTCGGTAGTGGCTCACGACCTCGAGAGCGACCCTCTCAGCTATAGCTGGTCGGCCTGCAAACCCGAGTGGACGCCCCTGGAGTGCGCCGGCCTGGGTAAACTCCCCACCAACCCCGATGGCACGGCTAGCTTCGATCCCTTGCAGCGCGGCTTTGGCACCTGGACTTTCTACCTCTTTGTCAACGACGGTCATTCCACCAGTTCCCGCACGCGCACCATCACCGTTGCCCAGGTCATCAAATGACCCTGGCCCGGCTTGACCACCTCGAGCGGCAGTTTGGGAACCTTAGAAGGTTCGTAGAAACAGTAGGACTCAGGAGGCTGTTATGAAACCAAACCATCTCTCTGCATTGGCCATAGCGCTGGCCCTGCTGCTGGGCGCTTGCAGCCAGAACACCAGTACCATAGCGGGGTACACCGCGCTGCGCACCAGAGGCCTGCAAGCCCCCCTGGCCGGGACCGTGTTTGTCCCGCTGGCGAACGGCTCGCTGGACAGTGTGCCGCTCAGCGGGCGCATCCACGTGGTGGCCTCCTCGTACCCCGGAGACCCCATCCGCATCCACGTCAACCTGGACCAGGTGGCGGGGGTGGGCAGTTCGAGCGGTCTGACTTATCGGGCCACCGGAGCCCAGCAACTCACCCTCCCTGCCGTACCTGAAGACCCCATCAACCTCATCTTCCGGCTTCGGGCCGCGACACCCCCCGATCCGGTGACGCCTACCGACCCTATCCTGCCGCTCAACCTAGCCTTGCGGCTGAACTTTAACACCGACACGGGGACGCTGCTGGGGGTGGAAGTGGTGTCCATCACGGTGCCGCAACCTTGAGGCTGCCTATCGGGGCCCGCGCCTTGCAAGCCTCGAGGGGGTCGGGCAGGGATTCGGTTTGGTCGAAAGGAGGTGAAGCATGAAAAAACGTTGGCTTGCAGCGATCGCATTGCTGCTGTCCCTGCTCCTGACCGCGGGAAGCTGTGGCACCCAGGGGTCACCGCAGGGCGGGGTTTGGGATAACAGCCAGTGGGACTCGGCGACTTGGCAGTAGGTGATACGTGTGCCCACGATAGAGATACTCACCTCAGGAGTAAAGCGGGAGTTCTTCGAGCTGGCTTCGGCGCGTCCTGGTGTGGGTCTACTCCACCCCACAGTACCTTTCTATCGTGGAACTACTTAGAAGGGATGTATGAAAGAGAGCAATCTTCCTGAGCAAGCTGAATTGGTTCGTGAGATTTTCCGCCTTAGGAGGGATGTATGAAAGGGAGCAATCTCAAGTATTTCTTGATCGGTGCATTCGTGGTGGCGTCGGGGCTTTCGGTGCTGGCGGTTACCGTCCCCAACGCCTTTACAGCAGGCACCTCCATCAAGGCGGCAGAGGTGAATGCAAACTTCTCCGCACTCAAGAACGCGGTGGACCCGCTCGAGTCCTTCAAAGCCAAGCTTTCGAGTACTCCTTGCGCTTCGGGTCAAGCCATGAATGCAGTGGGGGCGGACGGAAGCTCGAGCTGTGTGGCGCTAGGGCCAGGAGGAGGTGGGCTGACCAAGGTCGAGCACGACAACACCCTCAGCGGAGACGGCACGGCGGCGTCCAAG